>VXLW01000067.1 GCA_009841435.1 Dehalococcoidia bacterium | reverse complement strand
CGGCCGCCGGGGCTGCGCACGGGGCCTCTGGCCCCTTGGGTGCGTATGACCAGCAACCCTGGGGGGAGCGGCCGGGGGGGCTCAGGAAAGGGTTATGCGGGCCGCAGAATTGTGATGCGGGTAAGGAGGGGCTAGCGGGGCGGGCCTCGGAGGATGCGGCGGCGGAGGGGCTCGGGGTCGTCGGGGGCGCCGTACATCTCCCACCAGGCATCATCGAGCCACCACGTGGCGCCCGCTTCCTCCCAGCGGGCGACTTCGGCGGCATCGACATCGGGGAGGCTGCGTTCGATGACGATGTCGTACGACTCCGTGCCGTCACGCTCGAGGGCTACCCACTCGCTCATGGCGCGCAGGTCATCGAGCGCCTCATCGGGGGTGGCATCGAACACCATCGCGCCATCCGCGCCAAAGACGTTGGGGAGGAGGCCGTCGTAGCGGATGGCGCGGCGCATCGACTTGCGGCGGGGCCACATGCCGGGGTCGCGGGGCCAGGCGCCGACGACCCAGATAGGGATGCGGGGTTGCTGCACGGGTGGCGGGAGGAAGGTGACCTCGCGCGTGCTGAAGTGCTCACCGTCGAAGGCGAAGGGTTCGCCGCTCCAGAGGCCCTTGAGGACGGCCAGGGCCTCATCGAGCATGGCCGCGCGGGTGCGGCGATCGAACTCGTCGCCGCCGAACCAGGGACCCTGCTCATCGGGGGCGCCGAGGCCGACGGAGAGGGTGAGGCGGCCACCGGAGAGCCGGTCGATGGTGGCGGCCTGGCGGGCGATGAGCCAGGGACGGTGCCATGCGAGGGGCGTGAGCATGGTGCCGAGCCGCACGCGCTCGGTGCTCAGGGCGACGCCGGAGAGGAGCACCCAGGCGTCGGCAAACTCCATGGGGGGTTCGTCGGGGGCGGCGGCGTAGGGCGTGTCCCAGAAGAAGACGCCGTCCCAGCCGGCCTCCTCGGCGTCTACCGCGAGCTGGATGAGGGTGGCGGGGGCGCCGCCGTAGCCGGTGTTGGGGAGGGTGACACCGAAGCGCATCGGGGGAGTGTAGGGGAGGGGAAGCTACTCTCGCGCGGCCGCTACCACCAGATCATCTCGTCGACGTCCTCGGGGAGGTCGTCCCAGTCGGTCGTCCAGAGACCGGAGCTGAGGTACTTCCAGCCGCCGTCGGCGAGGAGGCAGACGATGTGCTGCTCGCCTTCGAGGCGCTCGGAGACCCTGATGGCAGCGCGGACGACGGAGCCGCTGCTGACGCCGGCGAAGATGCCCTCTTTCTCGGCGAGGTCGCGGGTGAAGGCGAAGCTGGTCTGGCTATCAACGACGATCTTTCCGTCGAGGACCGACTCGTCGAATATCTCGGGAATGAAGCCCTCTTCGAGGGCGCGGAGGCCCTGGACGTTGTCGCCGGGGTGGGGGGCGGCGGCGATGACGCGGATGCCGGGCTTGCGCGCCTTGAGGCCGCGGCCGGTACCGGTGAGCGTTCCGCCCGTGCCGAGGCCGGCGACGAAGGCGGTCGTCTCCGGAAGGTCGCGCAGGATCTCGACTGCGGTGCCGTGCTCGTGGGCGGCGGGGTTGGCCTCGTTCCCGTACTGGTAGGGGAAGTGGTAGCGGCCGGGGTCGGCGGCGACGATCTCCTTGGCCTTCACGATGGCGCCGTTCGAGCCGAGCTCGCCGGGGGAGTAGATGATCTCGGCGCCCAGGGAGCGGAGCAGGAGCGAGCGCTCCTCGCTGACGTTCTCGGGCATGACGCAGACGACGTGATAGCCCCGCAGCTTGCCGATGAGGGCGAGGCCGATGCCGGTGTTGCCCGAGGTCGGCTCGAGGATGGTGTCGCCGGGCTTGAGCTCGCCGCGGGACTCGGCGGCCTCGATCATCGCCTTGGCGATGCGGTCCTTCACGGAGCCGGTGGGGTTCTGGCCCTCGAGCTTGGCGTAGATGTGCACGTCGGGGCGGGGCGCGAAGGCGCGCAACTCGACGAGGGGGGTATCGCCGATGAGGTCGAGGATGGATCGGTAGAGGGCCACGGCGGGGCGGGGACTAGCCCCCGGCGAGGGCGGGGAGGATGTCGAGGACGTCGCCGTCGCTGAGGGCGGTGCCGGCGCCGCCCATGTAGCGGATGTCCTCATCGTTGAGGTAGACGTTGACGAAGCGCTGGAGCTGCCCGTCCTCGCCGTACATCTGCGCCTTGAAGCCGGGGTAGCTGGCCTCGATGTCGTCGACCACCTCGGCCACGGTCGCGCCCCGCGCTTCGATCTCCTTCTGCCCGCCAACGAGCTTCGAGAGGACGGCGGTGACGCGGATGCGGACTGTAGGCTCGGTGGCTGAGGTCACGGGCTGGTTCTCCTGACGGTGGGTTCGGGCTAGACGGCGGCTTCCTCTTCCTCCGGGTGGGGGAAGGGGGCGCCGCAGAACTCCTCGTAGTCGATGAGCTCGCTGATGGTGGGGTTTTCGCCGCAGAGGGGGCAGTCCGGGTCGCGGCGGATTTTGACGGTGCGGAACTCGAGCGAGAGCGCATCGTAGAGGAGGAGGCGGTTGACGAGGGGTTCGCCCTGCTCGAGGACGAGCTTGAGCACCTCGGTGGCCTGGATGCTACCGATGGTGGCGCACATCGCGCCGAGCACGCCCGCCTCGGCGCAGCTGGGGACCATGCCGGGCGGCGGCGGGGCGGGGTAGAGGCAGCGGTAGCAGCCCTGGCCGGGCAGGTAGGTGGTGGCCTGGCCATCGAACATGAGGATGGAGCCGTCGACCAGCTTCTTCTCGCGGAGGTAGCAGGCGTCATTCACGAGGTAGCGCGTGGCGAAGTTGTCGGCGCCGTTCACGACGATGTCGTACTCGTCGATGATCTCGAAGGCGTTATCGCTGGTGAGGGGCGCCTCGTGGAGGACGACGTCGATGTTGGGGTTGTGGGAGAGCAGGGTCTCCTTCGCCGACTGCACCTTGGCGCGGCCGATGTCGTCGGTCTGGTGGAGGATCTGGCGCTGCAGGTTGGAGCGGTCGACGACGTCGAAGTCGATCAGGCCGATCTTCCCGATGCCCGCGAGGGCGAGGTAGAGGGCGACGGGGGAGCCGAGCCCGCCGGCGCCCACAACCAGCACCCTGGCCTCGATGATCCGGCGCTGCCCGACGCTCGCGACCTGCGGCATGATGAGGTGGCGGCTGTAGCGCTCGACCATCTCGGGGGTAAGGACGACGTCGGCGCCACCCGCGAGGGCGGGGATGAAGGCAACCTCGTCGCCCGCTGCGAGGGCGGTGGCTTCGCCGTCGAGCGTGTCGATCTCGACCTGGTTCACGTAGACGCCGATGTGGGTAGCGATCTCGCCGTCGGCATCGCGCACCTGGAGGCCGAAGCCGGGGAACTGGGTGTCGAGGTCGTCCATGACCTCACGCAGGTTCGCGCCGGTGGCGCGCACCTGGATGCGGTTACCCACGAGGTGGCGGAAGGGTGTGGGGACGTAGACATTGACGGTCACTGGCTGCGCCTCGCTGTTGGGCCCGTCCTGAGGGCCATCGGATTGTGGAGCGGCTCCCGCCGCCGGGCTAGAGGTCGACACTGAGGTACCGCTCCCCGGTATCACAGAGGATGGTGACGATACGGGCATCCTCGCCGAGGCGCTCGGCCACGGTGAGGGATGCGATGACGTTGGCGGCGGCGGAGATGCCGACGAGGAGGCCCTCCTCGCGGGTGAGTCGGGCGGTCATGGCAAATGCGTCCTTGTCCTCGATGCGGATGACCTCGTCGTAGACCTCGCGGTCGAGGACGCCGGGCACGAAGCTGGCGCCGATGCCCTGGATGCCGCTGAGGCCCGGGCGTCCGCCGCTGAGGACGGGCGAGCGGGCGGGCTCCACGGCGACGATCTGGATACGATCGCCGAGCTCCTCGCGCAGCACCTGGCCGACGCCGGTTATGGTCCCGCCGGTGCCGACGGCGGCGACGAATGCGTCGATCTCTCCGTCGGTGGCGGCGAGGATCTCGCGGGCGGTGGTGCGGCGGTGGACGTCGGGGTTGGCGGGGTTCTCGAACTGCTGGGGGACGAAGACGTCGGACTCGGACTCGGCGAGCTGACTGGCGGCGAAGACGGCGCCGGTCATGCCCTCGATGGCGGGGGTCAGGTGGACCTCGGCGCCGAAACGCTCGAAGAGGCGGCGGCGCTCGACGGACATGTCCTCGGGCATAGTGAGGATGAGTCGGTAGCCCTTGACAGCAGCGACCATGGCGAGGCCGATGCCGGTGTTGCCGGAGGTCGGCTCGATGATGGTGGCGCCGGGGCGAAGGGCTCCGGAGCGCTCGGCGTCCTCGATCATGGCGAGGGCGATGCGGTCCTTGACGGAGCCGCCGGGGTTCATGCTCTCGAGTTTGCCGTAGATGGCAGCGGAGCCCTCGGGCACGACCCGGTTGAGTCGGACGAGGGGCGTGGCCCCGACGAGCTCGAGGATGGAGTCGGCGACACGAGGTCGCGACGGAGCAGTCATATCTGATACCTCCCGGCGACCGCCTGGGGTTCCTTGGCGTGGAGGTCGGCGATGGTGTAGCTGGCGAGGATGGCACTGGTCGATTCCCGGATGCGCTCCCATATCTCGCGCTGGCCGCACTGGTGGGGGTGGTCGGTGCGCTCGGGGGGCTCGTCGAGCCAGGTGACCGGGGAGAGGCTGCCCTCAAGGGCGACGATGGCCTCGTAGACGGACATCTCTGCGGGGTCGCGGGCAAGCTCGTGGCCGCCGGCTGGTCCGCGTTGGGAACGCACAAGGCCCGCCTTGCGCAGGGTCGTCAGGAGCTGGTCGAGGTACTGCTCGGGGACGTGGCGGCGGAGGGCGATCTCGGAGCACTGCAGGGGGCCCTGGCCGTAGTGGTCGGCCAGCTCGATGAGGGCCCGCAGCCCGTAGTCGCCCCGTGTGGAACAGCGCATTTGCCCCTGCCCGCGGCGGCGGAACCGCCGCAAGAGTCGCCTCCTGCCTAAAGTCGAGTAAGTCTGTCAACAATCGTAGTCGGCGGGGACGCGAGGGGCAACCGGCAATCTCGCACCGCCACGAGGCGGAGCCAAGCGGCGGGCGCTGCTACCCTTGAACGGCAGCTTTCCGTGGGGTTGGACCGTTCGCTTACGTCGCGCGTGATCTTCCGTTCCTGAACCGGCTGCGCGAACAGGTGCTGTTCGCGGCGGGTCCGATTGGGTCGATGATCCTCTCGCTGAAGCCGACGCCGGAGGATTACGACGGGCTCGATGGCTGCAATGAGTACCTGACCGTCTCGAAGCCGGATCTGCTGGAAGGCATCCAGCGCAGCTTCTACGAGGCCGGCTGCGACGCCGTCGACTCGGCGACCTTCGGGGCGAACCGCGTGGTGTTCGCCGAGTACGACATCGAGGACCGGGTGCGCGAGATCAACCGGCTGGCGGCAGAGCAGGTCGGGCGCGTGCGGGACGAGTTCTCGACACCGGAGTGGCCACGCTACAGCCTCGGGACGATGGGTCCGGGGACGAAGCTGCCTTCACTGGGCCACATCGACTACGACGAGCTGGTCGAGAGCTACCGGGAGCAGGCGCGCGGCCTGATCGAAGGCGGCATCGACGTGCTCAAGGTGGAGACGTGCCAGGACCTGCTGCAGACGAAGGCGGCGCTGGGGGCAATCGAGGACGTGTTCGCGGAGATGGAGACGCGGCTGCCGGTGATCGCGAGCGTGACGATCGAGACGACGGGCACGATGCTGCTGGGCTCCGACATCGCCTGCGCGCTCACAACGCTGGAGGCGCTCGATACGGTCGACGTGATCGGCATCAACTGCGCGACCGGGCCGGAGCAGATGGTGGAGCACGTGCGCCACCTGGCGCAGAACTCTCGGCGGCCGGTGTTCATCGGGCCGAACGCGGGACTGCCCGAGATCCGCGAAGGAGAGACGTGCTACCCGCTCACGCCGGAGGCGTTCGCGCGCTACCAGCGCATCTTCGTGGAGGAGCTGGGGACGAGCATCGCGGCGGGGTGCTGCGGGACGACGCCGGAGCACTTCGAGGCGGCCATCGCGCAAGTGGGGCGACCACGGCCAAAGCCGCGGCCGGAGACGATCGAGGCGGCCTGCAGCTCGCTCTACACGAGCGTCCCCTTCGAGCAGGACACGTCGTTCCTGGTGGTGGGGGAGCGGATGAACGCGACGGGGTCGCGGGCGTTCCGGGACCTGCTGCTGGAGGAGGACCCGGAGGGGGTGGTGGCGCTCGCGCGGGAGCAGGCGGCGGAGGGGGCGCACGTGCTCGACCTGATGGTCGATTACGTTGGGCGCGACGGCGCGCCCGACATGGAGCGGTACGGGAGGGAATTGCGCACACAGGCGACGCTGCCGCTGGTGTTCGATTCGACGGAGGTACCGGTGATCGAGACGGCGCTGAAGCTGTACGGCGGCAAGGCGGTCGTGAACTCGATCAACCTGGAGGACGGGGAGCGGAAGATCACGCGGCTGCTGCCACTGATCAAGCGGTTCGGGGCGGCGGCCGTGGCGCTCGTGATCGACGAGGAGGGGCAGGCGCGCGACGTCGACTGGAAGCTGCGGGTGGCGCACCGCATCCACGAGATCGCGGTCGACCGGTACGGGATGGAGCCAGGCGACCTGCTGTTCGACATGCTCACGTTCCCGCTGGGGGGCGGGCAGGAGGACCTGCGCGGCGACGCGATGGCGACGCTGGAGGCGATCCGGCGGGTGAAAACCGAGTTGCCGGGGACGCACACGATCCTGGGGGTCTCGAACGTGTCGTTCGGGCTGAAACCGGCCGCGCGACGGGTGCTGAACTCGGTGTTCCTGGCGGAGGCGGTGGAGGCGGGGCTGGACGCGGCGATCGTGAACGCGCGCCAGATCCGCCCGCTGAGCCGCATCCCGGAGGCGCAGCTCGAGGCGGCGCGGGACCTGATCTACGACCGGCGCCGGGAGGACTACGATCCGCTCATCCACTTCCTCTCCCTGTTCGAGGACGTGGAGGCGGCGCCGAAGCGGGCGGAGGAGCAGGCCGCGCTTCCCGTGGACGAGCGTCTGAAGCAGCGCATCATCGATGGGGACCGGCGGGGGCTGGAGGGGGACCTGGACGAGGCGCTGGAGGAGATGGAGGCGCTCACGATCATCAACGAGCACCTGCTCGACGGGATGAAGGTGGTGGGGGAGCTGTTCGGGTCGGGGAAGATGCAGCTGCCGTTCGTGCTGCAGAGCGCAGAGACGATGAAGGCGGCGGTGGGCCACCTGGAGCCGCACATGGAGCGGGTCGAGGGGTCGGGCAAGGGCCGAATCGTGCTGGCGACGGTGCGCGGGGACGTGCACGACATCGGCAAGAACCTGGTCGACATCATCCTCTCGAACAACGGCTACACCGTGGACAACCTCGGCATCAAGCAGCCCATCGCCACGATCATCGAGAAGGCGCTGGAGGTGGAGGCGGATGCGATCGGGCTGAGCGGGCTGCTGGTGAAGAGCACGGTGGTGATGCGCGAGGACCTCGAGGAGCTGAACGCGCGCGGGCTGTCTCGCTTCCCGGTGCTGCTGGGGGGCGCGGCGCTCAACCGGCGCTACGTCGAGCACGACCTGCGGGCGGTCTACGAGGGGGACGTCTACTACTGCCAGGACGCGTTCGAGGGGCTCGATACGCTGGGACGGGTGGTGGCCGGGGAGGAGCCCGCTGCGGCACGGACTGCGGCCTCGGGCGCGCCAGCGGCGAGAGCCGAGCCAGATGCAGAAGCACGGGAGGCGTACGTGCGGTCGGCGGTCGCGCGAGACGTTCCCGTGCCGCAGCCGCCGTTCTGGGGAAGCCGGGTGGTGCGGGGGGTTCCGCTGCGGGACGTGTTCCCGTACGTGAACGAGGTGGCGCTCTTCCGGGCGCAGTGGGGGTACCAGCGGGGGGACCGCTCGGAGGAGGCTTACGAGGCGTTGCTGGAGGAGGAGGTGCGGCCGGTGTTCCGGGGCTGGCAGGAACGCGCGATCGGGGAGGGGCTGCTGACCCCACAGGTGGTCTACGGGTACTACAAGTGCCGGGCGGAGGGGAACGACCTGCTCGTCTGGCCGGATGTCGACGGGGAGGCGCCGGCGGGGGAGCCGGTGCGCTTCCAGTTCCCGCGTCAGCCGGAGGGACGGCGGCTCTGCATCGCCGACTTCTTCAAGGATGGGGAGAGCGGGGAGTACGACACGGTCGCGTTCACGCTGGTGACCGTGGGGTCGCGGGCGACGGAGCTCGCGCAGGAGCTGTTCGAGTCGGACGAGTACCGGGACTACCTGCACTTCCACGGCTTCGGGGTGGAGAGCGCGGAGGCGCTGGCCGAGTTCTGGCACAAGCGGGTGCGGGAGGAGCTGGGCATCGCGGGGCAGGACGCGACGGACGTGCGGGAGCTGTTCCGGCAGGGCTACCAGGGGTCGCGCTACTCGTTCGGGTACCCGGCCTGTCCGGACCTCGAGCAGCAGGTCGGGATCGCGAAGCTGCTGGGGCCGGAGCGCATCGGCGTGGAGCTGGGGGAGACGTTCCAGTGGCACCCGGAGCAGTCGACAAGCGCGATCGTGGTGCACCACCCGGAGGCGCGTTACTTCACGGTTTAGGGCGGCTATCCCCGCGGAGCGGGCGGGTCGGGGTCGGGGACGAGCGGAATGCCGCTCCAACGCAGGAAGTCGGCGTAGGCCCAGCCCTGCTCGCCGTCCTCGGTGAGAACGTGGACCCAGACGCAACGCCCGTACAAGTCGTCCTCAACACAGGGTCCCCGCACGAGGTAGCCGTCGGTGGGGTGGGCAACCAACTCGACGACCCGCTCGGGTGGCAGACAGACCACGATTTCTGACTCGGTGGTGGCGTCTGCGCGGACGTTCAGGCAGGTGTCGACGGTGACCTCGGCAGTAAGGGCGTCGTCGTAGGGGGGAGTCTGGATAGCGGGGAGGAGGGTGGGGGAGATGGAAGCAACACCAATCCCGCCGGCAGAGCGGAACACACGGAACTCGCGGCTCGTGCTCCCCCAGGAACCTCTCCACATGTCTGGCGCCTCGAAGTTCGCTGCAGCAAGAGTCTCGCCATCAAGGGTCGAAACAGCCTGAAAACTCCCAACGAGAGAGGGGTTGTCCGGAGCAAGGCTCATCCACAGGCTGCGCAGCGTTGGAGACGGGGAGCGATTCCACTGACCGTCAACGGTCACGATGTGCAAACCCAGCACCGATTCCACCATCAGAGCGTCCCCTCCTGCGAGCCATGGTGTACCACCGAATAGGGCCGGGAGGGTGGCGCCCCGCACACGCACCATTTCCTCCCCCGTCTCCGCGTTGAAGAGAGCAAGCGTGGCCAGAACGGGAAAGCCCATGGCGTCCGTACCGGGGTCCAGTGCCCCTGTCGTGGCTGCAATCCAGCGCCCGTTCGGCGACAGCCTGACTCCAGCGCCCTCAATGGGCGGATCAACGCACGGGAACGCGACCTCAGACACGAGGATCCCCGACCAGTTGTAGCGGAAAACGTGGCAGGTCTGGGCTTCGAGGGAGCTACCGGGCGAGGAGACGCTGGCGAATCCCTCTCCGGAAGGGAACACGTGGATTTCGCCACCAGGGTTCTCAAACGACAGGGCTTCGCCGGTTTCAAGCCGGAGCAGACCGCCGGAAGTGAGCAGCAGGCCATCTTCGGGGCGCCATGCATGGATGGACCATCCAGCCGGCGTGTCAAACTCCGCCTCCGGTTCCATGGAGGGGCCGACCCGCACGTAGCGGCGCGAGCCGCCATCCCCATCCCCGTCAAGGTGCTCGAAGGCGATGGAGTTCCCGTCGCTCCATGCTGCCCGGCGGAGGCTCGCGGCGTCCCACGAGAAGGTGCGGTCCTCGTCCCGGTCGTGCAGGACGCCCTCCGCTTCGACGTAGCGGTTGTCCGGGGATGTGTCGAGCGGGAGCCCGCCGACGTGCTGCCAGCCCTCCACCGCCCCGCTTTCGACGTCGAGGAAGAACACGCCGGTGGTCTCGGGAATCAGCTCACCGGGGGCGTACTCGAGGCGGGTGAAGGCTTCGTCCGTGCGGATCTCGCGGATGCCGAGGGCGTTGGGGGTGGAGTCGATGGGGGGCTCGGG
>VXLW01000063.1 GCA_009841435.1 Dehalococcoidia bacterium | reverse complement strand
TGTTTTTTATACCCCCCCCCCCCGCCCCGGCCCCCGCGGGCGCGCGCCCGGGGCGGGGGGGGGCCCCCCGGCGGGGCGGGGGCGCCCGCCCGGGGGGGGGCCGGCGCGCGCCGCCGAGAGCACCATCTTCTCGCCGACGTCGTTCGTCGGAAGCTGCTCGGCGTCGCTGAACGTCACTGTGACCGAGGCGAACAGGTCCAGCGCCAGCCCGAGGCAGTCGAAACCGGTGCCGATGTTGGCGCTCGTGGCGGGTACCCGGACGGTGACGGCTGTGCCTTCCATGGATGGTGCGCCTCCACGCGGACCATCGATCGTAGCACCTGCCTCCGAGCGTGCGACCTTCCGGAGAACACCGATCCCTCTGCTACGATCCGCCCCCATGAGCGAGCCCCGACCCTCCGTCGCTCCCGAGAGTCTCGCCGATATTGAGCGGGCTCTGTTGGGCGTCCTTTGCGTTGGCCTGCCCCCCGCCCGTGCCGCCGGCAGCGACGCCTTCCGCGTCGACTACGTCACGGCGCGCATCCTCGGGCTGCTCGAAGGCGATGCCGAACGCCACCTCGCCGGCGACCGCGTCGCCGCCGCCTTCCGCGACCGCCTGCGGGAGGCAATCGCGTCGCTTTCGGAGGCGGGCATCCTCGCCGACCAGCCCCCCGGCGTCCCCGCCGCCCCCGGCGGCTTCGAGGAGGGGCTCGCCATCGACGTCGTCGAGCCCGATGCCCACCCCACCGTTCTCGACCGCCACCTCGCCCAGGAGTGCATGGAGACGCTCTTCCAGGTGAAGGCCGTCTACCCCTACCTGATGGAGCGGTACTCGGCCAGCGGCGAGGTCTGGCGGCGCCTGCGGGCCGAGGGCTATGGCCAGTAGCGGCGGTACACTGAAAGCGATGGCTCCCGTAATCACGCTCCGCCAGGAACACCTCGACGCGATGATCGCCCACGCCCTCGAGGACGCCCCCAACGAGTGCTGCGGCATGATCGGCGCGCGCGACGGCGCGGTCACCGCCCTCCACCGCGCCGAAAACGCCGAGGCCAGCCCCTACCGCTTCAGCATCGACTTTCGCGAGCAGCGGCGCATCGAGGAAGCCATGGACGAGGCGGGCGACTCGCTTGCCGGCTTCTACCACTCGCACACCGGCAGCCCCGCTCGCCCCAGCCCCACCGACATCCGCATGATGAACACCTTCTTCGGCCCGCCCTTCGTGCACTTCGTCGTCAGCATTGCGAACCGCGAACGCCCCGACGTGCGTGTCTTCCACATTGAGGGTGAGGCCGCCAGCGAGCAGGAGTACACGGTCGAAGCCTGACCTCGGGAGGACCGCCATCCCCGCGTCCACGCGCCCCACCGCCCGCTCCTACCCGTCCCCCGCACTCACCCTGCACGGGCGGAACTTCCAGTGGGGAACGCGCACCTACCTGATGGCCATCGTGAACGTCACCCCCGACTCCTTTAGCGGCGACGGACTCGGCCCCGACCCCGCCGCCGCTGCCGCCCTCGCGAAGCGGTTCGCGGAGGAGGGCGCCGACATCATCGACGTCGGCGCGGAATCGACCCGCCCGGACGCGATTCCCGTGACACTGGAGCAGGAGGCGGAGCGCGCCCTCCCCGCCGTCACCGCCATCCGCGCCGCCACCGACATCCCCATTTCCATCGACACGCAGCACGCCGAGGTTGCCGGTGCGGCCCTCGAGGCGGGCGCCGACATGGTCAACGACGTCAACGGCCTGCGCGCCGACGATCGCATGGCCGGGGTGGTGGCGTCGCGGGGGGCCGCGTTGGTCGCGATGCACAATCAGCGTGGCCGCCTCTCCGGCGACGTTGTCGCGAACGTCCTCGCGGGCTGGGACGAGAGCCTGCGCATCGCCGCAGAGGCCGGCATCCCCCGCGATCGCATCGTCCTCGACCCCGGCTTCGGCTTCGGCTGGACCCCCGAGGAGAACCTGCAACTTGTGCAGCGGATGGACGAACTCACCGCGGCGGGCTCGCCCGTGCTCCTCGGTCCCTCCCGCAAGTCGACCCTCGGACTCGTCCTCGACGCCCCCGTCGAAGAACGCCTCGAAGGCACGGTCGCCGCCGTCGCCATCGCGATCGCGAGGGGCGTCGACATCGTCCGCGTTCACGACGTAGCCGAGATGCGCAAGGTGGCGGCTGTGGCCGACGCCGTCACGCGTGGCAGGTGGCAGGCGTCGTGAGTGAAGCGATCCTCGCCCTCGGCTCGAACCTGGGCGACCGGCCCGCCAACCTCCGCGCCGCGTTTGACCTCCTCGAAGAGCTCGGCGCCACCCCGACGCGCGTCTCCGCCGTCTGGGACACCCCGCCCTTTCCACCCGACCAGCCCCGCTACCTGAACGCCGTTGTCGCCGTCGAAACGGACCTCGACCCCGAAGCGCTGCTCGCCGTCGCCAAGGAGATCGAGCACCTCCTCGGCCGTCGACCCACGGGGCGCTGGCGCCCCCGCCCCATCGACATCGACCTGCTCTTCTGTGGCGAGCGGGAGGTCGCGACCGAATCCCTGACCGTGCCCCACCCCCGCATCGCAGAGCGCGCCTTCGTGCTGCTGCCCCTCGCCGAGGTGCTCGAAGGCCCCCTCCCCGTGCTCGGCCGGAGCGCCGTCGACCTTCTGGAGAGTCTGGACACGGCCGGGTATGAGCGCACGGGCGTGCGACTCCACCCCGGCGACTAGGTTCGGAAGGGCCTCAGACCCAGGGGTGGTCGTCCATCTGGGCCCCGCCCGAGAGCTGCACCGCCGCTCCCCACCCCGCCAGCGCGGCGATGCCGAGGAACACGAGCGCGACCGGCGCGAACAGCCAGCTCGCCCCCAGCGTCCCCCGCGCCCCCGCTACCGCGATCGCGGCCAGCGCCAGCAGCCCGCCGCCGTTCACGAGGTGGGTCCAGTGCAACGACTCGCGTTCCTCGACGGGTGCGGGCTCGGAGAAGTTCATGCCTCGCGCAGCTCCGGGGGCAACAGGTTCGGAATGCCCGCTTCGATCGGGAAGGTCTCGCCGCAGGCCGCGCAGTCGAGCGTGCCGCTCAGGATCTCGCCGCCCTCCTCATCCACAACGGTCAGGGTCAGTTCTGCCTTGCACAGCGGGCACGCGAGCAGCTCGATCAGGTCCGGGCGCATGGCCCAATTGTACGAGGTTCCCTTAGCAGCCCTGCCCGTACCATGAAACTCCAGTGAATTGGCTCTCCCTCGTCATCGTCGTGGTCGTGGCGCTGCTCACGTGGCGAGCCTTCCGCCGGGGTTTTCTGCGGGAGCTGGTGGGGCTGGCGGCGCTCATCCTCGCCGTCCCCGTCGCCGGCGTCTTTTACGACGACATGCTCCCCAAGGTCGAACCCATCATCGACGACCGCACTATCTCGGAGCTCGCGTCCTTCCTCGCCATCTTCATCGGCGTGATCGTCGCCGGCCAGCTCCTGGGCTACCTGCTGAGGCGCAGCGTCGATGTGCTCAATCTCGGAGGTGCCGACCGCGTCGCCGGGGCCGCCTTTGGCTTCGTGCAGGGAGCGCTGCTCTGCCAGGTCCTGCTGGTCGTCCTCGTCAACTTCCCCAAGCCCGACATCCGTACGGACATCGACGACTCCCCCATCGCGACGAGCCTCCTCGATGGCGCCCCGGTCGTCCTCGCCTTCCTCCCTGATTCTTTCGACGATGCGGTCGATCTCTATCTCGAAGGCATCGAGTTCCTGGAGAGCGTCGATCTCGATGAGGTTGGCTCGGGCCGGTAAGCAGGCCCGCCGCTGTCCCGTCAGTTGCTGCCGTATCATCCCTGTGGCGGCGGCCAGAACGCCCGGAGGCCTTCATGCTCATGACAACGTCGGACTCGGTGCCGGGACGCGAGATTGCGGAGACGCTGGGGCTGGTGACGGCCAACTCCGTGCGCGCCCGGAACATCGGGCGCGACATCCTCGCCGGCTTGAAGAACATCACGGGCGGGCAGATCGGTGCCTACCGCCAGCTCCTGGTGGAGTCCCGCGAGGAAGCGATCGAGCGGCTCACGAGCGAGGCCGAGGCCCTGGGCGCCGACGCGATCGTGGCCCTGCGGCTCTCCACCGCCGCCGTCATGCAGGGCGCCGCTGAGATACTCGTGTACGGGACGGCTGTGAAACTTCGGTAGACCCTCGCCGCTGAGGGCTTGCCTTATACTTTACCGGTACTTTACTTTCGCAACCCGGTCGAAGGAGGTCAGGGGTGGCCGAAATCATCCGAGCGAGCGAAATGGGCTTTTGCATGGGCGTTCGCCGTGCCGTGCAGATCATGGAAGACGAAGCCACGCCCGAGAATCCCATAGCGAGCGCTGGCGAGATCGTGCACAACCCGCACGTCGTCGAGGAGCTCGAGCAGACGGGCGTGCACCAGCTTCCCGGTCCCGATGAGGTGGAGGGCGACTTCGGCGCCGTGACCGCCGACCGCGTGGGCGAGGGCCGCATCGCCATTACCGCCCACGGCGTCGGTGAGCGTGTCCTGCACGACCTCGAGGACGCCGGCCTGAACATCATCGACACGACCTGCCCCGTGGTGACGAGGGCCCAGCGCTACGCCCAGAAGTTCGTGCGCGACAACTGGCACGCCCTCATCTTCGGCGACCCCGGCCACAAGGAGGTGCGGGGCATCATGGGCTGGGCCATCGATGAGCAGGGCCGCTCCGGCGTCACCGTCGTCGAGCACGCCGACATCGAGCATCTCCGCGATGTCATCGAGAACTTCCCCGGCGGCTTCCCCAACAAGATCGGGGTCATGGCCCAGACCACGCACAAGATCGACGACTTCGCCCGCTTCGTCGGCAACTTGATGCTGCTCCAGCGCGAGGCGAACTTCGAGATGCACGTCGTGAACACCCTCTGCCACGCCACCACCGGCCAGCAGGCCGCCGCCGCCGAGCTCGCCCACCAGGTCGACGTGATGGTGGTCGTTGGCGGCAAGAAGAGCGCGAACACCCGCCACCTTCGCCAGGTGTGCGAATCCGAGGGCGCGAGGACCTATCACGTCGAAAGCGCGCACGAGCTCGACGCGGACTGGTTCGAGGGTGCCGGGCGCATCGGGCTGACGGCCGGCGCGTCTACCCCCGATAGCTCGATTGACGAGGTGGAGGACCGGCTCGTGGCGCTCGTGGGGGCTCGGTGACAGCCCCGAGCTCCATCCAGGGCGCCCAGGCCGCCGCCGGCAGCGCCAGCGGCCTTGATGTCTGCATCGATCGCAGCGTCAGGCACCTCCTCTCCCTGCAGGCCGAGGACGGCTACTGGTGGGCCGAGCTCGAGTCGAACGCGACGATGGCCGCCGAGCACCTCCTCCTCGAGCGCTTCCTCGGCACCACCGAGGAGGAGCGCGAGCAGGGCATCGTCCGCTACCTGCTGGGGCTCCAGTGCGAGGACGGCTCCTGGCCCGTCTACTGGGGCGGCCCCGGCGACGTCAGCATCAGCACCGAGGCCTACTTCGCCCTCAAGCTCGCCGGCGTCGACCCCGAACGGGAGGAGATGAAGCGCGCACGCGAGTTCATCCGCTCCCGGGGCGGCGTGGGCGCGACCCGCATCTTCACCAAGCTCTGGCTCTCCCTCTTCGGGCAGTTCGACTGGTCGGCCCTCCCCGCCATGCCCCCCGAGTCGATCCTGATGCCCGTCGCCTCGCCCCTGAACATCTACATGTTCGCCTCGTGGGCGCGCGCCACCATCGTCGCCATCCTCGTCGTCTGGGCCTACCGCCCCGTCGTTCCCATCCCCGATTACGCCCATGTCGACGAGCTCTACCTCGACCCCGCCGACCGGCGCTCCATCCCCCTCCGCCGCGATCGGCAGCCCTTCACCTGGCGCAACGCCTTCCTCGCCATCGACCGGGTGCTCCACGCGCACGAGCGCCTCCCCTGGAAGCCCCTCCGCGACTTCTCCCTCAAGGAATGCGAGCGCTGGATCATCGAGCATCAGGAAGCGGACGGAACCTGGGGGGTCATCCAGCCGCCGTCGGTCTACTCGCTCATCGCCCTGCGGGCCCACGGCTACTCCATGGACCACCCCATCATGCAGAAGGGGCTCAACGGCTTCCTTGGCGATTTCGCCCTGCGTCGCGGAAACACCTTCTCCGTGCAGCCCTGCCTCTCCCCCGTCTGGGACACCGCCCTCGCTGTCACCGGCCTCCGGGAGGCGGGCGTACCCGCCGACGATGAATCCCTCGTGCAGGCGGGGCGCTGGCTGCTCGCCCACGAGGTCCAGAGCCTTGGCGACTGGGCCCTCACCGTGCCCGGAATCGAACCCGGCGGCTTCCCCTTCGAGTTCTCCAACGAGCTCTACCCCGACACCGACGACACCGCCGAGGTGCTCATCGCCCTGCGCCTGCTCGACCTGCGCGGCAAGGACGGCCCCTTCCACCGCTCCAAGGTCTGGCTGCGGGCGATGCAGTCCACGAACGGCGGCTGGGGCGCCTTCGACCGTGACAACAACGACGAGTTCGTCTCCCGGATCCCCTTCGCCGACTTCGGCGCCACCTTCGATCCCCCCACCGAGGACGTGACCGCCCACATCCTCGAGGCCTTTGCCCTCGACGGCACGCCGCCGAGCGACGAGATGATGGACCACGCCCTCGACTACCTCTGGGACACGCAGGAACCGGACGGTTCCTGGTGGGGACGCTGGGGCGTCAACTACCTGTATGGGCTCGGGGCCGCCGTCCCCGCGCTCGTGGCCGCCGGAGTCGACCCCGCCGACCCGCGCCTCCGCCGGGCCGTGCGCTGGCTCGAACACCACCAGCAGTCCGACGGCGGCTGGGGCGAGAGCTGCGCCACGTACGAGGACCCCTCCCTGCGCGGCCAGGGTCCCAGCACCGCCTCTCAGACTGCCTGGGCCTTGCTCGCGCTCCTCGCCGTCGAACCGCCCGACCACCCCGCCACCGTGCGCGGCATCGACTACCTGGTACGCACGCAGACCGACGACGGCGAGTGGATCGAGCCACACTTCACGGGAACCGGCTTCCCGCGGGACTTCATGCTCAAGTACCACCTCTACTCCAACTACTGGCCCCTCTGGGCGCTCGGACGCTACCGGCGTCTGCGTGATGGGAACCCCATCCACCTGCCCGAGACGGACCCCCTGGGATGACCGCCCAGACCGGCGACGGCCTTCGGCGGTGGCCCATCGAGCGCCCCACCACCCCCCGCGAGGCCTACCGCTGGTGCGAGCAATACGCCCGCCGCCACGACGAGAACTTCACGGTCGTGTCCTTCCTCCTGCCCAAGAAGCTGCGTCGCCACTTCTTCGCCGTCTACGCCTTCTGCCGCTACACCGATGACCTCGGCGATGAGGCCGAGGGCGACCGGCTCGCCCTCCTCGACTCCTGGGAGCAGGATCTGCGCGACGCTGTCGGCGGCAACCCCCGGCGCCCCCTCCTGATCGCTCTCGCCCGCACCATCGAGCGGAAGGAGATCCCCCTCGACCCCTTCCTTCGCCTGATCGAGGCGAACCGCATGGACCAGCGCGTCTCCCGCTTCGCCACCTACGAGGATGTCCTCACCTACTGCAGCTACTCGGCCACCCCCGTCGGCCAGATGGTGCTGGCCGTCCTCGGCTACACCGATGCCGAGCGCGTCGCCCTTTCTGACCAGACCTGCATCGGCCTCCAGCTCGCGAACTTCTGGCAGGACGTCTCCGTCGACATCGAGAAGGGCCGCATCTACCTGCCGCTCGAAGACCTGCAACGCTTCGGCGTCGACGAGCAGCAGATCATCGACCGGCGCTTCGACGAGCGCTACCGCGAGCTCATGAAGTTCGAAGTGGCCCGCGCCCGCGCCTGCTTCGCCGAGGGCAAGAAGCTCGAGTCCCGCGTCTCGCGCTCGGTTCGCACCGACATCCGCCTCTACCGGCTCGGCGGCGAGGCCATCCTCAACGCCATCGAGGCCGCCGGCTACGACACGCTCAGCGCCCGCCCCCGCGTCACGAAGGCCGTCAAGGCCCGGCTGGCGGTCGTGAACGGCGCCCGCATCGCTATGGGTATCTGAGAGAGGGGAAGACGCAAATGGCTTTCGACGTGCTGGCTGAGCTCGATGCTCACGCCGATGAGCGATTCACACCCGAGGAGGCCTACGCTTGGTGCAAGGCCTACACCAAGGACCGCGCCTCGAACTTCTACTACGCCTTCACCATCCTGCCCGCTGAGAAACGCAACGCCATCTACGCCGCCTACGCCTTCAGCGGCTACGTCGACGACATTGCCGACGAGCTGACCGATCGCTCGCGCCAGGAGAAGGAGATCGCGCTCGCCCGCGAGCGCCTCGAAGCCTGTTACGCCGGCTCCCGCCAGGGACCGCTCTTCATCGCCCTCGGTGACGCGGTCGACCGCTTCTCCATGCCCCAGCAGCACTTCGAGGAACTGGTGAACGGCGTCGAGATGGACTTCACCATCAACCGCTACGAGACCTGGGACGACCTCCGCCAGTACTGCTACCGCGTGGCCTCGATGGTGGGCCACATCTGCGTCTCCATCTTCGGCGCAAAGCCTCACCCCCGTGCCGAGGAGTTCGCCACCAGCATGGGGATCGGCCTCCAGATCGTGAACATCATGCGCGACGTGAAGGAGGACGCGGAGCGAGGCCGCGTCTACTTCCCCACCGAGGAACTCGCCGCCCACGGCCTCACGCCCGACGACATCCTCGCCTGCGACTACGACGAGCGCTTCCGCTCGATGATGGCCGCCCAGGGCGAGCGCGCCCATCGCTACTTCCGCCGCGGACGCCACCTCCTGCCCCTTCTCGACGTGCGCTCGCGCATGTGCGTGAACGTGCTCCAGGGCGTCTACTTCGAGCTTCTCCAGCGCATCGAGGAGCGCAACTACGACGTCCTCTCCGAGCGCGTCCGCCTCAACGGCCGCGAGAAGGCCTCGGCGATCGCGCGCCTCTGGGGTTCCGCCGCCCTCCTGGGGCCGGCGCGATCGGGCTGACGCCCGCACGGCCATGAGGGTCGGCATCATCGGCGCGGGCCTGGCCGGACTGGCCGCCGGGCTGGAGCTTGCCGACCGCGGCCACCAGGTTGAGGTACTCGAACGCCGCCCCTGGGCAGGCGGCGCAACCTATTCGTTCATCGACGACGAGACCGGCGACGAGGTCGACAACGGCCAGCACCTCTTCATGGAGTGCACCTCCACCTACCGCGCCTTCCTCGAACGCCTCGGCACCCTCCACCTGACCTACCGTCAGGAGCGCCTGCACGTTCCCGTGTTCGACCCCGATGGCCGTCGCTCCGACCTCTGGTCCTCGAACCTCCCCCTCGGCCTCCACCTCGCCCCCGCCCTCCTCCGCTACCGCCACCTCTCCTGGCGTCAGAAGCTCGAGATCGCGCGCGCCTTCCTCGCCCTGCGACTCCTCCAGGTCCACGAGCGCGGCCGCCTTGAGCGGATCACGTTCGAGGAGTGGCTCCGCGAGCGAAAGCAATCGCCCGATACGATCCGGGAATTCTGGGACTTCCTCGTCATCCCCACGCTCAATTGCCGTGCCGGCGAAGCCAGCGCCAGCCAGTCGATCTTTGTGCTCGAAGAGGGCTTCCAGAAGGACCCCCGTGCCGCCGCCCTCGCCGTGCCCGCCACCGGCCTCTCGAAGCTTCATGTGGAGCCCGCCATCCGCGCGATTGAAGAGAGAGGCGGGAAGGTCGCCAAGCGAGCTGGCGTCGAGTGTGTCCGGGTCGAGGAGGGCCGCGTCGTCTCGCTCGCCCTTGGCGACGGCGAGTGTCGCGCCTTCGATGCGTACGTCAGCGCCCTCGCCCCCTGGCGCCTCCTCCCCCTCCTCCCCGAGTACGTGCGCGGGGACAGGCCGTTCGTCGACCTCGCCCACTTCGAGCCCGCCCCCATCCTCAACCTCCACCTCTGGTTCGACCGCCCCGTCCTGGACCTCCACTGCGCCTCCTTCATCCGTTCCGAGGTGCAGTGGGCCTTCAACCGCAGCCGCCTCGGCGGCGAGGACGAGTCGGAGCGCCAGCACCTCGTCCTCTCCATCAGTGCGCCGGGCGATCTCTTCGCCCTGAGCCAGGAGCAGGTCTGCGAGCGCGTCCTGCCGCAGCTGCGACAGGCGCTGCCCGCCGCCCGCGACGCCAACCTCGTGCGTTACCGCGTGACCAAGGAGCCAGAGGCGACCTTCGTGCCCGCCCCCGGCCTCTTCCGCCCCGGCC
>VXLW01000115.1 GCA_009841435.1 Dehalococcoidia bacterium | reverse complement strand
CGCCCCCCACCTCCAGCACCACCCCCCGCGTGCGCTCGTCGTCGAGCTCCTTGCGTCGCGCCTCGAGCGAGCGTGACGGCAGGTCGGATGCCTCCTCGATCGCTGCCACCGCCGCGAGGTCGGCCTCCATCAGGGGGCGCAGGACGAAGGGTTCGGACACGCGCCCATCCTAGCGCCGCTTTGACAACACTCCCCGCGACGGGTTCCCTGTGACCATGCGCGCCCTCGTCATCGCCAATGGCGACCCGCCCTCCGCCGCGCTCCTCGAGGAGCTGGGGGAGGGCGCCGCGCTCGTCGTCGCCGCCGACGGCGGCGCCCGCAGCGCTCTCGCCCTCGGCCTCATGCCCGATGTCGTCACCGGCGATCTCGACTCCATCGGTGACGCCCGCGACGCCATCCCCGCCGACCGCATCCGCCCCGACGCCGACCCCAACGCCACGGACCTCGAGAAGGCCGTCGCGCTCTGCCTCGACGAGGGCTACGACGCCGTCGACATCATCGGCGCTGGCGGGGGGCGCGCCGACCACGCCCTCGCCAACCTCAGCGTCCTCGTCCGCTTCGGTCGCCGTGCCCGCGTGCGCATGGTCGACGAGCGCTTCGCCATCGAGCTCGTCGACGGCGAGGCCGAGGTCGATGGCCCCGAGGGCACGGTCGTCTCGCTCGTCGGCATCGGTCGCTGCGAGGGAGTCACAACGAGCGGCCTCCGCTGGGAGCTCGAGGACGCGTCGCTCGACTTCAGCGCCTACGGCGTCCACAACGAGATCGCGACCTCCCCCGCCCGCGTCTCCGTGCGCTCCGGCGACCTCCTCCTCTTCCGGGGGCGCTGGGTCGAGCACCACGCCTGAGCGCCCCACCCCCCTCGCGGCTGACGCAGGCCGCGCTACACTGCCCTTCCGCCCTCCCCGGGCCGCGAGGAACTTGCCATGGAAGCCACAACGCTGGCCGTCGCCGATAGCCCCACCCTGAGCCCCGAGATCAACGAGATCCGGCAGCGCACCTCCGCCATCGTCACCGAGGAGATCATCCCCAACGAGGACCTCCTCCGGCGCGACGTCGCCCAGTCGGGCGACCTGCGCGGGCGCATCCAGGAACGCGTCAAGGCCGAGGGCCTCTGGGCCCCCCACCTGCCGATCGAGTACGGCGGCATGGGCGTCGGCTTCCTCGGCCACGCCTACATGAACGAGGTGCTCGCCTGGAGCCCCTTCTCCAACCCCCTCTTCGGCGTCGTCGCCCCCGACTCGGGCAACCAGACCATCCTCATCAAGTACGGCACCGAGGAGCAGAAGAAGCAGTGGCTCGAACCCTCCATCCGCGGCGAGATTCGCTCCTGCTACTCCATGACGGAGCCCGACCAGCCCGGGTCCGACCCCTACTCCATCCAGACTCGCGCCACCCGCGACGGCGACGAGTGGGTCATCAACGGGCGCAAGTGGTTCACCTCCGGCGCCCACCGCGCGGCCTTCGCCATCGTGATGTGCCGCACGGAGGAGGAGGACGGCGAGGGCGGCGTGCGCGACAAGATGACCCAGATCATCGTTCCCACCGACGCCCCCGGCTTCAACATCATCCGCAGCGTCCCCGTCTGGGGTCACGACGGTGACCACTGCGAGATCGACTACGACAACGTGCGCGTCCCCGTCACCAACCAGCTCGGGCGCACCGGGTCGGGTCACCAGGCCGCCCAGGACCGCCTGGGCGCCGGCCGCGTCTTCCACTGCATGAACTCGGTCGGCCAGATGTGGCGCGCCTTCGACGTCATGATGCAGCGCGTCATGACCCGCAACGTCCACGGCGGTCCCATGCAGGACAAGCAGTTCATCCAGGGCTTCATCGCCGACTCCTACATCGACATCCAGTCCGCGCGCCTCATGACCATCCACTGCGCCGAGCGCATCGACGCCGGCGTGAACGCGCGCTCCGACATCTCCGCCATCAAGATCGCCGTGCCCGCCGCCTTCGAGCGCGTCGTCGACCGCGCCATCCAGGTCTACGGGGCGAAGGGCGTCTCCACCGACACGCCCCTGGAGGGGATGTACCGCGGCGCTCGCACCCTGCGCATCCTCGACGGTCCCGACGAGGTGCACCGCATCGTCATCGCCAAGAACGTCCTCCGCCGCTACCGCGACGGCATGTCCTGGGACTTCGGGGCGTAGGACAGCGAGCCTCCCGCGAGGACACGATGGTCCCGGAGTTCGCCGACGAATACGCGATCGACGAGTTCGCGACGAGCGTCGGGGAGTGGCTCCTCAAGCAGCGCTTTGGCTCGGTCGTGCCCGTCGCCTTCCGGCACTTCCTCTGGGAACCGCCCGGCGACTGGCGGACCGACCCGCCCCACGTCGTGATCGAGCTCACCGTGGAGGACCCCCCGCCCCCTCCCGATAACTGGCGCTCCCTCCCCTTCGAGGAGCAGGTGCGCGCCTGGCACTGGCCCGAGGCCGACACCGACGCCGCCGAGATGGCGACGGTCGCTTACGCGCTGACGCAGGACATCCCCGAGGGCATCGCCCCCCTCAGGCCGGTGACCGTCAAATTCCTCGCACGCAGCGAGGCGGAGCGCGACGAACGGACGGGCGCCAATCCGTGAATGGCAACCCTTACCGAGCGAACTCCCCACGCCAGCGTTCGGAGGTGGGCTCGACCGTCACTTCACAGGCCAGCGCCAGCGCCCGTGCCGGGGCGCCCCGCACGGTGAGGGTGCAGTGGGCGTCGTTGCCGGGTTCTGGGTCGTGCGTGACGTCTCCCTCGCCGATCTCGCGGACAGCTCCGAGCGTGATCCGCCCCACTCCCCAGCTGCCGTGTCCGCGAGCCTCGCGGGACGCGACCGCCCGGTCGCCGGCGAGCCGTTCGGAGTCGACGGAACAGGCGTAGAACCCGCCGCCGATTCTCCGGTCGCGGAACACGGCCGACGTCAACCGGTAGCCTCCGTCAACTCGTTTGAAGTGCAGGTCTGGGTTCAAATCCCGAAGGAAGCGGTCGTCTCGCTCAAACTCCACGGGCGGCCCTTCGTGTGCCGCTCCATCCTCGCTCTATCGCTTCTATTGCACCCGCTTGTTCAGCCGGGTTCCATTCCTCGGGCTCGTCGCCTTCCCGGTGGACATACACCGTGAATCCACCCTCTGGCTCCACCATTACCTCTATCGCAACCGCCTCCGACTCCCACTCGAACTGCACCGCCCCGTCGCCGGTGATTGTGACGAAGGTCGACTCCCGGAACGTGGGGTCTTCCGCCGCAGAGCAGCCCCAGACATGTTCCAGCGTTGCTGTTGCCCTGGACTCAACCTCTTCGGTGACCCCCGAGCTTCCCTCTCGCGACTCCCCCGCAATCCGATGGAGGCGATTTAATGTGCGGAGGCGGGTGTCCAGATCCTGGGTGACCACGGGGCGCAGCCTTCTACTCTTGTCTGAAGCTACTATAGCAGCGTCCGAAGCCCTACCCCGCGACTTCCTCCGCGAACGCCGCCAGCTCCCGCGCGAACGACTCCGGCTCCAGCAGCATCTGCACGTGGCTCGAGCGCAGCTCGCGCGTGGGCCAACCGGCCGCGCCCGCCGCCGCGGCTGCCGCGTCGTACGTCCCAGAGAGGTGCACGTAGCCGACGGGCGCGTCGGGCCAGCTCGCCGGAACCGGCAGCGGCTCCTCCAGCACCTCGATCGGCGTCGGGCGCTTCCCCGCGAATACCGTCGAGTTCACGTCGGCCATGTTATTCGGCGCCAGGGTGACCGCGTCCCGCAACAGGTCCAGCGGCCACTCCCGCACCGTTTCCGTTGCCACTGCCCGTGGGGCGTGCGGCGCCAGCCGGCCCCGCGGCAAGGACGCTTCGCCAGCCGCCAGCCGGAACTCCTCAATGTGCGCCTCGTCCGCGAACATGTCGAAGAGGCTCGCCCCGTCCTTTGGCAGGTCCGCATCGACCAGCACGTAGGCCGCCGGCCCGTCGATCTGCTCGCCCAGCTTCGGCAGCAGCGGCCCGGCCCCCTCGTGTCCTACCAGCACGGCCTCGCTCGTATCCATCGAGACATCCGCCAGCTCCATCGCGAACAGGTTGCAGTGGTGCTCCCAGTATGCGCCGTCGCGCATCGCCGGCGAGTTCAGCGCCGGGAGGACCGCCGATGCGCCCATCTTGCGCAGCTCGGCCGCCACGGGAACCCACGTAAACGGTCCGATCAGGGGTCCGTGAACCAGGATGAACGGTCTCATGGGAATACCTCCGTCGTCCTCGGCCGACGCGCGTGATTCTAGCGAGAATCCGCCCCCGATCGAAGGCGGATCAGCCTGCTAGCTCCGTCGCAGTCGCCAGCCCTCCGGCAGGAACGACGACACGCCCAGCAGCACGCCGACGCCAACCAGGGCCCAGCCCGCACAGGCGAATCCGCACAGCTCCATTTCCTTACTCCTGCTTCTTGGCCTCGAAAGCGGCGCGCGTCTCGCGCACCGACCACCAGACCTCGGAGTTGTCGAGCCCCGTGATCTTGTCCCAGTGCGCTTCCACGTCGTCCGCGGTCGCGTCCGGGATGGCGACGCGCTCATTCTGCACGATCGCCGCCCGCCCGAAGGAGCCGCTGGCAGCGGTGATGATCATTCCGCTGGTCTCGCACGAGTCGCTGGCCATGTACGTCACCGCCGGGGCTACCAGGTCGGGGCTCATGGCCGCCTTCTGCTCCGCCGAGACCTCCCGCACCGAGGTCGTCATGCGCGTTGCCGCCCCTGGGTTCAGGCAGTTCACCATCACGTTGTACTTGTCGCCCTCGAGCTTGGCGACGTTCATCAGCCCGATCAGACCCGCCTTCGCGGCGGCGTAGTTCGACTGCCCGAAGTTCCCCAGGAAGCCCGAGTTCGAGGTCGTGAGAATCACGCGCCCGTAGTGCTGCTGCCGGAAGACCGGCCAGGCGTGGTGGAGCAGGTTGTAGCCGCCGTTCAGGTGGACGGCCAGCACCTTCAGCCAGTCGGCCTCGGGCAGGTTGTGCAGGGCGCGATCACGCAGGATGCCCGCGTTCGACACGAGAATGTCGAGGCGGCCCCAGGTGTCGATCGCCTGCTTGATCATGTTGTAGGCGTCTTCGTAGCTGGTGACGTCGCCGGTGTTGGCGGCGGCGGTTCCGCCCGCCTCCTCGATCTCGCGCACGACCGACTCGGCCACGGAGATGTCCTCGTCCTCGCCGTCGAGGGTGCCGCCGAGGTCGTTGACGATGACCTTCGCGCCGTGAGCGGCGAGGTCCATGGCGATGCTTCGGCCGACTCCGCGGCCCGCGCCCGTGACGAGGGCGACGCGTTCGAGCAGTGATACTGGCAAGCCAGGCTCCTTATCCTGAAAGAAGGTTCAGCAGGGAAGGGTGACGCCATCTCGCGCCCCCGTCCAGCGTGAACGCTAGTTCGAAGCGGAGGCCATCGCATGCCGGGCAGAGTCGAGGGGAAGGCTGCAATCGTCGTCGGCGCGGGGCAGACGCCGGGAGTCACCATCGGCAACGGACGCGCCACCGCGATCCTCCTCGCCCGCGAGGGCGCCGCCGTTGTCGTTGCCGACCGCGACCTCGCCTCCGCCGAAGAGACGGTCGCCATGATCGCGGACGAGGGCGGAACCGCCAGCGCCTGCGAAGTCGACGCCACGAGCGAGGAGAGCCTCGCCGCCATGGTTGCCGACACCGTCGCCCGCCATGGCGGCGTCGACATCCTCCACAACAATGTCGGCGCCAGCGTGGGCGCGGGCGACGCCTCCCCCATGGAGATGACGGAGGAGGGCTTCGACAACATTGTCGCCCTCAACCTCAAGAGCCACTGGCTCGCCTCGCGACAGGCCATCCCCGCCATGCGCGCACGCGGCGGCGGCTCCATCGTCAACATCTCCTCGATGGCCGCGCGCCACGCCTACCCCTTCCTCGGCTACAAGGCCACGAAAACCGCCCTCCTCGCCCTCACGGAGCAGCTCGCCGCCCAGCACGCCCGCGACAACATCCGCGTCAACGCCATCCTCCCCGGCGCGATGAACACTCCCATGGCCATCGAGCCGCGCGTCGCCGCCGGCGCCGACCGCGCCGAGCTCGTCGCGAAGCGCGATAGCCGCATCCCCCTCGGCGGCAAGATGGGCACCGGCTGGGACGTCGGCTACGCCGCCCTCTTCCTGCACTCCGACGAGGCCCGCTTCATCTCCGGCGTCTCCCTCCACGTCGACGGCGCCGAGCACGTCAGCGACAACGTCGCCGGCCAGTAGCTCCTACTCCGGCGTCTCCCCACCGCTGGAACGCATGCGACGCAGCGACGGCTGCGTGAACAGCACCACGATCGCGATCGCCACCAGCGCGAGCCCACAGGCCACGAACCATTCGCGCGAGCCCCAGACATCCGCCATCAGGCCTGCCAGCAGCCCGCCCAGCGGCATGCCCCCAGCCATGGCGAGCGTGTAGATGCTCATCACGCGCCCCATGACCTCGTGCGGCGTATTCGCCTGGATCAGGGTCAGGTTGAGGTTGGTGAAGAAGCCCGCGTTCCAGCCCGTCGCGAACATGATCGCCACCGACGCGACGTACCAGAGCGACACGCCGAAGGCTGCGTTGAGCGTCCCGCCGGTGATGAGCGTCACGATGAACCAGAGCCCCGCCCGGTCCAGCCGCGAGAACGACGCGAGCAGGAGCGAGCTCATAAGCATCCCGACGCCCATCGCGGTGAAGAACATCGACGTCTCGAACGCGCCGACGTTGAGATCCTCCTTGGCGATCTTTGGCAACAGGGTCATGAAGGTGCCCGCCATCACCAGCGCCGTCGTCATCAGCACGAGCATCAGCGTGCGGATCCCCGGGTGGCCGGCCACGAACGCAAGCCCCTCGCGCACTTCGGCGCCCAGGTGACGCCGCGGCCCGGAGCGATCGATCGACGGCACGCGCATGGGGAGGAGCGCGATCAACCCGATCCCGAGCAGGACGCTCTGTCCCGCGAAGGCAGCCCCCACCCCGCCGAGCGCGATCATCGCCCCGCCGATCGCCGGTCCCGCGATCATCGAGACGTTCTGGCTCAGGCTCATCAGGGTCACGGCGTTCAGTAGCCGGGAGCGCTCGACCAGCGAGGGCACGATCGCGACCCGCACCGGCTGCCCGAACGCCACCGTCGCCCCGAGGGCGAGGGCCAGCGCCATCGTGAGGCCCGTCGTCATCACGTCGGCCCAGATCAGCACGGCCGTGAGCAGCGTCACGGCCACGCCCCCCACCTGGCTCGCGAACAGCAGGAGGCGCCGGTCGATGCGGTCCGCCAGCGCCCCCGCTGGCAGCCCGAAGACGAGAATCGGGAGCCCCAGCGCGAAGATGATCAGCCCCAGCGCCTGGCCGGAGTCGAACAGCTCCAGGGCCAGCCACGTGAAGGCGAACTGTCGCATCGACTGCGACAGCGCGAACGTCATGTTGTTCGCCCACAGCAGCGTGAAGTTTCGCGACTGGAACGCCGAGAACGTCTGCAGCGAGAGCCGCCGCTCCGAGCGGGGAGGCGCGGAGTCGGCCCGCGTTACCGTCGCCACGGCGCCCCGTACCTGCGTCTGGCGAGCCTGGCCACGAGCAACGTGCTCTCGCGGTTGTCCAAGCGCTCCCCTAGCGCACCGGCGTCCCGGCGATCGCCTCGTGGGGAGGCTTCGGGGGGCCGAGCTCGACGGGGACCCCGACCCACGCGCCCACGTTCTCACCGGTGCGCCCCTCCGGACCCTCGCGGATGATGTCGAGCGCCAGACCCGCGATCTGGCGCGGCGTCATCCACGTCGCTACGAAGTCCGGGTCCGGCTCGCCGTCGAAGAGGTTGCGCAGCATGGGCGCGTCCGTCGCCCCCATGCAGAGCGCGTTCACGCGGATGCCGTGCTCGGCCAGCTTCTGCGACCACGCCTGCGTGAGGCCGTTCATCGCCCATTTCGAGGACGCGTAGAGGTCGGTCCCGGGCGGGTTCGTGCCCTCGCTGCGGGCGGGCAGCACGTAGTACGTGCTGATGTTGATGATGTTCCCGCCCCCGCGCGCGATCAGGTGGGGCACGCAGGCCCGCCCGAACATGACGGTCCCCTTGAAGTTGGTGTCCATGATCAGGTCCCAGTCGGAAACGGCCTTCTCCCACTCGTCCGTCACCGGGCTCTGGGTCCAGCGTCCGGCGTTGTTCACGAGCAGGTCGAGCCCGCCCCCCGCCTCCACCGCCGCCGTGACCACTCGCTCGACGTCCTCACGCCGCGAGACGTCGGCGACGAGCGCCTGCGCGCTCCCCCCGGCCGCGCGGATGTTCGCGGCCGTCTCCATGACCGCATCGTTCACGTCGCAGAGGGTGACGGTCGCGCCCTCCTCGGCCAGCACTTCCGCGAAGCCCGCGCCGATCCCACCGGCCGACCCCGTCACGATCGCCGATTGACCTTCCAGCAGTCCCGGGCTCATGCCGTCGCCTCCGAGTAGATGTAGAGCGAGCCGGGCGGCGGCAGCTCGATCGGGTGGCCCACGGCGATGTTGATGTTGTTCCCCGTGCGCCCATCCGGCCCCTCGTTGATCAGGTCGACCATGAGCGCCGCCACGTCCTCCGCCCGCATCGCGTTCACGAGGATGCCCGAATCCGGGTTCTGCTCGTGGAAGGTGCGAACCATGTGTGAATCCGTCGCCCCCATGCAGAGGCCGTTCACGCGGACGTTCTGCTCCCGCAGCGCCTTCGACCAGGGAATCGTGAAGCCGTTGATGCCCCACTTCGAGGCGTCGTACAGGTCCATGTCCGGACCGCCGCCCGTGGGGCGCGGCCCCTGGTCCCTCCAGACGCAGTCGGGTGCCTCGTCGCAGCCGCGACGGTAAGGCGTGCCGCAGGTGGCGATGTGGTCGCTGGAGATGTGCACGATGTTCCCGCCGCCGCCCGCGACCATGTGCGGGATCACGGCCCGCCCAAACAGGTAGACCCCCTTCAGGTTCGTGTTCACGACGAAGTCGTAGTCGTCGAGCGTCTTGTCGAGGTCGTCCGTCGCCGTGCTCGCCCGCCAGACGCCGGCGTTGCTCACGAGCACGTCGACCCCACCGAAGCGATCAACGTGCCCGTCGACCACGCGCCGCACGTCTTCCACCACCCCCACGTCGGCGACGAACGCCTGCGCCTGCACGCCGCTCGCCTCCAGCGCCTGCACGAGGTCGTTCACCTCCTCGCGCACGTCGCACACCGTCACGTTGGCGCCCTCGCCCGCGAGCGCCCGGGCGAAGGCGTTCCCCAGCCCCAGCGCCGCTCCGGTGACGATCGCGGACTGTCCCTCCAGGGAACGCGGCATACTCCCTCCCCTCGCACGGTCGTACGATGGGCGCATGATAGCCAGCCCGCAGATGTTCCGGAGAGGCTCTTCCGGGCTCCCGCCGGTGCGCGAAGC
The DNA here is from genome assembly GCA_009841435.1 of Dehalococcoidia bacterium. GTDB lineage: Bacteria > Chloroflexota > Dehalococcoidia > Tepidiformales > Tepidiformaceae > UBA2991. The sequence goes on along the minus strand of VXLW01000115.1, from coordinate 1,040 downwards.
CCTCGCCCGCCTCTTCGATCCGCATCTCGTCATCCGCCGCAGCCTCCCCGTCGCCGCCCCGACGCAGGCCGTCTGGGAAGCGCTCATCGACCTGCCCCGCTGGCCCGTACGCGACCGCTACATCCGCTGGGTCCGTCCCATCGGCGAGCCACCCCCTGCCGACGGCCGCTGGTGGGTCCTCGGCAGGCGCTACCGAGAGCAGGTCCGCCGCGGACCCTTCCTCCCGGTCTTCACCCTCACCGTTGTCGAAGTCGAGGAGGGCCGCCGCGTCGCCTGGGCGGCGCGCTACCTCTGGGTCAACGCGGTCCACGCCTGGGAGGTGGAGCCCGACGGCGACGGCGCCATCCTCACGAGCGAGGAGTCGTTCACCGGCCCGCGCGTCATCATGGCCATCGCCCGCGTGGTCTTCCGCATCTTCACCGTCGAGCGCATGACGGACCGCCAGCTCGAGTTTATGGCCGGCGACGCTCTCGACCCCTGAGGCGCTAGCGCCCGAAGTGGTACACCGGGTCGTCGCGATCGCGGCGGCCGTACTGCGTCTCCGGTGACCGCGCCCCGCTGCCGCCCACGACCGGGTCGTCGCGCTGCCAGTCGATCACGATCTGGCGCCGGGCGATGCGCCACTCCCCGTCGCGTCGCTCGAAGCGGTCGACGTAGCGCAGCCCCGCCACGCTGTCGTGGTCGGGTGCGCCGTCCTCCCCCGCGATGCGGTGCCACGCCTGGCAGTACGTCTCCGTGTGCGCCACGTCCCCGTCCAGCTCGACGTGCATGTTGCCGAGGAAGTGCTGCGTCCCCTCGAACCGTGGCAGGACCTCGCCCAGGAACGCGATGAACCCCTCGACATCGCCCTTGTAGCTGCCGTGGTCGTCGTACGCGTCGGGGTGGTAGACCGTTCGTAGCAGATCCATGTCGAACCGGTCGATGGCCCGCGCGTAGCGGGTCAGGATGTGCGTAATCGCGCGTTCGTCGGCGGCCTCGCGGATGGCCTGTTCGGTGTCCATGGCGGCGCGATTCTGACCCCTGCCCCCGCGCCCCACAAC
>VXLW01000066.1 GCA_009841435.1 Dehalococcoidia bacterium | reverse complement strand
CGAACGGCGCCGAACCGCCACCCCCTCCCGAGGCCCCGCCAGCTCCCGAGCCCACCCCTGCCCTCGTTAAGCCGCGCGCCGGCGCCAACCTGCCCCCCACCGCCCAGCGCACCCTCGAGCTCCACCACGAGGGCCTGACCATCGAAGAGATCGCGGCCCGCCGGGGGTTCAAGGCCCAGACCATCGCCCAGCACCTCGCCCGCTTCATCGAGCAGGGCCAGATCGAGGACGTCCGGCCATGGGTCACCGATACCGACCTCGCCCGCATCCGTCGCATCGCCGCTGGCCGCCCCATCGCCGCCCTCCGCCCCCTCCGCGAGGCCCTCGGCGGCGACCTCTCGTACGACCAGCTCACCCTCGCCCGCGCTTACCTCAATCGCGAGCTCCGCGACTCCGGCTAGCCGTCCGGCCTACGACTCGAAGTCGACCAGCCACCGCAGCATTTCGCGTGGTGGCGGCAGGCGGTGCCGGTTGCGCAGGTACAGCACCGTCGCCGGTACGGCGATCGCGACCACGATCAGCCCGCCGAACACGAACCGCGCCGTCCACGAGTGGTTCAGCGAGTCCCCGAATCCCACGACCACCGCCGTCGGCACGATGGAGCCAAATAGGACCAGCGCCATGAAGAAGCGGAACGACATCGGCGTCAGGCCTGCCGCGTAGGCGGCGAAGTCGAACGAGATCGGCATCATCCGCCACCAGAACACGAGCTGCGGCCCGATCTCCCGCGCCAGCAGGTCGATGCGCTCCGCCCCCCGCTCCCCCACCAGACGCGGGATGAACTTCCGCCCGAAGCGCCGCGAGATCCAGAAGATGATCGCCGCCCCGATCATCTGCCCGATGACCGCGTACACCACCCCCAGCACTGTCCCCCAGATGAGCCCCGCCGCGATCATGAAGGGCGGGTTCGGGATCGGCGCGAACACCATCGCCGCTGCCAGGATCGCGATCAGGATCACGGGCCCCCACAGGCCCAGCCCCTCCCCCCACTCGCGGATGTCGTCGGTCTCCAGGTCGCCCACCGCGAAGTCGCCGATGATGAACACCACGGCCAGCACTAGCGCCGCCGCGCCGATGATCCGCCGTCGGCGCGCCGGGTCGAACAGGATCGGACGGTCCCCGGCCTCCTCCTCCCGCTCGCCTCCCAGCCGTTCGCTCAGCTCTCCCCACGCGATCCACGCCACCACGATGCCCGCGGCCAGGGCCACGCCCGTCGTGTCGAAGGCCTCGCGGAGCCCGAACGCGACGGCCGCCCCCGCCGCCAGCGCCACCGCCAGGATTATCGTGTCGCGCATCGCGACCGATCGTACGGGATGGGGAAAGCGCGGCCCTTCAGGCCAGCAGACCGTTCAGCAGGTCGTGGTACTGGGCCAGGTGCCGGATCCCGAGAAAGTCCGCGCGAACCCGCTCCCGTGCGTTCGCCCCCAGCTCCGCGGCCAGCTCCTCGTTGTCCATCACCTGGCAGAGCGCGTCGCCCAGCGCCTCCACGTCCGTGGGGTCGTCCAGCAACAGGCCCTCCTCGCCGTGCGTGACCTGATCCTGCAGGCCGCCCACGCGACTCGCGATCACCGGACGGCTCTTCCACATCGCCTCCGTCAGCGTCAGCCCGAACCCCTCGCGCAGGCTCTTCTGCACGACCACGCTCGCATGCCGCTGCAGCGCGTTCACCATGGCCGCGTTCTCGGCCACGTCGTCCATCGGCAGCGTCGCCAGGTGCATGCGCGACCGCAGGTGCTCGGGGAAGGCCGCCCACTCCGCCTTCAGCTCCTCCAGCACGACGCCGCCCTCGGGGTCGTCCGTGACCCCCGAGACGTCGGGCCCGGCCAGCACGAGCTGCGACCGCCCGTCCGCGTCGCAGCGCTCGACGAACGAGGCGAATCCGCGCATCACGCCGCCGTGGTCCTTCAGCGGGTCCCAGCGCGAGACCTGCACGATGAGTGGGTCTCCCCAGTCTGGCGCATCGCCCTCGCGAAGCACGCTCGCCTCTCGCTCGACCGATCCCGTCGTGCCGTCCTCGCGCGTGAAGCTCCGCGGACCGTTGCCCGCCGGTCCCGAGATGAGACCGCTCTGCGCGAGGATCGCCCGCGTCACGTCCTCGTCCTGCTCCTCGTTCTTGGCCGAGAACGCATCGATCGAGGGCTGCACGACCGCGCTCCGGCCGTCGTCGAGGACCGGAGGGATGTACGCCTGCCGCGAGAACACCCGCAGAGGCACTTCGCGCACATGCGGCGCCAGGAAGCCCCAGCCTCCCTCTGCCTCGGGGGTCAGATCCTCTGTGCCGATGTGACAGCGCCAGATCACGGTCGCGCCGTACGCCATCAGGGCCGGGGCCATTCCTGCGGTCTGCGGGTCGTGCAGGAAGACGGCGTCCCCGGGACGCAGCTCCTCGAGGAACGCCTCGATGTTCGGCCTGAGCACTTCTCCATAGACGCGCGAGGCCTGTGCCCCCAGCGGCGAACCGTCCCCCGTCGAGCCGTGCAGCGCGTGGTGCAGCCGCTTCGTGATGCGAAAGAACTCCGGCTCGCCCTCGATGACGGCCCAGCGCGCGTCGATGCCCGCCCCCCGGGCGTACGCCAGCAGCGAGGGCAGCATCTCCGCCACGCCCCCGCCCTCCGCCGTTGAGTTGAGGTGCCAGACCGTGCGCCCGCCGAGTAGCTCTCGGCTGCGTTCCAGCACGGCCACCGCCCGTTCGTAGTCCGCTGGCTCCACCACCTCGCGGAAGCGATCGAGGGAGTACGTGCGGAGGTCGACCTGGCTGAGTGGGGACATGGCGGCTCGCGTCTCAGGGAGGTTGGCGGCAGCGTAGCGCAGTCCCCCGCTACGGAAACGCCGCCCCCTTCCAGGGGCAACGCCGCGGCGAGTTGCGTACGATGCGGACCCGAACCCGTTTCAGGAGAAACCCATGCCAGGAGCGCTCGAAGGAGTCCGCATCCTCGACTTCACCCGGTATCAGCAAGGGCCCTTCGCCACGGTCCTGCTCTCCGACCTCGGCGCCGATGTCATCAAGGTCGAGGAACCCACGCACGGCGACCTCGGCCGCAGCCTGGGCCTGCAGCCTGACGGCTGGTGCGCCTACTTCCAGGCGCTCAACCGCAATAAACGCTCGCTAACCGTCGATACGCGCACGCCCGAAGGCCGCGAGATCATCTACCGGCTCATTCCCGAAACCGACGTCGTCACCGATAACTTCCGCCCCGGCACGATGGAGCGCTTCGGGCTCGACCACGAGTCCCTCAGCGCCATCAACCCGCGCATCATCACCGCCAGCGCCACCGGCTTCGGTCCGAAGGGGCCGCAAGCGCACGAGCCCTCGTTTGACTCCATCGGCCAGGCTATGGGCGGCATCACGATCGCCCAGGGAGGTGGGCCCGGCGCGGAGCCCGCCGTGGTCATCGGCGGTATGGCCGACCAGGTCGGCGCGATGATTTTCGCCCTGGGTATCGCGTCCGCCATCGCCGCCCGCGAGCTGCACGGAGTCGGCCAGCACGTCGATACCTCCCTGCTGGGTTCTCAACTTGCCCTCCAGGGCCTGGGCCTTACGGGCTTCCTCCGTCAGAAGGAGCAGCGGTCCGGTGGCACTCGCTGGAACCCGCTTTTCACCTGGTACCCCTGCGCGGATGGGCGCTACCTCAGCCTCGGACTGCTCGATCCGAAGTGGTGGCCTGCCTTTTGCGAGGTTCTCGAACGCGAGGACCTCATGGTGGACGAGCGCTTCGCTGAACCCGCCGGCCGAATCGGCAACCGCGAGGACCTCATCGAGGAGTTGAACATCACCTTCGCCAGGAAGCCCCGCGATGAGTGGCTCGCCATCCTCAAGGGCGCGAACCTCCCCTGCGGTCCTGTCAACGACTACGCCGCCGTGGCGAAGGAGCCGCAGGTCATCGCCAACGAGTATCTGACCACGCTCGACGATCCCAACCTCGGGGAGGTTGGCGTCGTCGGCACACCCATCCAGATGAGCGAGACGCCCGCCGGCCCCAAATCGACGGCGCCTGACCTCGGCCAGCACACCGAGGAGATCCTGCTGGAGTGCGGCTACAACTGGGAGGACATCGAGCGCTTCAAGGATGGCAAGGTCATCTAGCGAGCGGTCCGGCTATTCCTCGATCTCGTCCAACCCCTCGGCCGTCAGGCGAATCGCCGCTGTCGGGAACTCTGGATTGCGCGGGTTGTCAGTGTGATAGACCTCGATCAGCTCCCGGCTCAGCAGCTCCTTCATCAGGGCGTGGGTCAGGCGGTCGTTCGCCCAGCGAACGCCCGTGACGTTGGCGAGCCGGTTCCGCCGGAAGTGCTCGAATCCGACGAACGGTAGTCGCTCGTCCATCTCGAATACCGCCTCGAGTATGTCCCACTGCCGGTCGTCAACGATCGCCGTCGCCACCGCGCGCAGTGCCTCGTTGGCCTCCTGCTCGCTCTCGAGCGGGAGCACGGGGGCCAGCTGATACGTGCCCGGGTCGGTTGTTTCCACCAGATCCCGGTACTTCAGGTGCGAGAGGTTGGGAGAAACGCTGCTCGCCGGTGCGCCCGCGATCTCCGCGATCTCCTGGTAGTGCATGGCCTCGGTGGCCCCCGCGAGGATGCCAAGCACGGCCGTTTGGCGAGGCAGTTCTGAGAAGTCCGCCGCTGTCGGTGACTCGACCGGCGTTTGCTCGCTCAGCTCGTCCTCGTCCTCGGGGGCTGCCGGCCGCTCCAGATCGCGCACCAGGTCCGGGCGCAAGACGGCGAGTGTCTTCCGCAATGCTTCGATTTTCTCATTCACGTCGGAGAGCGATTCGTGCTTCTCTCCGAGGTCGCGCTCAATCGTCGCGATCTCGCCGAGGATGGTCTCGCGCTCGCCCTGGAGGCGCGTCAGCGCCTCGCTGAGTTCGTCGGCTGCCGACGAGGTCATGCCCGATAACCCCTATTCAACGGTTGCTACACACAAGTATAGGCGATCGGCAGGTTGAGCGCTACCCCCTTACATTAAGAAAGTCCTAACCCTTAACGATTCCCTTCCCAACCGTGGTCGGCGAACACGTCCTGCAGGGGCCATCCCTCGGGCCACGCCGGCAAGCCATCGAGCGCGAACCACCCTCCCTCGGCCAGCTCCTCTTCCTGCAAGCGAAAGTCCCCGCCCACCACCCGCGCCACGCACACGACCAACACCAGGTTCCGCCCCATTGGGTCGCAGGAGTAGCTCCCGAGGATGCGCTCCACCTGGACCTCCAGCCCCGTCTCCTCCCGCACTTCCCGCGCCGCCGCCTCCTCGATCGTCTCGTACGGTTCGGGGTAGCCCCCCACCAGCGCGAACTCCTCGGCGCCGTGAGGCCTCACCAGCAGCACCTCGCCGTCCCGCTCGACGAGGGCCCCTGCCACGGGCGTGGGCGCGTCCAGGTGAACGTAGCCGCAGTTGCGGCACGCGGGCTTCAGCGCCTCTTCGGATAGGTCCCGGCCATCTACAGGCTCGCGAAGCAGCCCCTCGCCGCAGTAGGGGCAGTACCGTCCTTCCGGTAGCGCCATCCCGGGCCCCGGGCCGTCAGGCCCGCGGCAGGCCCAGCCCGCGCGTCGCGATGATGTTGCGCTGGATCTCGCTCGTCCCGCCCGCGATCGTGGCCGAGACGGAGGCTACGTATGCCGCCCCCAGGCGGCCCTCGAACGGAACCTTCTCGCCACCATTCAGAATGCCCGCCGTGCCCAGCATCTTGATCGCCGTGCCCGCGATGCGCTGAGAGAGCTCCGTGCTGAACATCTTCGCGATCGAGGCTTCCGCGTTCGGGATCTCACCCGCTGCCTGCATGCCGACCACGCGGTAGCTCAGCATCTTCGCCGTCGCTGCCTCTATCCAGCGCTCCGCCAGCGCCTCGCGAACGCTCTCGGGGTTTGAGACTCCATCGGAGTTCTCGCGCCAGTAGTCCAGGTAGCGCTCAAGCGTCTGTCGGTGCGCCACCGCGCTCCCGATCGAGCTGCGCTCGAAGTCGAGCGTCGTCGCGCCCACGTACCAGCCGCGGTTCACCTCGCCCACGATGTTCTCCGCCGGGACGCGCACGTCCTCGAAGAACACCTCGTTGAAGTTGTGCAGGCTCGCCATGTTCACCAGCGGCCGCACGGTGATCCCCGGCGTCTTCATGTCGAGCAGGAAGTAGCTGATGCCGCGGTGCTTGGGCGCGTCCGGATCCGTGCGCGCCAGCATGAAGATCCAGTCCGAGTAGTGCGCCCCGGAGGTCCAGATCTTCTGCCCGTTGATCACGTAGTCGTCGCCGTCGCGGATGGCGCGCGTTTGCAGCGACGCCAGGTCCGACCCCGAGCCGGGCTCGCTGTAGCCCTGGCACCAGATCACTTCGCCACGGAGCATGCGGCCCAGGTGCTCTTCCTGCTGCGCTTCCGTACCGTGCGCGATGATCGTGGGCCCCAGCATGGACACGCCGTTGCCGATGCTGCTCGGTGGGACCCGCGCCTCGGCAAACTCCTCGTTCATGATGAATTGCTCCATCACGCCGAGGCTCGCGCCGCCGTACTCCTTCGGCCACGCCGGCGCGATCCAGCCACGCTCCGAGAGCTTCCCCTGCCAGCGCTTGAACCAGGGAGCCTCCCGCGGGGCCCGTTCCTCCCCGCCCTGCATGCCTTTGTCGGGGTCGTACTCGCGCGGGCGCTCGTTCTCGATGAACGTGCGCACCTCTTCGCGCCAGGCGGCCTGGTCGGGGGTGTCCTGGAAGTCCATGGGGTCTCTCCGCGCCCCCTTCAGGGGCCGCCCGAACGCTACCAGACCCCCCAGAGGCCGTAAACGGTCCGCACCAAGGTCATTGATTCGATTCCCGAGCCTTGGTAGCGGGTACTGCCCCACATCAAGGAGGAGCCATTGTTAGTCCTGCCAGCACGGCAACTACGAACAGCAGCAGGGCGACTGTGACAGTCGACAACAGCCGGTCCCGCTGACCTCGATAGGGGCTGCTCTCGTAGTCCTTTCCGATCCAGTCGTAGGCCCACGAGAGGATGCCAGCAAGTGCACCGGATACTCGCGAATTCAGAAACTGCCGGAGGTTGCCCACAAGCCCCCTCCCCTGGGTCCACACTAGCACCATGCGCATGGGGTGCCTCACTCCATCTTCCGCAACGCGGGCTGCGTGGTGAACGCCAGCGTGGTCAGCGCGAGCAGGATGCCGCCGCTGATCGCCATCCAGATCGGGGCGCCCATCCAGGTCGCCATGAGCCCCGCGAGCAACCCACCAAACGGTCCGATCCCCTGGAAGGCAAGGGTATGGATTCCGACAACGCGTCCCATCATCTCTGGAGGTGTGTTCGCCTGCACCAGCGACTGGTTCAAGTTCATGAAGATGCCCCCGCCCATGCCCCCGATGAAGATGACCGCAGCCGTCACGGGGTACCAGTTGGAGAGGCCCAGGGCGGGCAGGATGAACCCCGCCATCATGAGGGAACCGATGAACCAGCCCCCCTTGTTCTTGAGGTGCGGCACCGAAGCGATCGCGAGCGAGCTGATGACCATCCCAAGGCCCATGAAGGTGAAGAGCAGGCTCGCCTCGAACGCTTCCCGCCCGAGCTCTTCCTTTGCCACCTGCGGGAGTAGCGTCCCGAACGGCCCCATCATGAAGATGCCGGTGACGCCCAGCAGGAGGATCAGCGAGCGGATGCCCTGGTGGTCCCAGACGAAGCGCGTCCCCTCTTTCAAGTCCGTGAGGGGATCCTGGCGTTGATCCGGCCGGCGCGCGTCCGGCACCCGCAGCGGGATCAGCGCCAGCGTTCCGACGAAGAGCAACACCCCCTGACCGATGAACGCTCCGCCGATCCCCCATGCCGCGATCAGCGCGCCTCCCATCCCCACCCCCACGATCTGCGAGATGTTCATGGCCATGCTCATCATCACGATCGCCTTCAGGAGCGTGTCCCGGTCGACGACCGTGGGCACGATCGCGTTCCGCACCGGGAGTCCCACCGCGATGGTTGCCCCGACCCCCACGGCCAGCACCAGCGCCAGCACCGTCGTCATCGCTCCCGCGATGATGATGACGCCCGCCGTCATCGTGACCGCCACGGCTACGAGCTGGCTCCCGAGCACGAGCGAGCGCCGGTTGATGCGGTCCGCCAGCACTCCCGCGGGAATCGTCATGAACAGCACGGGGATGCCCAGCGCGAAGAACACCGTCCCGGACCACCCCGGGCCTCTCCCCAGCCCGCCGTCCTCAACCGCCTCGATCACCAGCCAGACGAAGGCAAAGCGCTGCATCGCCTGCACGAGGGCGAAGCTCAGGGTGTTGATCCAGAGGTACGTAAAGGGCCGCGACTTGAAGGCCGAGAACGTCTCGATGGTGGGGAGGGAGGGGCGCGTGGCAGGACGTGCCGGAGCCGCCCCAGCGCTCTGGGCCTGTTCGGTCACCCGCCGCATCCTACAGGGCTGCTCCGCCCTGGCGTCCCGGCCCCCTCCGCTCCGCTATAGTCCCGCCAGCTTTACGTGGGGAGACTTCAGATGGCAGGCAAGCTCGAGGGCAAGGTCGCGGTCATCACCGGCGGAGCCAGCGGCATCGGCCGCGCCACCGCCGAGCTCTATGCCGACGAGGGCGCCAACGTCGTCATCGGCGACCTCCAGGACGGCGCCGACTCCGTCGCCGCCGTCCGCGAGCGCGGCCGGGAGGCCATCTATGTCAGGACCGACACGAGCGACGAGGCCTCCTGCGAGGCCCTCGCCGATGCCGCCGTCGAGGCCTTCGGCGCGATCGACGTCCTCCTCGCCGGCGCCGGCATCAGCAACTGGCGCTACATGGACCCCGAGCCCGTGCAGGCCAGCTCGGTCGGCGTGAACGACTCCTTCCTCGTGCACGCCCCCGTTGAGGCCTGGCAGAAGGTGCTCGACGTGAATCTCACGGGCGTTTTGCTCTCCGACCGCGCTGTCGCCCGCCGCATGATCGAGGCCGGGAACGGGGGCGTGATCATCAATATCGCCTCCATCATGGCGAAGGTGCCCCAGGTCGGCGTCGGTCCCTACTGCGTCTCCAAGGCGGGCGTCTGGATGCTGACGAAGGTGCTGGCGATGGAGCTCGCGTTCCACAACATCCGCGTCAACGCGATCGGTCCCGGCTTCATCGAAACCCCGATGACGGCGGGCCTCAGCGAGAGCGAGGTCGGAGCAAGCTGGTCCATGGGCCTTACGCCTATGAAGCGCATGGGCGTCCCCGAGGAGGTTGCCAAGACCGCCCTCTTCCTCGCCTGCGACGACTCCAGTTTCTATACCGGCGCGCTGCTCCATCCCCACGGGGGCGTCTTCACCGACTAAGCCCCGGGGCAGTTCCGGAGCGCCTAGGACATCTTCCGCAACGCCGGCTGCGTGACCAACGCCCAGGTCGTTAGCACGAACAGGATCGCCCCGCTGATCACCATCCAGGTAGGCGCTCCCAGCCAGGCCGCCATGAGCCCCGCCAGGATCCCCCCGAAGGGCCCCACTCCCTGGAACGCCAGCGTGTGAATGCTCACCACCCGCCCCATGATCTCGGGTGGCGTGTTCGCCTGCACGAGCGTCTGGTTCAGGTTCATGAAGATGCCCGCGGCCACGCCTCCGCAGAACATGACGCCGGCCGTTAACGGGTACCAGGGCGAGACTCCCAGCAGCGGCACCACGATGCCTGCTGAGATCAACGTGCCGATGACCCAGCCCCCCTTGTTGCGCAACTCGGGCACGGAGGCGATCGCGAGCGAACTGATAACCGTGCCCACGCCCATGAACGTGAACAGCAGGCTTGCCTCGAACGCATTCCGCCCCAGCTCCTCCTTGGCGATCTGAGGAAGGAGCGTGCCGAACGGCCCGATGAGGAAGATGCCGGCGATAGCCAGCAGGATGATGAGCGTGCGGATGCCCTGGTGATCCCAGACGAAACCCATACCCTCGCGCAGCTCCTGGATCGGTTGCCGGTGCTGCTCCGCCGCCCGCACCGTCGGCACTCGGAGCGGGATCAGCGCCAGCGTCCCGACCAGAAGCAGGACCCCCTGCGCGATGAAGGCTCCGCCGATGCCCCACACGGCGATCGCGAGGCCCCCCAGCGAGGCTCCGACGATCTGCGAGATGTTCATCGCCATGCTCATCATCACGATCGCCTTCAGCAGCGTGTCGCGGTCGACCACGGTGGGAACGATCGCGTTTCGCACGGGCAGGCCCACGGCGATGGTCGCGCCTACGCCCGCCGCCAGCAGCAGCGCGAGCACCGTCGTCATCGCCCCCGCGACGATGATCACGCCCGCTGCCACCGTCACCGCTACCGCCACGATCTGGCTGGCGAGCACGAGCGTGCGCCGGTTGATGCGGTCGGCGAGCACGCCCGCGGGGATCGTGAAGAACAGCACCGGGATGCCCAGTGCGAAGAACACCGCCCCCGACCACTCCGACCCCCGCCCCAGCCCGCCCTCGTCG
>VXLW01000056.1 GCA_009841435.1 Dehalococcoidia bacterium | reverse complement strand
TTTTTTTTCCACCCACACCCCCCCACCCCCCATGCCCTGTTGTCGCGTGGCCCCGGCCATGTTTAAAAGCCCCAGGCGGGGGGGGGGGCCGCCACGGGCGGAAGGGGACGGCGGCGGGGAGCTGGCGGCGCCGGCTGAGGCGGCCAGAGTGCTCCTGTGGGGGCTCCGGGCGGTCGGGCTATCGCCTGCGCCGAACGGGGGCTAGGCTTCACCCACCTACTCAACACAACGGGGTACACGGTGGCGACCAAGATTGGAATCAACGGCTTCGGACGGATCGGCAGGCAGGTCTTCAAGGCGATCAGCGAGCGGCACGGCGACACGCTCGGGGTGGTCGCGATCAACGACCTGGTCGACGTCGAGACGAACGCGAACCTGCTGAAGTACGACAGCAACTACGGTCCCTGGGACCGCGACGTGCGGGCGACCGACGACGGCATCGCCGTGGACGGACGGCTGGTGAAGGTCTTCAGCGAGCGCGATCCGGGGCAGATTCCGTGGGGTTCCGCGGGCGTCGAGATCGTGATTGAGTCCACCGGCTTCTTCACCGACGCGACGAAGGCGGCGGCCCACCGGCGGGACAGCGTGAAGAAGGTCGTGATCAGCGCGCCGGCGCGGAACGAGGACCTCACGGTTGTGCTGGGCGTGAACGACGAGCGCTACGACCCCTCGGCGCACCACGTCATCTCCAACGCGAGCTGCACGACGAACGGCCTGGCGCCGGTAGTGAAGGTGCTGGTCGATAACTTCGGGCTGGTGAAGGGCCAGATGACGACGGTCCACAGCTACACGAGCTCGCAGAAGATCCTTGACCAGGCAGGCGGGGGCGACCCGCGCGAGATGCGCTCGGGACCGCTCAACATCGTGCCCACCTCGACCGGGGCGGCGCGGGCGCTGCGCCTCGTGATTCCCGAGGTCGAGGGCAAGCTCGACGGGCTCGCCTACCGGGTACCGACGCCAACCGTCTCGATCGTCGAGATCGTGGCCCTGACGGAGAAGGAGACCTCGAAGGAAGAGGTGAACGCGATCGTCGCGGAGACGGCGGGGGAGCAGATGAAGGGCATCCTCGGCATCACGGACGACCCGGTCGTCTCGATGGACCTGAAGGGCGACGAGCGGTCGAGCGTCGTCGACGGGCGGTCGACGAACGTGGTCGGCGGGAACCTCGTGAAGGTGGCGGCCTGGTACGACAACGAGTGGGGCTACGCCTGCCGCCTGAGCGACCTGAGCGCGATGCTCGTGGAGCGCGGCCTCTAGGCGAAGAGCGTCACCGGTGATCGGGTAGGATCGTTGCATGGGAACATTCAGCGTCCCTGTGCGCTTCTCCGGGATGAGTGGCGGGGCGTCCGTGGACATCGAGGCTACCGTCGACACAGGGTCCGCCTACACGACGCTGCCCGGGAGCGTGCTGAGGGACCTGGGGATCGAGCCCATTGACCTGCGTCGCTTCGTTCTGGCCGACGGCCACATTGTGGAAACCGAGATCGGCGAGGCCAGGGCCACACTCGGGGACCAGAGCGTCACAACCGTCGTTGCGTTCGGGGAAGAGGGGTCCCCGCCACTGCTGGGGGCTTACACGCTGGAGGGCCTGGGACTGGCCGTGGACCCAATCCTGCAGCGGCTCGTTCCCGCCCGGCTGGTCATGTACTAGGACCTTCACGGACGTAGACTCTCCCTGATGTTCGAAGCGCTTACCGACAAGCTGCAGGGCGCGTTCCAGCGGTTCGGGAGCCGCGGCACCGTGACCGAGGAGGACCTCGACCGGGTTCTCCGCGACGTGCGGCTGGCGATGCTCGAAGCTGACGTGAACTTCCGCGTCGTGCGGCAGTTCACGTCGAGCGTGCGGGAGCAGGCGCTGGGCGCGGACGTGCTCAAGAGCCTAACGCCCGCCCAGCAGGTCATCGACATCGTGAACCGGGAGCTGACGACGATCCTGGGCGGGGAGGCGGCCGGGCTGACGAACGCCCCGCAGCCGCCGTCGGTGATCCTGATGGTGGGCCTGCAGGGGTCGGGGAAGACGACGACGGCGGCGAAGCTCGCGGCGAGGCTCAAGGCCGACGGGAAGCGTCCGTTCCTCATCGCGTGCGACATCTACCGGCCGGCGGCGGTCGAGCAGCTCGTGACGCTCGCGAAGAGCATCGACGTGCCCTGGTACGAGGAGGGAACGAGCGCGAAGCCGGGGGAGATCGCCGAGCGGGGGATGGAGCAGGCGCGGCGGTCGGCGGTCACCCATGTGTTGGTCGACACCGCGGGTCGGTTGCACGTGGACGAGACGATGATGGCGGAGGTCGCGGACCTCAGGAAGCAGCTCGACCCGGCAGAGGTGCTGTTCGTGGCGGACGCGATGGCGGGGCAGGACGCCGTGACGGCGGCGAAGGAGTTCCACGACCAGGTCGAGATCACGGGGGTAGTGCTGACCAAGCTCGACGGGGACGCGAGGGGCGGGGCGGCGCTCAGCATCCGCTCGGTGCTGGGTGTCCCGGTCAAGTTCATCGGCGTGGGGGAGCGCACGGACGCGCTCGAACCGTTCCACCCGGACCGGCTGGCCGGCCGCATCCTCGGCATGGGCGACATGCTCAGCCTGATCGACCGGGCGAAGGAGACGATGGGGGAGGAGGACACGGAGCGCTTCAACGAGAAGATGCGCCAGGGTTCGTTCGACCTGCAGGACTTCGTCGACCAGCTGCGGCAGGTTCGGGAGATGGGGCCGATCGGGCAGCTGGTGCAGATGCTGCCGGGGTTCAACTCGATCAAGTCGCAGTTGAACGTGGACTCGCTGGACGAGTCGTACTTCGGGCACGCGGAGGCGATCGTGCTCTCGATGACGCCATGGGAGCGTCGCCACCCGGACCGCATCGACGGGAAGCGTCGGCGGCGGATCGCGGCGGGGAGCGGGACGATGCCGGCAGACGTGAACCGGCTGCTGAAGCAGTTCTTCGAGGCGCGCAAGCTGGCGCGTCAGATCAGCACGGGGAAGATGCCGGCGATTCCGGGGCTTCAGTAGCGGGCGCGTAGCGGGGAGCTGGGTTAGCATCCCGGACAGCGAAACGAGAGGGAACGGCGAGTGCTGCGTATCCGGTTGCGACGTGTAGGGAAGAGGGGCCAGGCGTATTACCGCGTGGTGGTGGCCGATCAGCGTTTTCCACGCGACGGCAGATTCCTTGAGTCGCTGGGGGCATACGACCCGCACGCCACGCCGCCCAAATCGGACCTGAACGCGGATCGGGCCCGCCACTGGCTCTCGAAGGGCGCGCAGCCCTCGGAGGCGGCGGAGAAGATCCTGCGACGGGCCGGCATCCTGAACGGAGCAGCCGTGGCGGACGCTCCCGCAGCCGCGGAAGCGGAGGCGGAGACCGACGCAGCCGCGCCGGCCGAGGCCGAGGCTGAGGCCTCAGAAGAACCGTCTGCCGAGAGCGAGACCGAAGCGGAAGCCACGGATGAGGCCCCGGCCGAGGCGAGCGAGGGCGAAGCCGAGCCCGCACTCGCCGGCGAAGGTACGGAGAGCTAACCATGGCCTCGATGATGTCGAACCTGATCGAGTACATCGCCAAGTCGCTCGTGGACGAGCCGGACGAGGTGCGCGTGACCGAGCACGACGACCATGGCCGCATCATCATCCACCTGGACGTGGCGGAGGACGACATCGGCCGGGTGATCGGCCGCGACGGGCGGATCGCGACGGCGATGCGCTCGCTGATCAAGGTGGCGGCCATCCGCGAGGATGTGCGCGTCGGCCTTGAGATCGGGGACTGACCGCGAGCGCGGCGCAGCCTCCCCCTTCCCATCCCGGCGGTCCCACCGAGCCCCGCGAAGGCTTCGTTGCGGTTGGGCGCGTGCTGCGTCCGCACGGAAACACGGGCGAGATCCGGGTCGCGCCCTTCAATCCGCAGATTCCGAACCTGCAGCCGGAGGGGGAGGTCTGGCTGCTCGGCCAGCGGCGCCGGATCGAGCGGGTGCGCTGGGACCGGGGACGCGTCCTCCTGCGGCTGGAGGGGCTGGGGCGGCGCAGCGATGTCGATGACGCGCGCGGTGAGTTGCTCGAGGTGGCGGAGGAGGAGCTGATGCTGGAAGCGGACGCGTACCTCGTGTCCGACATCGTGGGGCTGGAGGTGGTGCGGGAGGACGGGAAGCGGCTGGGGAAGGTGAGCGAGGTGCTGAGCACGGGAGCGAACGACGTTTATGTCGTGCAGGGTCCATCCGGGGAGACACTGGTGCCAGCGATCGAGTCGGTCGTGCAAGCGGTGGATGTCGCGAATGGCGTGCTTTTCATCACAAACGAGCTATCACTTGGTGACGAATCGTCATAAGAACGTTGAAAGGCCTCTTTACGCCCGCTAGACTCGATGCGTCTTTGAGGCAAGCGGCCGACGGGCGGGGTGTTTCCCGGAAGTTGCGCGCTGATACCCAGTCGAGGGGGAATGGCGATGGCGAAGGCCGAGTCGCTTCAAGTCGTAGGAAGCTGTGTCCACCACTGGATTCTGGACCCACCAAGAGGCGAGTTGACCTTCGGCCGCTGCAAGAAGTGCGGCGAAGAGCGCCAGTTCACCGGCGAGACGAGCTACCGCATCGGGCGAGGCTCCTCCCGGCGACGCTAGGTTCCCCCACCCTTCCCTCCCTGCTCCCCGTGACCGGTCGTCGGTGATCGGTGGTTGGTGTGTGCGGGCATTTGACGCCTTCGAAGGGGCGTCCCTACGATCGCGGCAGGTCGTGGGGACATAGCTCAGTTGGGAGAGCGCAGCGTTCGCAATGCTGAGGTCGGGGGTTCGACTCCCCCTGTCTCCACCAACCACACACCGATGACGCGCGCGAGCGCTTCGCGCCACGGGCGGGAAACGGCACGATTCCGCGGGCGAAGGGCCCGGAGGAGAGAACCATGACGAAGACCGTGCAGGAGCGGCTGGCGGAGCTGAACGAACGGAAGGACGAGGCTCGCGCCGGGGGCGGCGAGCGGCGCGTCGAGGCCCAACACGGGCGGGGCAAGCTGACGGCGCGAGAGCGCATCGAGCTGCTCCTGGACGAGGACACCTTCGAAGAGATCGACGCGCTCGTGCGGCCGCGGGGGGCGGACCGGGGACCGGAGGCGGTGGTGACGGGCTGGGGCCGCATCGACGGGCGCCCGGTGTACCTGTTCTCGTACGACTTCACGGTCTCGGGCGGTTCGCTGAGCGAGACGGTGGGGGAGAAGATCCTGAAGGTGATGGACCTCGCGCTGATGACAGGGGCGCCCATCATCGGCATCCAGGACTCGGGCGGGGCGCGCATCCAGGACGGGCCGGAGAGCCTGCGCGGCTTCGGTGAGATGTTCGCGATGAACACGCTCGCGAGCGGGGTGGTGCCCCAGATCAGCGTGATCATGGGCCCGTGCGCGGGCGGGGCGGTCTACAGCCCGGCAATCACGGACTTCATCTTCATGACCTCGGGGACGGGGCAGATGTACATCACCGGTCCGGACGTGATCCGGAACGTGACGGGCGAGGAGATCGACCACGAGACGCTGGGCGGGGCGACGATCCACGCGACGCGCTCGGGCGTGGCGCACTTCGCCATCGAGGGGGAGGAGGAGACGCTCTCGGAGGTCCGGCGGCTGCTTTCGTACCTGCCTTCGAACAACGCCGAGGACCCACCCTTCTTCCCGACGGAGCACCCGACGCACGCGCCGGAGGAGGAGCTCCTGACGATCGTGCCGGACGAGCCGAACCGGCCGTACGACGTGCGCGACATCATCTACCGGATCGTGGACGACGCCGACTTCTTCGAGGTACACGAGACCTTCGCGCAGAACGTGGTCGTGGGGTTCGCGCGGATGGGCGGGCAGACGGTCGGGTTCGTGGGGAACCAGCCGATGCACCTAGCGGGCGTGCTCGACATCGAGGCGAGCCGCAAGGCGGCGCGGTTCGTGCGCACGTGCGACTGCTTCAACATCCCGATCATCACGCTGGTTGACATCCCCGGGTACCTGCCGGGCTCGTCGCAGGAGTACGGCGGGATCATCACGCACGGGGCGAAGCTGCTGTTCGCCTACAGCGAGGCGACGGTGCCGAAGATCGCGGTCGTGCTGCGGAAGGCGTACGGCGGGGCGTACCTGGTCATGTCGAGCAAGCACCTGCGGGGCGACATGAACTTCGCCTGGCCGGCGGCGGAGGTGGCGGTGATGGGTCCGGAGCAGGCGGTGGGCATCATCAACCGGCGCGAGATCGCGGAGGCGGACGACCCGGAGGCGAAGCGCGACGAGCTTGCGGAAGACTTCAGTGCGCGCTTCGGGAACCCGTACATCCCTGCGGGACGGGGGTTCGTCGACGACGTGATCGACCCGCGCGAGACGCGGGGCAAGATCATTACGTCGCTGGAGATGCTGCGGAACAAGGCGGACCGGAACCCGCCGAAGAAGCACGGCAACATCCCGCTGTAGGGAACACGCCGGATCGGCCTTTCGCGCTGGCCGTAAAGGGCGCTTGTGATAGTGTTCACGTAGAGCCGCAAAGTCGCCGATCCAGGCGGCAGGGGACTTCGCCGAGCATGGGCCAGGTACGCATCACCGAGACCGCCATTCGCGACGGGCATCAGTCGCTGCTGGCCACGCGGATGCGCACCGAGGACATGCTTCCCGCCCTCGAGCGAATGGACGCGATCGGCTACGGCAGCATCGAGTGCTGGGGCGGCGCGACCTTCGACACGGCCATGCGCTTCCTGCTGGAAGACCCGTGGGAGCGCCTGCGCGAGGTCAAGAGCCGGCTGAAGAACACGCCGACGCAGATGCTCCTTCGCGGCCAGAACGCGGTGGGGTACCGGCACTACGCCGACGACGTCGTGCTCGAGTTCTGCGAGCGTGCCGTCGAGAACGGCATGGACATCTTCCGCATCTTCGATGCGCTGAACGACACACGGAACCTGGAGACGGCGTTCGAGGGCGTGAAGCGCGCGGGCGGGCAGGTGCAGGGCACGCTCTGCTACACGACGAGCCCGGTACACACCGTCGAGAGCTTCGGGACGCTCGCCGACCGGCTGGTCGAGATGGGGGCGGACTCGCTCTGCATCAAGGACATGGCGGGGCTGCTGAGCCCGGTGATGGCCGAACGTCTGGTGACGCGGATCAAGGGCGACCACCCCGACGTCCCGCTGCAGCTGCACTGCCACGACACCTCCGGCTACTCGGAGATGGCGTACCTGCTGGCCGTTCGCGCCGGCGCGGACGCGATCGATACGGCCATCAGCCCGCTCGCGGGGGGCACCTCGCAGCCGGCCACGGAAACGCTCGTGGCGGCGCTGGGCGAGGACGAGGACAACGGTACTGGCATCGCCCTCGACGACCTCGTGGAGACGGCGGACTACTTCGGCGGCGTGCGGAAGAAGTACTGGAAGCACGAAAGCAACCTGCTCGGGGTCGACGCGGGCGTGCTTAGGCACCAGGTTCCGGGCGGCATGATCTCAAACCTTGTGGGGCAGCTGCGGGACCAGGGGCAGGAGGCGAAGCTGGGCGAGGTGCTGGAGGAGAACGCGCGCGTACGCGCGGACCTCGGGTACCCACCGCTGGTGACACCGAGCTCGCAGATAGTGGGCTCGCAGGCCGTGCTCAACGTGCTGACGGGCAAGCGCTACGGCGTCGTGACGAAGGAGACGCGCAACCTCGCGCAGGGCCTTTACGGCGCGACAGCCGAGCCGATCACGAAGGAAGTGCTGGACCTGGTCCTGGGCGACGTTCCCCAGATCGACCACCGTCCGGCGGACGACCTCGAGCCGGAGCTGGAGAGCGCGAAGGAGGAGATCGGCGACCTCGCCGAGACTCCCGAGGACGTGCTCTCGTACGTCATGTTCCCGCAGCCGGCGAAGAAGTTCCTGGAGTGGCGGCGGGAGGGTGGCGGCCCCGAGCGCGAGCTCGTGGCGGCCGTGGTGGGCGCGATGGCGATCAAGGACCGGCCGCAGGCCGCGGCGCGGGGCGTTCCGGCGGCGCCTTCGGAAAACGGAGCGGCGCCGGGCGCGGCGTGGCGGCAGTTCGCGCGCATGAGGCAGATGCGGTAGCGATGGCGACGGTCACGATCGGCGGACGCACCTACGAGGTCGAAGTACGCGGCGACACGGTTGTCGTCGACGGTGAGGAGTTCCCCGTCACGATCGCGCGCGGCGACGCCTACGACACGGTGACGGCAGGCGCGGTGAGCTACCGCGTGTCGCTTCCCGCCGAGGACGCGCGCGAGTCGGGCATGGCGATCGAGGTTGACCACCGGCCGTTCACGCTCGAATACGAGGGGCGGCTGGGCGGTGGTCCGGCGCGGCCCACGCCCCGGGCATCGAGCGCGGCCGCGGGCGGCGGCGCTCCAGCGGTCTCGAACGTACCGGGAGGCGTGGCGGCGCAGCTATCGGGTAAGGTGCTCCGGATCGAGGTGCAGGCGGGAGACGCCGTGGAAGCGGGTCAGCTGCTGCTCGTCCTCGAAGCGATGAAGATGGAGAACGAGATCAACGCACCCAAGGCCGGAACCGTGAAAGAGGTGACGGTGAGCGAGGGCGCACAGGTGTCCGAGGGCGAGACCCTCGTGATCCTGGAGTAGGGAAGGAGTCCGCCCGATGCCGGTCAAGGAGCTGCGAGATCAGCGTCACACGGGCACGGTCGCGGAGATCGCGCAGTCGCGCTTTCCCTACCCGAGCGAGGACCACCCGGAGCTGGAGACGCTCCTGAACGACCCCGAGCCCTCCATGTCGGTGGGGGAGTGGGAGGGCGAGCCGCTCTACCCGGACATCGTGGTCGTGCGGCGACCGGGGCAGTGGCTGGAGTTCATGGCGCAGGTCGAGACGGCGGACACGATGACGGACGAGCAGGCGGAGAAGAAGTGGCTGCCGTTCTCGAAGATGGGCGAACTGTTGCTGTACGTACCCGCGGGCCAGGTGCAGCAGGCGAAGCGCCTCTGCCGGAAGCATGGCATCAACTACAAGGGCATCCGCACGTGGCGCTACCGGCCGGTGTGGGGCCTGACGATCGCCGAGGCGTAGCGCTCCCCCGATGACCAGCGCGACCCGCCCGCTGAACGTCTATTTCGACGTGGACCACACGCTGGTCTACACGACGAAGGACATGAGCTCGCTGCGTCCGGGTGCGCACGAGGCGATGGAGCGGATCAAGGACGCGGGGCACAGCATCTACGTGTGGTCGGCGGGAGGGCAGCTGTACAGCGAACGCACGGTGGAGCAGCACGGGCTCTCGGAGTGGGTCGACGGGTGCTTCGACAAGCATCCGCGGGTGGATCCGACGCCGGACGTGATCATCGACGACGACTGGTACCTGGTGGAGAAGTACGGGGGGTACTGCGTCTCCCAGTACAAGGAAGTGGACGAGAGCGACCGGGAGCTGCTGGAGATTGTGGAGAAGCTGGCGGAGCGCGGAGACCTGTAGGCCCAGCTAGCAGCAGGCGCGGGGTTGACTTCTTCCGGACAACAATGGCACAGTGACGGCATGACAGATGATCAGTTCCAGACACTGAATCGTTCGGTCGGGAACCTCGCGGTCGTGGTCGGCGAAATGCACACCGACCTTGCCGATCTCAAGGCGACGGTTCACGAGGAAGTCCTGCCATTCCTGCGCCGCATCGACGACAGGCTTGCGGTGGTCGAGGGCCGGTGGTCCAACATTGAAGGGCGGCTCGCCACCTCGGAAATGCGGTACGCCGCCCTGGAACAGATCGTCTACAAACGGGACGACCCCAGCCCCTGATCCCAGCGCAACACCTCAGGAATGTCCTCGAGCGCGTCCCTGTGGGGCGGCTAGGTTAGCCTTTCGGCATGGCGCGCGGGTTGTTCGTGGAACCGTTCTTCGGGGGGAGCCACCGTGCGTTCGCGGAGGGGCTGGTGGCGCATGGGGGGCACGAGCTTGAGCTGCTGACGCTGCCGGGGAGGGAGTGGCGGCGGCGGATGCGGCTGGGGGCGCAGGTGCAGGCGGGGCAGGTGGCAGAAATGGAGGGGGAGTTCGACTTCCTGCTGGTCAGCGACATGCTGGATTTGCCAGCGTTCCTGGCGTTGACGCGGCCGCGGTTCGAGCGGACGCCAGTGCTGCTGTTCATGCACGAGAACCAGCTGACATATCCGCGACTGCGGGGGACGAAGCTGAACTCGTGGTTCGGGCAGATCAACTACCTGTCGGCGCTGGCGGCCGACCGCGTGGCGTTCAACTCGGAGTACCACCGGCAGGATTTCCTGGGGGCGCTGGCGCAGCTTGAGCGGCAGCCGAACAACTGGCTGACGGTCGAGGGGATCGAGGCGATCCGGGGGAAGAGCACGGTGCTGCCGGTGGGGGTGGACCTGGGGTCGCTGGGGAAGGGGCCGGAGGAGTCGGGGTCGGGCGGGAGCCCGCTGATCCTGTGGAACCACCGCTGGGAGTTCGACAAGTCGCCGGAGGCGTTCGTGCGTTATACCATAAACGAGGCCACCACACAACGAGCCAAGTGGGTATCCCAGATTATGGTTAAAAAAAAAAATGGGGGGGGGGGGG
>VXLW01000005.1 GCA_009841435.1 Dehalococcoidia bacterium | reverse complement strand
TTTTTTTTACACTCCAACTCCGCCATCCCCTTTTGCCTATTGTCTCGTGGGCTCGGAGACGTTTTTAAGAGACAGGAGCGGGAGGGGGCGGTTGGCGCACGCGACCTGTTCAAGGGAATCCGGGTGGCGGACTTTTCGTGGGTGGGGGTCGGGCCGAACTCGACGCAGGTGCTGGCGTGGCACGGGGCGGAGGTGATCCGGGTGGAGTCCACCCTGAAGCTGGACACCTTCCGCTCCGGGGGGCCACGGCCGGGGAACGACACGAGTCCGGACGGGAGCGCCTACTGGGCCAACCACAACCGCGACAAGCTGGGCGTGCAGATCAACCTGCGGACGCCCGGGGGGCTGGAGGCGGCGAAGCGGCTGATCGCGGCGAGCGACGTGGTCACGGAGTCGTTCACCCCGGGGTTCATGAAGCGGGTGGGGCTGGACTATGAGTCGGTCCGGGCGATCAACCCGGACGTGATCATGATGTCGATGTCGATGGAAGGGCAGTACGGCCCGCACGCGCAGTTCCGCGGGTTCGGGCTGATCCTGCAGGCGGCGGCGGGCATCACGGGGCTCACGAGCTGGCCCGACCGGGCGCCGACGGGCACGGGCGTCGCGTACACGGACTGGGTGGCGATGCACTTCGCGGCGTCGTCGCTGCTGGCAGCACTCGATCACCGGGAACGGACGGGCGAGGGGCAGTACATCGACCTCTCGCAGCTGGAGGCGATGACGTATGCGCTCGACGGAGCGCTCATGTCAGCGCTGAACGGGGGCGGGGAGACGGTCGCGAACGGCAACCGGCATCCGGAGGCGGCGCCGCACGGCGTGTTCGCCTGCGAGGGAGACGACCGCTGGTGCGCTATCTCGGTCATGAGCGACGCGCAGTGGGCGGCGCTGTGCGAAGCGGTGGGACGAGGGGACTGGGCGGCGGACGAGGGGCTGCGGTCGGCGGCGGGGCGGAAGCGTCGGGAGGACGAACTGGAGGCGGGGCTGGCGGCGTGGTGCGGGGAGCGGACGGCGGAGGAGGCGCAGGAGGCGCTGCAGGGGGCAGGGGTGCCAGCGCACCTCGTCGCGACGATGGCCGACATCGAGGACGACCCGCAACTCACGGCGCGGGGGCACTTCTGGGAGACGGACCACCCCGTCATCGGGCCGCTGCGGTACGACGGCGCCGCCTACGTGCTCAGCGAAACGCGGGCGGGGCCGCGGAACCCAGCGCCGCTGCTCGGACAGCACACCGAGCAGGTGTTCCGCGAGGTGCTGGGCTACAGCGAGGAGGAGCTGGCCGAGCTGGTCGCGAGCGGGGCGCTGGAGTAGCGAGGCACAAAGAAGCCGCGGCGCCGGAGCGCCGCGGCTCTGTGCTATCCGCTCGGGCCCGACCTAGCGGTCGGGGCCTTCGAGGTAGTTATCGAGCACCTTGTGCATGTGGCGGATGCGCCGTTCGCGGTAGTTGATGAGCAGGCCCGGGTACGCCCGGGAGTTCATCCCCTTCTGCACGCGCGGCAGGTTGTAGGAGTCCTGGTCCATCACGAGGCCGATCGAGATCTCGCCATGCTTGTACTGCGCGTGGATCGGACGCGGAGGATGGTCCACCCCCGGCGGGATGCGCACGTAGGTCTGCATGTCGAAGAACATCTTGTTCGGGTCCGTCGGGTGCGGGCGCTGGCGGAAGAACAGGAAGTTGAGGGCGTTCGTGTTGAAGGTGAGGCTGGGGAAGATGTAGTAGTGGTAGTCGTCCGAAAGCTGATCGTCGTTCAGCTCGGAGACGTCCAGCCCCTGGGCAGCGGCCGACTGCTTGGTAGCAGCCTGCATGGCGGGGCGGACATCGCCCATGCCACCCTCGAACGTGTCGGGGTTGATGCCGGCAGCGACCATGAACTCGCGCAGCGGCTGCGTAATCTCCTTCTGGTTCGGATAGCGCGGGCTCACGAGCCCGAACGGAACCAGGTAGCGGTTATGCCGCTCGTACAGGTCGATCTGCACGTGGATGTCGTCGAGCGACTCCAGCAGCTGCGGATGGATGCCCTGGACGTGGTAGACCTCGTTGAAGGCATCGACGGAGGCTTTCCAGTTCGTGTCCCACTCCACGGTCAGGTCCTGGACGATGGCGTAGTCCTCGAAGTGGTAGGGATCGAGGTGCTGGTTGACCGGATTGAGGAACTCGAGCAGCGGTTCGGCCTCGGGGTTCATGTTGAACCAGACGAAGCCGCCCCACGTGTCGCAGGGTACCTCGACGAGGGCCGTCTCCTGGGGCACGCCCTGGGTGAACGTGTCCTCGTCGGGGACGAACTTCTTGGAGCCATCGAGGTTGAACTCAAAGAAGTGGTAGGCGCACTGGAAGGACTCGGCATGGCCCATGCCCGGGTTGCGGATCTGGTTCCCGCGGTGGGGACAGACGTTGTAGAAGGCGCGGACCTTGTCCTCCGCCTCGCGCACGATGAGGAGCGACTCCGGTCCCAGCTCGGTGGTGAAGTAGTCGCCGACGTTGGGGATGTCGGACTCGCGACCGGCCATGTTCCAGACCTTCGTCCACATGCGCTCCCACTCGAGCTCCATGTACTCCTTCGAGGTGTAGCGCTCTTTCGGGATTAGTTCAGTGCCGAGGACGGGCTCGGGGGCCTTCTCGGTGGGGGTTCCCTGGCGGACTGACGTGGTCATGGGGCAACTCCGGATACGGGATTGGCGCGCATTTCGCGCAGACATAGGGAAGGTACCCGGAATCGCGTTCCGAGGAAAGCCCAGACAGGCCGGAATACGGGGCCGCAGGGCGGGCGCACAGGCGCAGCTACGCTAGAATCGCTGGCCGTGGACCTGCGTAGAAGCATCCGTGACGTTCCCGACTTCCCCAGGGAGGGCGTGCTCTTCCGCGACATCACGCCGCTGCTGGGAGATCCGCTCGCCTTCCGCTACAGCATCGACGAGCTGTGCGTGCACGCAGCGCGGCGGGACGCGTCCGCCATCGTGGGGGTTGAGTCGCGCGGGTTCGTCTTCGCGGCCGCGATGGCGGACCGCATGAAGCTGCCGTTCGTACCGCTGCGAAAGCCGGGGAAGCTTCCGGCGGCGCGCATGTCGATCGAGTATTCGCTGGAGTACGGCGACAGCCAGCTCGATATCCACCAGGACGCGCTCTCGGTGGGGAAGCGGGCGTACATCGTGGACGACCTGCTGGCGACGGGCGGGACGGCGGCAGCGGCGACGAAGTTGGTCGAGCTGGCCGGGGGCGAGGTCGTGGGACTGGGGTTCGTCATCGAGCTCGAAGAGCTGGGCGGGCGGGCGAAGATCGACGGCTACGACGCCATGAGCCTCGTCCGCTACTAGGAGCGGCGCCGTGAGCGGCTACACGCCGATCTGCATCCTGCCGGGCGAAGGCATCGAGGTTCTGGACCAGACGCTCCTTCCGCACGAGGAACGCTATCTGCGGCTCGACACGGTGGCCGCCGTGGCGGAGGCGATCCGCTCGCTGCGGGTGCGAGGAGCACCCCTGCTTGGTGTGACGGGCGCCGGCGGGATGGCGATCGCGGGGGAGGAGCAGGGGGCGGGGCCCGAGGCGCTGGTGGAGGCTGCGGCGGAACTAAAAGCGACGCGGCCGACCGCGGTGGACCTGGGGGCCATGATCGACGAGGCGCTCGTGGCCGCGGAAGCAGCAGGCCCGAGTGAGCGTGAACGACAGGCCGCGCTGTGGGGCTTCGCGGAGCTTGCGCTGGCGCGACAGCGGGAGCGGGACGCGGCACTCGCGCGGCACGGGCGGGAGCTGCCGGGCCTGGAGGGGGCGGTCCTGACGCACTGCAACACGGGCGGGCTCGCGACTGGCGGGGAGGGGACGGCGCTGGCGGTGATCGCGGAAGCCTGGCGGGCGGGACGAATCGAGCGC
This sequence comes from Dehalococcoidia bacterium, assembly GCA_009841435.1. Taxonomy (GTDB): domain Bacteria; phylum Chloroflexota; class Dehalococcoidia; order Tepidiformales; family Tepidiformaceae; genus UBA2991. The sequence continues at coordinate 6,647 of VXLW01000005.1, read as the reverse complement.
TGCTACGCGACCGAGACCCGGCCGCTCCTGCAGGGCGCGCGACTGACGATGTGGGAGCTGGGAGCGCTGGGGATTCCGGGGACGCTGCTGCCGGACACGGCGGCGGCCTCGCTGATCGCCTCGGGACAGGTGAGTGCGGTCATCACGGGGGCAGACCGGATCGCCGCGAACGGGGACGGGGCGAACAAGGTGGGGACCTACGGGCTCGCGGCGGTGGCGGCGCGACACGGGGTGCCCTTCTACCTGGCGGCGCCGCTCAGTACGTTCGACGCGAATACACCCTCGGGGGAGGCGATCCCGATCGAGTTCCGGGGGGACGGCGAGGTGGGGGGCTTCGGCGACGACCGCTGGAGCCCGGACGGCGGCGGGGTCTACAACCCCGCCTTCGATGTGACGCCTGCAGAGCTGATCGCGGGGATCGTGTGCGAGAGCGGCGTCCTCAGGCCCCCGTACGGCCCGGCCATCGCCGCGCTGACCGCTCAGAACGTGGACCGGTAGACTCCGAGCCAGTGCCTGAATCGATCGAGCTCGCGGTCCTTGGCGGGAGCGGTTTCTACGAGATGCCGGGGCTGCGCGGGGTGGAGGAGCGGGCAATCGCGACGCCGTTCGGGGAGCCGAGCGACGCGATCCGGGTGGGGGATCTGGAGGGGCGGCGCGTCGCGTTCCTGGCGCGGCACGGTCGCGGGCACCGGTTACTGCCGTCGGAGATTCCGCAGCAGGCGAACTTCTGGGCGCTCAAGTCGCTTGGGGTGAGGCAGGTGCTGGCGGTGTCGGCGGTGGGGTCGCTGCGGGAGGAGTACGCACCGGGGCACCTGGTAGCGCCCGACCAGCTCATCGACCGGACGCGGGGGGACAGGCCGAGCACGTTCTTTGGGGAGGGGGTGGTCGCGCACATGGCGTTTGCGGAACCCTTCTGCGAGGGGCTGCGGGAGCAAGCGCTGGCGGCGGCGCGGGAGGCGGGGGCGACGGCGCACGACGGCGGGGCGTACGTCACGATCGAAGGCCCGGCGTTCGGGACACGCGCGGAGAGCGAGCTGTACCGCTCGTGGGGGGCAAGCCTGGTGGGGATGACGGCGCTGCCGGAGGCGAAGCTGGCTCGCGAGGCGGAGCTCTGCTACGCAATGCTGGCGGCGGTCACGGACTACGACGCCTGGCACGAGGCGGAAGAGGCCGTCGACGCGACAATCGTGATGACGCGCCTGGCGGAGAACGTCGAGGTGAGCCGGGAGGCGGTGGCGAGGCTCGCGGCGGCGCTGGACAACAACCCGTGCGATTGCGGAACGGGGCTGGACGCGGGGCTCGTAACGCCGCCGAAGGCGATCCCGGAGGAGGCACGCGAGCGGCTGGCGCCCATCCTCGGGCGGCGGCTGGGGGCGGAGGGCGCATGACGCTGCTGGTAGCTGGCTGGGTCGCGCTGGACGAGATCGAGACGCCGTTCGCGAAGGTCGAGCAGTCGCTCGGAGGCTCGGCGACCTGCGCGGCGCTGGCGGCAGCGCAGTTCACCGACGTTCGGCTGCTGGCGGCGATCGGGGAGGACTTTCCGGAGAGCGAGCGGTCGAAGCTGGAGGGGCGGGGCATCGACCTGGCGGGGCTGACGACGGTGCCAGGCGGCACGACGAGCCGCTGGGGGGCTCGCTACCACTACGACATGAACACGCGGGACACGCTCTACACGCACCTCGGGGTGAACGACGGGTGGCAGCCGGTGCTGCCGGGGGGCTGGCAGGACTCGAGCGCGGCGTTCATGGCGGCGGACGACCCGGCGACGCAGCGGGCCCTCATGGGAGCGCTGACGGCGCCGCGCGCGACGATGGTCGACACGATCAAGCTCTACATCGAGGCAGAGGAGGCGGGGGTGCGGGAGGCGATGCGGGAGGCGACCTTCGCCTCGGTAAACGAGACGGAGGCGCGGCAGCTGACGGGGGTGGCGAGCATCGCGAAGGCGGCGCGCTTGCTGGTCGAGGGGGGAGCGCAGGCGGCGCTGGTCAAGCTGGGGGAATACGGGGCGGTCTATGCGAGCAAGGACGACTACTTCGTCGCGCCGGGCTACCCGCTGGAGGAGGTAGTCGACCCGACGGGGGCAGGGGACAGCTTCGCGGGGGCGTTCCTAGGGTACCTGGACACGGTTCCCGAGGTGACGGCGGCGGAGATCCGGCGGGGGATCATCTACGGGTCGACGGTGGCATCGTTCGCGGTTGAGGGGTTCGGGCCAAGTCGCCTGCTGGAATTGAGGCGCGACGAGGTCGAGGCACGGTATCGTGAGTTCCGTACGCTTACGCATATCGAGGAGGAGCGGTGATGGCGGAGCGAGGGCTCCCCTGGGCAGCGGGACGAGCGCAGCGAGAGTTCCTGGTGGAGACGCTGCGAAGCCGCGACGCGATCCGGGAGCGGCTGCAGCCGCTGCGGGAACACGCGGCCTACGCACTGGCGCAGCTAGAGCCGGGGCTGTTCGAGCGGACGCGCTGGTTCACGGCCGAGGGGCCGAGCGGGCAGGGTCTCGTGACGCATAGCCGGGGCGGGCTCGGAGACGCGACGTTCGTGACGGGGGACCCGGATGCGGTCGCGGCCATTCTCTCGATCGAGCCGGGACCCGGACGCAGCTATCTGACCTGCCGGCGGGAGCACGTCGACGCGGTGAGGAGGGTGTACAGCCTCTCGAACAGCCAGCCGATGCTGCGCATGGCCGTAGCGCGGGCCACGTTCTCGCCCCACGAGGTCGTGCCGGCGACACGGCTGCTGGGGATCGACATCCGGCGCATCAACCAGCTGTACGGGTCGGACGGGAACCCGACGTACTACGAGGCCGGGCACATCGACGCCGGGGTGTACCGGGGGGTGGTGATCGGCGGCCGGCTCGTGGCGATCGCGGGAACGCACGCGGTCTCGGCGCGGGAGCGGGTGGCGGTGGTGGGGAACGTGTTCACCCATCCGAGGCACCGCGGACAGGGCTACGCGACGGCGGCAACGAGCGCGGCAACAGAGGCGCTGCTGGAGACGTGCGACACGGTCGTGCTGACGGTCGACCCGAAGAACACGCCGGCAGTCGCGTCGTACCGGCGGCTCGGATACCACGACGCGGGGGAGATGATCGAGGCAACGGCGACTCGTCGCGACTCGTCGGCGCTGCTGGCCCTGCCGCGCAAGCTGCGTGCGCTGCTGCGGGGTCGGAAGCGGGGCGGTGGCGCGCTTGTGTCCGTTCGCTTGTAGGCTTCTTAGAGAGAAAAGCGAAGGCGAACGGTACGGCGAATGAGCGTTCCTTCCGACATCAGTGACCCAGCGCGCGTGCGCGAAGGGGTGGACCGCATCGAGTGGGCGGCGCGGGAGATGCCCGTGCTGGCGCTCATCCGCGAGCGGTTCGCCAGGGAGCAGCCGCTGAAGGGCGTGCGCATGGCGGCCTGCCTGCACGTGACGACGGAGACGGCGAACCTGGCGCTGGCGCTGCGCGACGGCGGGGCGGAGCTGCGCATCTGCGCGAGCAACCCGCTCTCGACACAGGACGACGTGGCGGCGGCGCTGGCGGAGGAGTACGGCATCTCGGTGTTCGCGCGCCGGGGCGAGGACAACGAGACGTACTACCAGCACATCCACCAGGCGCTCGACCACGGGCCGCAGGTGACGATGGACGACGGCGCGGACCTCGTGGCGACCATTCACCAGGAGCGGCGCGACCTGATTCCCGGCGTGGTGGGCGGCATGGAGGAGACGACGACGGGCGTCATCCGGCTGCGGGCGATGGCCAGGGACGGGGCGCTGGGCTACCCGATCGTGGCGGTGAACGAGTCGGACACGAAGCACCTGTTCGACAACCGCTTCGGGACGGGCCAGTCGACGGTGGACGGCATCGTGCGGGCAACGAACGTGCTGCTCGCGGGGAAGACGTTCGTGGTGGCGGGGTACGGCTGGTGCGGACGCGGTCTGGCGAGCCGGGCGCGGGGCCTGGGGGCGCACGTGGTAGTGACGGAGGTCGACCCGGTGCGGGCGCTGGAGGCGGTGATGGAGGGGTTCGCGGTGATGCCGATGGCTGAGGCCGCGACGATCGGGGACTTCTTCGTGACGGTCACGGGGGATTGCCACGTGATCGATGGGGCGGTGCTGGAAACCATGAAGGACGGCGCCATCCTGGCGAACAGCGGCCACTTCGATAACGAGATCGACCTGGAGGCGCTGGAAGGCATGAGCGAAGGCAAGCGGCGCGTTCGCGAGCACGTGGACGAGTACCGCATGGGTGACGGACGGACGCTTTTCCTGCTGGGAGAGGGACGGCTGGTCAACCTCGCGGCGGCGGAAGGACATCCCGCCTCGGTGATGGACATGTCGTTCGCGAACCAGGCGCTGGGAACAGAGTGGCTCGTGGCGAACGAATCGACGCTGGACAACCAGGTGCACGAGCTGCCGGATTCGATCGACGAGGAGATCGCGCGGTTGAAGCTGCAAGCGATGGGCATCGGCATCGACACGCTCACCGAGGAGCAGCGGCTCTATCTCTCCAGCTGGCAGGCGGGAACGTGAGCGGGTCGCGGCTGGTGACCTCCGAGTCGGTGACGGAGGGGCACCCGGATAAAATCTGCGACCAGATATCGGACGCGATCCTCGACGAGATCATCGCGCGGGATCCGATGGCGCGGGTTGCCTGCGAGACCTCGATCACGACCGGTCTCGTGCTGGTGATGGGCGAGATCACGACGAGCGCCTACGTCGACATCCCGCGCATCGTGCGGGAGACGATCCGGGACATCGGCTACATCTCCTCGGACATCGGCTTCGACTGGGAGACGTGCGGGGTGGTGACGGCGATCGACGAGCAGTCGCAGGACATCGCGGCGGGCGTGAACCGCTCGTGGGAGGCGCGCCACGGGGCGCGCGAGAGCGAAGAGCTGGAAACGGGCGCCGGCGACCAGGGGATGATGATCGGGTTCGCCTGCGACGAGACGCCGGAGCTGATGCCGCTCAGCATCTCGCTGGCGCACCGGCTGGCGCGGCGGCTGGCGGAGGCGCGCAAGAGCGGCGAGCTGCCGTGGCTGCGCCCCGACGGCAAGTCGCAGGTGACGATCGAGTACGGGGACGGCTGGGAGCCACGGCGGGCGGAGTCGATCGTGATCTCGACGCAGCACGCGCCGGACGTCGATCGGGAGCTGATCGAGACGGACGTACGACAGCACATCATCGACACGATCGTCGACAAGGCGCTGGTAGACGGCGACACGAAGGTCTACGTGAACCCGTCGGGGCGGTTCGTGGTAGGCGGGCCGAAGGGGGACGCGGGGCTGACCGGCCGCAAGATCATCGTCGATACGTACGGGGGTGTGGCGCGGCACGGGGGTGGAGCGTTCAGCGGGAAGGATCCGACGAAGGTGGACCGTTCGGCCGCCTACGCGGCGCGCTGGGTGGCGAAGACGATCGTGGCGGCGGAGCTGGCGAGGCGCTGCGAGGTCACGCTCTCCTACGCAATCGGGGTGGCAGAGCCGACCTCGATCAACGTGGACACGTTCGGGACGGGCGCCGTCTCCGACGAGGCGGTCCTGGGGGCGGTGCAACGGCACTTCGACCTGCGTCCGGGGGCGATCATCCGGGACCTCGACCTGCGCCGCCCGATCTTCAAGGCCACGGCGGCGTACGGGCACTTCGGGCGCACGGGGCTGGACGTCCCCTGGGAAGACACGGGGCGGGCGGCGGACGTTGCGGCAACGGCGCGGCGCGGGGGGTAACCTTCGGCGGGCATGGACGCGATCATCCTCGTTGGAGGGCAGGGAGCACGGCTGCGGCCGCTGACCCTGACGCGCCACAAGAGCCTGATACCGGTCGCGAACCGGCCGGCGCTCGACCACCTGCTGGACTGGCTCGGCGGCCACGGCATCGAGCGGGCGGTGCTCGCGATGGGACAACGCCAGGACGACCTCGTGAAGGCCTACCCGGAAGGGGAGCGGAATGGGCTCGCGATCACGCACGTGGTGGAGCGGGAACGGCTGGAGTCGGGGGGCGCCATCCGGAACGCAGTGCGGGCGGCGGAGGTGGAGGGGCGCTTCCTCGTGCTCAATGGGGATGTGTACGTGGACTTCGACCTGGGGGCGGCGCTGAGCGCGCACGAGGAGACGGGCGCGCGACTGACGCTGGCGCTCTGCCAGGTGGCGAATCCGTCCGCCTTCGGAGTGGCGGTAGTGGACGGGGACTCCCGGATCACGGGTTTCGTGGAGAAGCCGCCGCCGGGGACCGCTCCGAGCGACCTCGTGAACGCGGGGGTGTGGGTGTTCGAACCGGACCTCGTGGGGGAGATCCCGGCGGGAGCCGTGCGCGTCGAGGAGACGCTGTTCCCGTCGCTGGTGGGGCGCGGGGAGAACGTGCTGGGCTACCACTTCGAGGGGCTGTGGGCGGACCTGGGGACGCCGGGGCGGTACCTCGAGCTCTCGCAGGCCCTGGTGAGGCGGTCGGGGGCGCCCCTGCTGGCGGGAGGCGCGGTGGTGGCCGAGGACGCGAGCATCGAGGGGACGGCGCTGGCGGCGGACAGCGTGGTCGAGGCGGGCGCGAGCGTAACGGGGTCGGTGCTGTGGGAGGATGTGCGGGTGGAAGCGAGGGCGCAGGTGAGGGACTCCGTGCTGGCCGACGGCGTCACGATCGGGGCGGGCGCGGTGGTGCTGGCGGCGCTGCTGCGG
>VXLW01000030.1 GCA_009841435.1 Dehalococcoidia bacterium | reverse complement strand
CTCCCCTATAGTGCCCCCCCGAGTGACCCCGCCCGACGGGGCCGGAGGGAGCGCTGGTGGCTGAAACGTCGGCCTCCCCCGACGCCCCGCAACCCCTGGGCCTGGGCGACACTTTCCGCGCTGCCGGCTTCGCCTTCCGCGATCGCGGCTTTGCCCGCTACTTCTGGAGCAACGCCCTCTTCTTCCTCGGGCAGGGGCTCATCCTGCTTGGAGCGCAGTGGCTCCTGAAGGAGCTCACCGACTCCCGCGCCATCCTCGGCCTGATGGGCGGTATCCATGCCGTCATCGTCATCGTGCTCTCGCCCTACGGCGGCGTTATCGCCGACCGCACCGCCCGGCGCGACCTGCTCGTCGCCGGGCGCGTTGGCCTCGCCACCGTCGCCATCGTCATGGGCCTCGTCGTCGCCCTGGGGGCCGCCAAGGTCTGGATCGTGCTAGTGGCGGTGGGATTCGAGGCGGCCTTCCTCGCCCTCAGCCAGCCCGCCACCCAGAGCTACGTGTACGACCTCGTCGGTCCCCGGCGTCTCCCTACAGCCGTGGCTCTGATCGCCATGGTGACCGGCGTGCTCCAGGTGGCCGGTCCCTCCGTCGGTGGCCCGCTCATCGCCCTCGTCGGCACCCAGGCCACCTATCTCATCGGTGGCGCTGGCTTCGTCATCGGTGCACTGCTCCTGTTGGCCATCCCCATCAAGGGCAAGACCGAGGCCGCTGTCGCCACCACCATCTCCTTCACTGCCGACATCGTCGAAACCGCCCGCCACCTGCGCCGCGACCGTCTCCTCGTCTGGGTTCTGATGCCTGCTACCTTCATCACCCTCTTCGCGGGCGCCATCCTGCTTCTCCGCCCCGTCTTCGCCGACGATGTGCTTGGGGTCGGCGCCTGGGGCTTCGGTTGGATGAACGCGGCCTTCGGAGCGGGCAGCTTCGTGGGCTCCATCGTCGTCGTCGCCCTTGGTGACCGCCTCAAGCTGAAGGGCCTCACGCTCCTTATCGCACCCCTCGACTGGTGCGCCTGCATGATCGTCTACTCCATCTCGCCCTGGTTCTCCCTCACACTCGGGGTCGAGTTTGTCATGGGCATCAGCTCGCCCTTCTGGATGGTCGCCATGATGACCATTCTCCAGATTCGCGTGCCCGCCGAGCTTCGCAGCCGCGTCCTCGCCGTTTACTTCATGGTCCTCCAGTTCATGCAGCTCAACTGGGTCTATTCCGGAGTCCTCGCCGATGCCATCGGCGATCGCCTCGCTCTCCTCATCATGGGCGCCATCCCCTTCGGCCTCCTCATCCTCATGCTCATCTTCGTCCGTCCCCTCGTCACCCTCGGAAGCGACAGCAATCCCCTCGTGACCTGGACCCCGCCGACGGACGAACCGCCCGGCCGCTCCTGACCCCGCCCCCTTCTGGCAGAATCGCCCCATGGCAGTAACAGACGTTCAGGCCCTCACCTTCGATGTCTTCGGCACCGTCGTTGACTGGCGCAGTACGGTCACCCGCGAGCTCGCCGCCACGCTCGGCGAAGGCAAGGGCCTCGAAGCCGACTGGGAGGCCGTCGCCGCCCGCTGGCGGTTTGAGGGCTACGTCGGCGGTATCGGCGCCATCCGCAGTGGCGAGCGCCCCTTCACGACCGCCGACGCCCTCCACCGCGAGAAGCTCGACGAGATCCTCGCCGAGCTCGGCAACCCCCTCGACGAGTCCGAGGCCGCGGAGCTGAACCGCGTCTGGCATCGCCTCGACCCCTGGCCCGATTCCGTCGGCGGCCTCGGGCGCCTGGGCAAGCGCTTCGTCGTCTCCACACTCTCGAACGGGAACTTCGCCCTGCTCGTGAACATGGCGAAGCACTCCGGTCTTCCCTGGGATGGATTCCTGAGTGCCGACCTTCTCGGGCACTTCAAGAGCGACCCCGAGACCTATCTCTCCGCCGCCCGCGCCCTCTCCCTCGAACCCGAGCAGGTGATGATGGTCGCCGCCCACAAGGCCGACCTCGACGCTGCAGCCTCCTGCGGGCTCCACACCGCCTTCGTCCCCCGTCCCAACGAGATGCCCGCGGGACGTCCCACCGACCTCGCGTTCGAAGATCGCTTCGACTTCAACGCCAGCGACTTCCACGACCTCGCGACGCAGCTCGGCTGCTGAACGCGACGCCCCCGGAGCGGGCGAAAGCGAGGACCGTCACGTGTCCCCGCTCCCGCCCCTCAGGTCCGCTGACGGCTATCCCTCTTCCGCTGCCCCGTGTTCGCGGAGCTCCCACGATGCAAGCCGGAGGTCCATGTCGTAGATCTGCCAGCCGATCTCGGGCACATAGCGCACCTTGTCGAAGTACGTGCCCCGGTAGATGCCGATGTTCCCACCGGGCGAGAACTCGTGCAGTGCGTTCAGGTAGCTCTGCATCGTTGCCCCGCCACCGCAGCCCTCGTCGTCGGGCATCTCGTCGATCGTCACCAGCTGTGTCCCCAGCATGTGCTGCGTGGCTGAGAACGCGCCCAGTGCGGCCGCGACCTTGTCGGCCCAGTCGTCCGGGCCCACTCCGGTGAGCGCTCCGCCGGAGGCCGAGATGGTGGCGTCCTCCGTGAAGATGCGCCGGTAGATGTTGCGGGCCATGAAGTGCTTGATTTCGGTCGAAAGCGGCTCGTCACCGCCGAAGTGATCGTGGTCCTTGCCGGCGCCGAGCAGGTCCGTCGCCTTCCCGTACATCCGGCGCAGCTCGGAGATCTGCGCCTTCGCCACCACTTCCTCGATCGCCGATGTTGATGCTGCCTTGCTGGTTCCCGTGGATGCGAACAGCGCCGCCGACCCTGCGGCCAGCGTCGCCCCTCCCACCATCAGTTGTCGCCTCGAAATAGACCTTCCGCGTTTCCGTGCTGAGAGCATGTGAACCCCTCCTCTTGGGCTGTGGCGAACATAGGGATTCGTCATAACCGCGTCAACGAGCTTGACGAAGCTGGCTCTTTTCGCGCCCGGAATCGGGCGGTAGGCTGCGTTGCCCAGACCCCTCCGGAGGCGTCCAATGACCGTCAAGCGAGATACCCCCGTCGCCCACCACGTCGGCTTCGTCGCCCGCGACGCCGAGAAGATGGCCCGTGCCTACGAGCGTCTCCTCGACGCCAAATTCGACCTGCTCGACCCGCTCCCCGTTCACAACCTCTACGACGAGCAGGCCACCATCCGCGTCGCCTACGGCGCCTTCGCCAATCTCGTCGTCGAGATCATCGAACCCATGGATGGGCACCTCCCCCACCACGACTTCCTCGACAAGTACGGCGAAGGCATCCAGCACATCGGCTTCCAGGTCGATGACCCGGCTGCCTGGACCGGGCGCCTCGCCGAGGCGGGCGCGCGTATCGAGTGGATCGTCGACGACACCAACCACCTCTCCATCGGCTACCTCACCCCCGACTCCACCAACGAGGAGATGGTCAGGCGCGTCACGCCCGATTGCCTCTCCTACCTCGACGCCGGTATCGGCAACGTCGCGATCGAATTCATGGGGCCGCAGATCCAGGGCCGCATGCTCAACCGCTGGGATGGCCCCCTCGGCGAGACCAAGACCACCATCCCCACCGACCCCTCCCGTGGTGGCGTGCCCTCCGAGCACCCGCTCATCGGCGAGCTCATCACCACTACTCCGCCGAACTGGTTCACGGGCGAACGCCGCGGCTGATCGTCTCCCTCAGGAGGCGGACTGGTCGTACAGCTCGATGAACTCGCCTGTCGGGCCGATGATCTGCGAGAACCCGGCCTCGTTCGGCGGAAAGAACCACGTGCCCAGCCCGCTCGACTCCACCCGCTCCGCCACTGCCTCAAGGTCCGCGTTCAGCAGCCGGAAGTGGTTGGAGCCCAGGTAGCGCTTCCCCGCATCCGCTGGCGCCACCGGTGTGCCTTCCTCGATCACCAGCTCAACGCGTCCGCCGCCGCCCTCCAGCGCCCAGCGCTCGTCCCCCGTCCCCTGCGTCGAGAGCGACTTGATCCGGTAGCCGAGCACGTTCTTGAAGAACCGCCACGCCGTCGCGAACCCGCTCCGCGCGTAGTGCACGTACACGAACGGCTCGCCCCGTGTCAGCACGTATCGCTGGCTGTCGACCGTGAAGGACACGCCGTCCTCCTCCGGGCACGGCGCCGCCTCCGACCACGTCAGCTCCGGCGCCGCCTGGCGCATCGCCTGGTACGCCCCTTCCGGGTCGCCCGTCGCGATCCCGATCGTGAGGTCGCCCTGCGCCGGGCTCTCCCCGGGCCGGTCGAGGCGGGTTGCGTCCGCCGTCAGCTCCACCAGGTCGATCTGCTGCCGCGTCGCCGGGTTCTCGATGAACCACGTCCGAATCTCGTCGCCCAACGTCGGCGCGATCATCTGGCCGACGTCGTCGCCTGGTTCGTTCCGGTAGTTCCGAGGCTCCGTCGCGCCCCCTTCGATCTGCGTGAAGCCGATCGCCCCGACCGCAGCCGTCATCGCCTCCAGGTTGCTGACCGTGACGCCGTGGTGCGCCTGCGTCTCGCCCATCGGTGCTCTCCTAGCCTCCCGGAGCCAGCGCCGCGATCTCGCGCAGCGCCTGCTCGCGCGAGGTTCCCGATGCCGCGAACAGCAGCAGCTCGCCCGTCGGTCCGTCCGGCCCGTGCGCGAGCACGTTGAGCGCGCCCTGCGCGATGTCTGCTGGCACGATCTCCGCGGGGCTGTCGTGCGTCGCCCGGAACATCGGCGAGTCCGTCGCACCTATGCAGAGTGCGTTCACGCGGATGTTGTGCGGCTTCAGCTCGACGGCCCACGTCTCTGTCAGCCTCGCCTGGGCGAACTTGGCGGCGTCGTAGCCGGTCGCCGCCGCCAGACCCGTGATCAGGTGCCCCTCATGCACGTGCTCGGTGATCACGTTCAGGATGTTGCCCCCGCCCGCCGCCTGCATCGAGGGCACCGCCGCCATCGCGCAGTAGTAGCTGCCCAGCGCGCAGATGTCCATCGAGTCCTCGAACGCCTTCGCCTGCGACTCGTACGAGCCCGACGTGAGCGCCGTGTCCACCCAGATCGCGGCGTTGTTCACGAGGATGTCGATTCGCCCGAAGCGCTGCACGACGCTGTTCATCGCCCGCCGTACTTGCTCCTTGCTCGCCACGTCGCAGTCGACGGCGAGCCCGTCCTGCCCGGTGGCCCGTACCTGCCGGATCGTCTCCTGGTTGCTCAGCGAGTCGATGTCGAGTGACGCAACGTTCGCCCCCTGTTCCGCGAAGGCGACGGCGAACCCCCGCCCGATCCCCTCGGCCCCACCTGTGACGACTGCCACCTGTCCTTCGAGTTGCATGACATGACCCCTTTGCTTCAGTTCGAGTGAGCGAGCCGATTCTGAGTGATGCGCCCACGCTTTGCCAGCAGGTCGGTGCCGCTAGAATCGTCGGTATGCCGACCTCCCTCCCCGACTTCGACGGCGCCCGCCTCTTCGATGCCGACCCGCAGGTGCTCGCCGACCCCCACCCCTTCTATGAGGCTGCGCGCGAGCGCGGTCCCATTGTTCGCGAGCCCCACTACGGCGTCTTCGTCGTCACCCGCTACGACGACATCCTCGAGATATCGCAGCGCACCGACGACTTTTCCGCGGCTGTCTCCGCCTACGGCCCCTGGGCCGTCGATGTCCTCCCGCAGCGCCCCGAGGGCTGCCCCTTCGGCGAGGCCGATGTGAGCGATGAGCTCGAGACGTGGCGCGAGGAAACCCCCTTCGGCTTCATCCCCGTGCTCACCGCCGATCCACCCTGCCACACCGACCTGCGCTCCGTCGCCAACCGCCTCTTCACCGCCTCCCGCCAGCAGGAGATCGAGCCCCGCCTCCGCGAGATGGCCGAGGAGATGGCGGACGAGTTCGCCCCCGAAGGCCAGGTCGAGTTCGTTTCGCAGTTCTCCTCCCTCTACCCTTTCTTCGTCATCACCGAGCTCTTCGGCATCCCCCGCGAGGAGCAGGATCGTCTCCGCGAGCAGTTCCGAGCCCGCAGCGCCGCCGGCGTTACCTCCCGTCCCGAGCAGAGCGACAACAGCGCCATGCGTGAAGGTATCCGCAACGCCCGCGCCCCCGGCGCCGCCCCGAGCGACTCCCTCACCCCGAACGACCGCCAGTTCCTCGACTACATGCGCGACCGCCGCGCCCACCCCCAGAGCGACATCCTCACCCAGATAGCCACCGCCCGCTTCCGCGACGGCACTCTCCCCGAGCTTGAGGAGCTCGTCGAGGTCTCCAGCGTCGTCTATGGAGCCGGCAACGGTACGACCACCGACCTGCTCACGAACGCCATGCAGCTCCTCGCCGAGCAACCCGAACTGCAGGACCGCCTGCGCACCGAACCTGCTGAGATACCCGCTTTCATCGACGAGGTCCTCCGCTACGCCTCACCCGTGCAGGGCCTCTTCCGCTATGCGAAACGTGACGCCGTCGTCGATGGCGTCGAGATTCCCGCCGGTTCCGTCGTCTGGCTCGTCTACGCCGCCGCCAACCGCGACCCGGAACGCTTCGACGAGCCCGCCAGCTTCGATTCCCAGCGCGAGAACGCCCGCCACAGCGTCGCCTTCGGCCACGGCCCCCACTTCTGCCCCGGCCAGCCCCTCGCCCGCCTCGAGGGCCGCCTCGCCTTCGAGACGCTCCTGGCCCGCATGGGCGACATCCGCATCGACGCGGGCAAGTTCGAGCCCCGCTGGCCCGCCTGGTACGTCGTACGCGGCCTCGAGTCCCTGCCCCTCACGTTCACCCCTCTCCAGCCCCAGCCATGAGCAGCGACGCCTGGTTCGAGGCGAACCGCCGCAACTGGGACGAGCGCGTCCCCATCCACCGCCGCTCCGCCTTCTACGACGTACCCGGCTTCCTCGGCGGCCAGACGTCGCTGGAGCCCGACGAGCCGGACGAGGTCGGCGACGTCACCGGCAAGTCGCTCCTCCACCTCCAATGCCACTTCGGCATGGACACTCTCTCTTGGGCCCGCCTTGGGGCGAACGTCACGGGTCTCGACTTCTCCCCCGAAGGCGTCGCCGCCGCTCGCGAGCTCGCCGCCGAAGCGGGCATCGATGCCGAGTTCGTCGAGGCCAACGTGTACGACGCCCCCGACGCCCTCGCTGGCCGCACCTTCGACATCGTCTACACAAGCCGGGGCGTGCTGACCTGGCTCCCCGACATCCCTCGCTGGGCCGGCGTGGTTGCGGCCCTGCTCAAGCCCGGCGGCTTCCTCTACCTGCGTGAAGGTCACCCCTTCTCTCACGTCTTCGATGACGAGGCCGAGAGCGGCCTCTCCGTGCGCTACCCCTACTTCCACGGTCCCGAGCCCGACCGCTGGGACGACCCCGGCACCTACGCCGACGTCACCGCTGAGACCACCGAGAACGAGACCTACGAGTGGTCGCACACAATGGGCTCGATCGTCACGGCCATCGCCGAAGCGGGCCTCGTCATCGAGTTCCTGCACGAATTCGACCACCTCTGTTGGCAGCAGCTCCCCTGGATGGAGCCCGGTCCGGAACCCGGCACATGGGTCCTCCCCGGCGAACGCGAAAGCATCCCCCTCATGTACTCGCTCCGCGCCCGCAAACCGTCCTGACGCCGGCCCGCTATCATCCCCGCCGTGAAAGCCACCGACACCCGCCAGATCGGCCGCACCTCGCTGAGCGTCACCTGCCTTGGCCTGGGCGGCGTCTTCCTCGCCCGCGACGCACCGCGCTCCGAGGCGGAAGCGCTCATCGACCGTGCCTACGAGACCGGAGTTCGCTACTTCGACACCGCCCCGATGTACGGCCTCGGCGAAAGCGAGCGCCGCTACAACGGCCCTCTCTCCCGCCTCGAACGCTCCGGCTTCGTCGTCTCGACGAAGGTCGGGCGCCTCCTCCAGGAGGACGTTGGTGGCGCCGAGCCCTGGCACTTCGACTTCACCCGCGACGGCGTCCTGCGCTCCTTCGAGACCAGCCTCCAGCGCCTCGGCCTCGACCGCGTCGACATCCTCCTCGTGCACGACCCCGACGACCACGCCGACCAGGCGATCCGCGAGGCCTTCCCCGCTATCATCGAGCTTCGCGAGCAGGGCCTCGTGGGAGCGATCGGAGCCGGCATGAACCAGTGGGAGCTGGAGCTGCGTTTCGCTCGCGAACTGCCCCTCGACTGCTTCCTCCTCGCCGGGCGCTACACCCTCCTCGAACAGACCGCCCTCGCCGAGTTCCTCCCCTATTGCGAGGCGAACGGCATCAGCGTCATCGCCGGCGGGCCCTACAACAGCGGCATCCTCGCCTCCGACCTCGACGACGCCGCGCGCTACAACTACGCAACCGCGCCGCCCGAGATGCTCGACCGCGCCCGCGCCATCAAGGCCGTCTGCGACCGCCATGGCGTGCCCCTGAAGGCCGCCGCCCTCCAGTTCATCCTTGCCCACCCCGCCGTCGCCGCCGTCATCCCCGGTGCCGCTTCCGTGGCCGAGGTCGAGGAGAACGCGCGGATGGTCGAGACTCCGATCCCCGCGGCCCTCTGGTCCGAGCTGAAAGACGCCGGCCTGCTCGACTCCTCCGCCCCCGTCCCCGCCTGACCCCGCGCTCCGCGTACGATGCCGCGGGAGGCCAGCCGCTCATGTCACCGTCCGTCTCGCGCGTCCTCGTCGAGAAGAACATCCCCATCCCCCTCCGCGACGGAGTCGTGACCTACGCCGACATCTTCCGCCCTGCCGACGGCGACCCCGTCCCCGGCATCATCACCCGCACCCCCTACGACAAGGAGGTGTTCGCGGCCGCCGCCCTTCCCATCATGCCCTCCGCCCTCAAGCTCGCCGAGCGCGGCTACGCCGTCGCCGTGCAGGACGTGCGCGGCCGCTTCGCCTCCGAAGGGGAGTTCAACCCCTTCGTGAACGAGGCCGATGACGGCTACGATTCCGTCGAGTGGCTCGCCGCCCAGCCGTGGTGCGATGGCGGCGTCGCCATCTACGGACCCTCGTACGTCGGCGCGACCACCCTCCTGGCGGCCAGGGCGAAGCCGCCCTCCCTCAAGTGCGCCATCCCCATCATCACCGCCGACGACTACTACGACGGCTGGACCTACCAGGGCGGCGCCCTCCAGCTCGGTTTCGCGACCTTCTGGGGACTCGGCCTCGCCGCCGCACTGGCCCTTGGCCGCGACCGCGGCCTCGACCCCGCCCATCTCGCCGCCGCCGGCCAGGCCCTTCTCGAACCCCACGAGACCGCCCGTACCCGCCCCCTCGCTGCCATGCCCGGCCTCTCCCAGCCCGCCCTCGCCCCCTGGTGGCCCGACTGGATCGGCCACGACAGCCGCGACGAGTACTGGGAGGCCCTCCGTCACTCCGACGACTACTCCCGCTACGAGATCCCGATGTACCACGTCGGCGGCTGGTTCGACATCTTCGGCATCGGCACCGTCCGCAACTTCCGCGGCATGAGCGCCGCCTCCCCGACCGCCCACCACCTCCTCATGGGTCCCTGGTCCCATGCCTACTACGACCGCTACCTCGGCGAGCGCGACTTCGGGCCGACCGCCGCCGCTGCCATGTCCGGCGCCGTCCTCGACTACAACCGCTTCCTCGACCGGCACCTGAAGGGTGTCGAAACCGACCTGCCTGCTGTCCGCTACTTCCTCATGGGGGCGAACGAGTGGCGAAAGGCGGACCAGTGGCCGCCCGCCGAGGCCGAGACGGTGAGCTGGTACCTCCACAGCGGCGGCAACGCCAACAGCGCGCGTGGGGACGGCGCCCTCTCCACCACCGTTCCCGCCAGCGACGAGATTCCCGACCGATACTTCTACGACCCCCTTCGCCCGGTCCCCAGCGAGGGTGGTCCCACCCTCCACTCCGCCATCGGCCTCCCCGGCCCCCGCGACCAGTCGCGCATCGAGGCCCGCGACGACGTCCTCTGCTACACCAGTGAGCCGCTCGACTCCTCCGTCGTCGTCGCCGGCCCCGTGAAGGTTGTCCTCTGGACCGTTACCGACGCCCCCGACACCGACTTCACCGCCAAGCTCGTCGATGTTCAGCCCGACGGCACGCCGGTCTCCGTCTGCGACGGCATCATCCGTGCGCGCTTCCGCGACTCGCTTAGGGAGCCCGCCCCGATCCCCGAAGGAGAGCCCGCCCGCTACGAGATCGACCTCGCCAGCACCGCCATCGCGTTCGGACCGGGCCACCGCATCCGCATCGAGGTCTCGTCTTCGAACTTCCCCCGCTTCGACGCCAACCCCAACACCGGCGGTCCACTCGCCACCGAGACAGAGATATGGCCCGCCCTTCAGTACGTCCTGCACGACGAAGACCACCCCTCCGCGCTGGAGCTTTGCGTGCTCCCCGGGTAGGGGAAGGGTTCCTCTAGGCGGCTCCGAGCTCTCGCACGAGCTGCGTGAGCAGCTCCGGGTAGAGCGACCGCGCGGGCCAGGCGAACCCCTCCTCCCCGTCCGCCCCCACCTGCCCGTCAACCGCCAGCTCCGGCCCGTCCGCCACGAACGGCCACGCGAACACCGGCCGGGCGGCCGCCGCCCCCCCCCCCCCGCCCCGCCGCGGGCCGGGGGGGGCGGGGGGGGGCGGGGGCGGAGAGCGGGGGGGGGGGGGGGGGGGGGCG
>VXLW01000124.1 GCA_009841435.1 Dehalococcoidia bacterium | reverse complement strand
CCCCCCCCCCCCCCCCCCCCCCCCCACCCTTTTTTTACCACCCCCCCCCCCCCCCCCCCCATTGCCTCTTGTCTGGGGGGCCCGGTGTGTTGTATAACACACCGGCCGGGGGCGGCGGGGACGGGGTTGCCGTTCTCGGTGAGGGTGAGGTCGAGGCCGTCGCCCTGCAGGTCAAGCCGGCGGACGCCGGGGAGGGCGGGGATCTCCTCCGCCCCGGGTGCGGCCACGACCACACGGACCCCGAGCTCCTGGAAGGAGAGGGTCAACTCTTCCTCGCGGTAGCGGGGGTTGAGGGGGGCGGCGGTCCCGGCGGTGGCGGCGGCGAGGAAGGCGGCAGCCATGCCGGGGCCGTTGGGGAGGACGAGGGCGACACGGTCGTTGGCGGAGATGCCGGCGCCGCGCAGC
This sequence comes from Dehalococcoidia bacterium, assembly GCA_009841435.1. Taxonomy (GTDB): domain Bacteria; phylum Chloroflexota; class Dehalococcoidia; order Tepidiformales; family Tepidiformaceae; genus UBA2991. The sequence goes on along the minus strand of VXLW01000124.1, from coordinate 10,231 downwards.
TGACCGGCGAGGGCACCGACGGTGGCGCGCAGGTCGGCGAAGGTGGCGTCGCGACCGCCCGCGCCCTGCAGGGCGACGGCATCGGGCGCGCCGGCGGCGAGCAGCTCGGGGACCGTCGCCGCCGGTGGCACGTCAGCGATCCGCCGTCGCGCGGGGTGGCTCGATTCCGAGCGAGGCGAGGTGGTCGCGCATGTACTGCGGGGCGCTGGGGGTGCCGACCTCGTAGGTGTCGCCCTCGTGGCGGGGGATGACGCCGAAGGCGGTATTGAACTTGTGCGAGAGCTCGACGGTTCCGGTGGTGATGGCCAACTCGAGCAGCTCACGCTCGCTGAAGTGCTCGCGGAGATCGGCGAAGAAGCCGTCGTCGATCGAGCGGGCGTCGTCGCGCACCCAGCGCTCGACGAACATCATGGCGAGCTTCACGCGGGGTTCGAGGTCGGAGGTTTCTGGGTCGTGGATAGCCGCGATCATTCCTTCGTCCATGCCGTCCTGCTGCGCCGCAGCAGTGCGAGCGGGCGCTCAGAAGTCGCAGTCGTGGAGGGTGGCGGACTTGATGCGGATGAGGTCGCGAATGCGGGGCTCGAGGGAGCCGTACTCCCAGAGGGTGCCCCACTGCACCTGGAAGGCCTCCCAGAGCTCGCGGTGCTGGCTGTAGACGCCGGCAAAGCCGGCGCCGCTATCGTCGAGTCTGGGCATGGCCCACCTCCTGCTGTCAGGGGGAATGGTAGCGGTTGGGGGGAACGGCCGTTAACTCACATCCGGCTCCCTGGGGAGCCGGATGAGGGGGTCGGGAGGCGCGTGTCGCTCAGGCGGGCTTGAGGGCCATCGCCTGGTTCACGTCGACGGGGATGGCGGGGCCCATGGTGCTGGTGATGGTGACCGAGCGGATGAAGGCGCCCTTCACGTCGGGGCGGGCTTCGTTGATGGCCTCGATGAAGGTGGCCATGTTGTCCTGCAGCTTGTCGGCCTCGAAGGAGGCCTTGCCGAGGGGCACATGGATGTTGGCGAGCCGGTCGAGACGGAACTCGACGCGGCCGCGCTTGGCCTCGGTGACGGTGCGGGCGATGTCCTCGGGGGCGACGACGGTGCCGGCGCGGGGGTTGGGCATGAGGCCGCGGGGGCCGAGGATGCGGCCAAGGCGGCCGACCTTGCCCATCATCTCGCGGGTGGCGATGGCGGTGTCGAAGTCCGTGAAGCCGTCCTGGACCTGCTGGATGAGATCGTCTCCGCCGACGATGTCGGCTCCGGCTTCCTGGGCCTCGCGGGCGGGCTCACCCTCGGTGAAGACGGCGATGCGCACCTCCTTGCCGAGGCCGTGGGGGAGGACGGTGCTGCCCCGGATCTGCTGCTCGGCATGGCGCGGGTCGAGGCCCGTGAGGATGTGCATCTCGATGGTCTCGTCGAACTTCGCAGTGGCGGTCTCCCTGACGAGGCCGATGGCCTCCTCGGGGGAGTACTTCTCGTCGCTCTTGATCTTGTCGGTGGCGGTTGTGAACCGCTTGCCACGCTTCATGGGGGTTCTCCGGTCTAGTCTTCGACGTCGATGCCCATGCTGCGGGCGGTCCCGGCGATGATGTTCATGGCGCCTTCGATGTCGTTGGCGTTGAGGTCGGGCATCTTCGTCTCGGCGATGCGGCGGATGTCGGCTGAGGTGACGGCGCCGGCCTTCTCGATCTTGGAGGCGCCTGCGCCCTTCTCGACGCCGGCGGCCTTGCGCAGGAGGTCGGCGGCGGGGGGCGTCTTGAGGACGAAGCTGAAGGATCGGTCCTCGAAGATGGTGAGCTGGGCGGGGATGATGTTCCCAGCCTGGGACTGCGTGCGGGAGTTGTACTCCTTGCAGAACTCCATGATGTTGGCGCCGTGCTGGCCGAGCGCGGGGCCGATGGGAGGCGCGGGATTCGCCTTCCCGGCCTCAATCTGGAGCGTGAGGACTGCGCGGACTTTCTTCGCCATGCCTGTTGGTTCTCTCTAACCCTGTCCGCGGTAGCGCCGTGGCTCGCAGACGGATAGCCCGCCATACGGCGGGCCCGTTCAGTATCAGCCAGCGCGTCCACACGGGCAACGCGGCCTGCTCGCTCCTACTTCGACGTGGCGCGCATGGCGGCATCGGTTGCGTCCACCGCCAGGGTCTCGCGGAAGTTCCCCCTGCGGACAAGCGAGCGGACCTCGGGCAGCAGCATGGCGGCAGCGGTGAAGCCGACGCACCAGAGCGCGCCCGCCACGATCAGCAGGGGGCGTACGCCGGTCTCGTCCGAGAGCCACCCGAATCCATAGTTCACGGAAGCCATCAGTCCGGCGGCAAGCATGATGTACAGGGACATCACCCGAGCACGGAATTCGTCGGGGGTGACGCGCTGCACGAACACGACCGATACGGCCATGAAGCTCGCCTGGGTGGCCCCGGCGAGCACACCGCCGGTGACGGCGATGTGCGGCGTGGCGGCGATGCCGATCACGAACAGCGAGACACCGCTCCCGATGCCAACAAGGAAAAACACCCGTCCCAGCGCCGGTTCGCTCTGGATCATCGAGATGATGAGCGTCCCGACGATCGCGCCTGCTCCGATGCCCACGATGATGCCGCTGTACGTGACGTCGCCCCCGCCAATGGACGTCGCAAGCGAAGGCATCATCGAGTCGAACGCCATCGTCGCCCCGCAGTGGAGGCCGACGAGCACGAGCACGACGATCAAACGCGGCTCGCTCGCGACGTAGAAGAAGCCCTCACGCACATCGCGCAATACGGGGCCAATGGCCATGGCGTTCCGGACGCCGCCCGGGAACGGCGCGCTGCGGTATTCGAGCAGCACGAGCTGCTGGAGCGCGAGCGCGAGGAATACTCCCGACAACACGAAGACCGAGCCCGCGCCGAGGGTGGTGAGCAGCGCGCCCCCGAGAAGCGGCCCGGCGATGCGAGAACCGTGGCGCGTGATGCCGGAGAGCGCGACGGCGTTGAGCAGGTGCTCCTCGCGGACGACGTTCGGGACAATCGCCTGCTCCGCGGGCATGCCGAAGGATCGCCCTACCCCGTCGATGCTCGCGAAGAGCAGCACGTGCCATGCCTCGATGACCCCGGCGAGGGTAAGCGCGGCCAGGCCGCCGGCCGCGAGGATGCCGACCGCGTCGGCCGCGATAGCCATCAGCCGCCGGTCGACCCGGTCGGCGAGGGCTCCGCCGATCGGCCCGGAGAGGGCCAGCGGGATCATGCCGGCGAATGTGACCGCCCCGACCCAGAAGCCCTTCCCGGTGAGCTCATGCACGAGCCAGCCGCGGGCGAGCAGCAGGGTCCAGAACGCTGCCGACGCGAAGAAGGCATTCCAGAAGACGCGCCGGAAGTCCGCGTACAGCAGGGACGGGTGCCGATCGGTGATGCGCGTCAGCAGTGCCGGCGTTCTGTTCACTCAAGCCTCGCGCCACGAACCCTACGCCGACAGCTCAGGCAGCGGGAGCCGTAACGGCCCTCATTCCGGCAGGGGGGCAGGGGCCTCGACGAGGCGGGGCTAGTACTTTGAGACGTTGATCTCTTCCATGCGCCCGGTGACCAGGTAGATGACGCGCTCGCAGATGTTGGTGCAGCGGTCGGCGATACGCTCCAGGTTATGGGCGGTCCAGAGGTAGTAGGTGTTGCGCTCGATCATGTCGGGGTTCTCGATCATGCCGCGGAAGGCCTCCTCGTAGACGGCGTCCTGGAGGCGGTCGACCTCGTCGTCGGCGTCGCAGACGCGACGGGCTTCGTCGACGTTGCGCTCGACGTAGGCCTTGAGGCTATCGCGCAGCATGGCGATGGAGCGGTCGGCCATGGCGGGGATGTAGCCCATGCGGCGGGGCACCTCCTCGGCTTCCCCAAGGAGCAGGTTGATGCGGGCGATGCCCTCGGCGTGGTCCCCGATGCGCTCGATGTCGGTGGTGATCATGAAGGCGCTCATGACGGCGCGCAGGTCGGTAGCCATGGGCTGCTGGGAGGCAATGACGAAGATGGCGCGCTCCTCGATGTCGAAGCGCTTCTTATTGATGGCGGCGTCCTCGTCGATGATGCGCTGGGACCACTCAAAGTCCGCGGTGCGGAGCGACTCGACACTGTCGACGACTGCCTTCTCGGCCATGGAGCCGAGGATGAGCACGTCGTCCTGGAGGTCGGTGAGCTCCTGATGGAAGAGCTCTCGGGCCATGGGGCACCGCCCTTCTAGCCGAAACGCCCGCTTATGTAGTCCTCCGTGCGCTGATCCGCCGGTTGGGTGAACATCGTTTCGGTCGGAGCATACTCGATAAGCTGCCCTGTGATTTCCTCGTCGGTGAGCATGAAGGCGGTGTAGTCGGAGACGCGCGCGGCCTGCTGCATGTTGTGGGTGACGACGACGATCGTGTAGTCGGTCGTCAGCTCCCGCATCAGGTCCTCGATCTTAAGGGTGGCGATGGGGTCGAGGGCGGAGCAGGGCTCGTCCATGAGGATGACATCGGGGTTGTTGGCGAGGGCGCGGGCGATGCAGAGGCGCTGCTGCTGACCGCCGGAGAGGGCGAGCCCGGACTTCTTCAGGTCGTCCCTCACCTCGTCCCAGAGGGCAGCTCGCTTCAGCGAACTCTCGACGAGGTCGTCGAGGTTGCCGCGGAAGCCGTTCACCTTGGCCCCGAAGGCCACGTTCTCGTAGATGGACTTGGGGAACGGGTTCGGCTTCTGGAAGACCATGCCGATGCGGCGGCGGACCTCGACGGGGTCCACGTCGGAGCCGTAGATATCGGCGTTTCGGTAGGTGACGTTCCCCTCGATGGTGACGCCGGGGATGAGGTCGTTCATGCGGTTGAGGCAGCGGATCAGGGTGCTCTTGCCACAGCCGGAGGGCCCGATGAGGGCCGTGACCTTCTTGCGGGGGATGTCGAGGCCGACCCGGGTCAGGGCCTGTTTCCCGCTGTACCAGAGGCTCAGGTCCGAGATGGAGAAGGCCAGGTCGCCCTCCGGCTTCGCGACGTTCTCGGAGGGCCTGTGCTCGGCGGCGGGCTTGCCACGCAGGGCCTCACGCGCCTGCTCGTCGGTGGGGCTGGTGGCACGTACGCGAATCGACATCTGGAGTTCACATCCTACTACTGTCAGTTGCGGCGGAGACGGTCGCGGACCACGAGCGCGAGGGCGTTGAGCCCGATGACGGCGATCATCAGGACGATGATTCCGGCAGCGGCGTTCGCGCGGAACTCGGGCTGCGGGCGAATCGTCCAGTTGTAGACCTGGATCGGCAGCGTGGTGAACGAGTCGAGCAGCCCACCAAAGCTGAGGGCGGGGTCGAAGGCGATGAAGGTGAAGGCCCCGATCATGATGAGGGCGGCGGTTTCGCCGGCGGCGCGGGCGACGGCCAGGATGGTGCCGGTCAGGATGCCGGGCATGGCGCCGGGGAGCACGTGGTTCCAGACGGTCTGCCAGCGCGTGGCGCCGAGGGCGAGCGAGCCCTCGCGGATGCTCGGGGCGACCTGGTTGATGGCCTCGACCGAGGTGATGACGGTCATCGGCAGGATCATGAGGGCGAGGGTGAGCGCGCCGGCGAGGATGCTCGGACCCAGCTCCATGAGCCGCACGAAGACGGCCAGACCGAGGATGCCGTAGATGATGCTGGGCACGCCCGCGAGGTTGGCGATGTTGAGGCGGACGGTGGTGAGGATGGCGTTCTGGGGGGCGAACTCCTCCATCCAGACGGCAGCGCCCACGGCCACGGGGATGGCGAAGATGACGGTGAAGACGAGCACCCAGACCGAGCCCAGGATGCTGGAGCGGATGCCGGCCCGTTCCGCGAAGCGTGATGGGTAGTTGGAGAGGAAGTCCCAGTCGAGCGAGGGGATGCCGACGATGGCGTTGTCGATGCCGAGGATGACGAGGACGACGAGGCCAAGGAGGGTGGCGGCGAGGAGGATCCAGCGCGAGGTGCGGGACCAGGCCTGGCGCCGGGCGACGCTGCCCTCGGCCTGGAGGGTGACGGTTGCGGGCGTGGTTGTGGTTTCGGCGGCGCTCATTACTCGTACGCCTCCCGGAAGCGGCGGACGACGATCTGGGCTCCTACGTTGAGCACGAAGGTCATAAGGAAGAGGAGGGCGCCGACGGCAAAGAGGGAGGTGTAGTCGGTGGTGCCGCGGGCGGCGTCGCCGAGAGCCACCTGGAGCATGTAGCCCGTCATCGTCTGGATGCTCTCGAGGGGCGAAAGGCTGAGGTTGGGCGTGGAGCCGGCGGCGACGGCCACGATCATCGTCTCGCCGATGACGCGCGCGATGGCGAGGAGGATGGCGGCCATGATGCCGGAGATGGCGGCGGGGAAGACGACGCGGAAGGCGACCTCGAGGCGGGTGGCGCCGAGGCCGTAGGCGGCCTCGCGCAGGTCGCGGGGGACGCTCGCCATGGCGTCTTCGGACACGGAGGCGATGATCGGGAGGATCATGAGGCCGAGCATGATGCTGGCGGAGAGCGAGTTGAAGAACGAGACGTTCCCGCCCAGGAGCGGCAGGAGCACGTCGTCGGAGATGAAGGTGAGGGCGAAGTAGGCGTAGACGACGGTGGGGACGCCGGCGAGCAGCTCGAGGAGCGGCTTGAGGAAGCGGCGCGTCTGGACGTGGGCATACTCGCTCAGGTAGACGGCGGCGGCGAGGCCGAGGGGGAGGGCGATGACCATCGACCAGAGGGTGACGTTGATCGTTCCCAGCACGAGCTCCCAGACGCCGAAGCTGCGCGGATCGAAGAGGGTCTGCCACTCGTTTCCGGGATTGAAGAAGTGCCAGAAGGAGATCTCGCGGAAGAAGCCGATGGCATCCGAGAAGAGCACGTAGATGATGGCGAACGTCGTCGCGATGGAGACGGCGGCGCAGAGTACGAGGGCAACGACGATGAGGTTCTCGCCGGGGCGGCGGAAGGGACGCTTGCGCAGGGCGCGGGCGAGGTCGGCGCCGTCGGGGGGGCTGGCTAGCGCCACGCGGCGCCTCCGGCGGGTGCGCGACTCGTCTCGCTCATCGGGACGTGAGCATGCGCGGTCGCTGTTAACAGGCCGGGGTGGTCATCGGTTTCGAGCACTCGGGCGGAAAATATGAACAGACGATTAAGGGGCCGTTAACGCAGCCCCGGGGTGCGCTCGACCTCGTCGAGGGCCAGTTCCAGCAGCTCTTCCAGGTGGCTCCAGGTGTACCAGGGCAGGTCGTCGTTGAAGGCGCGCCAGCCGTGGTAGATGACGCCCAGCTCGAAGAGCCAGCGAGCGCGGAAGAACTCCATGTCGGCGAGCTCGCCGGCGCCGCGGGCCGCTTCGTAGGCCTGCTGGAAGAACTGGTCGCGCACGGGGCCGAAGGGGGCGCCCTTCAGGTGGCCGAGGGCGAGCACCTGGGCGACGTCGTTGCGGACATCGCCGAGACGCGCCTGCTCCCAGTCGACGACGGCGGCCACCTCACCCCGCCGGAAGAGGTAGTTGAAGACGTTGATGTCGCCCTGGCAGAAGCCAACAGGCGCACCCTCGGGGACGCGTTCGCGCAGGACCTCGAAGGCGCGGCGGAGGATGGGGGCGTCGGCGCCGGGGAAGCGCTCCATGCGCTCACCTACGACCTCGAGCTCGGCGCGGGTGGCGGCCGCGGCGGAGGTGGGGACGGCGAGCACCTCATTGAGGCCGAGCGCACGCCAGTCGAGGGCGTGGATGCGGACGACCATGGCGGCGTAGGCGCTGAAGCTCGCTTCCGGGCCGGCGATGCCCATGTGGGGCGCATCGACCCACTCGAGCACGACGAAGGGCGCCCCGAGCGCAGCCGCGCCGGGTTCCTCGCCGACCACGGCGGGGACGGGGACGGGGGAGGGCGCGAGGCGGCGGAGCACGGCAGCTTCGCGGACGACGTCGTAGGGCTCGAAGATGCCGCGCTCGCGCTGCAGGCGGAGGAGGACGGCGGGGAGGGGCGCGTTCGCGAGGGTCGCCCGCAGGATGACGTTGGAGGCGCCCCCTTCGACCGGCTGGAGGGCGAGCACCTCGGCCTGGCCGTAGCCATCGAGGGTTCTGAGCCACGACTGGAAGGCGGGAGGTTGCGGGGCCGGGGCTTCCATCGACGCGTCCTTCCGCCGGCGACCGCCGCCGGTTGCCACGGAGGGTACGGGGAAGACACGCTCCACTCCAAGGCAATCGGGCGGCCTCCCTATACTCAGGGGGTGACCACTCGCACAGCCCCCTGCTACCGGCACGAACGGCGCTCGGCGGCGGTCCGTTGCCAGCGCTGCGAGCGGCCGATCTGCACCGAGTGCATGGTCTCGGCGGCGGTCGGGTTCCAGTGCCCGGACTGCGTGCGGGCGGGGATGCGGCGGACGCGGCAGTTCTCGCTCGCGGCCCGGCAGCGCCCGGTAGTGACCACGGCGCTCATCGGGGTCAACGTCCTCGTCTGGTTCGTCGTGGCCGCCACGACCGGGGACGTGTCGCTCTGGGGCGGTCAGGTCACGTCCGTGCACTTCGACTACGCCCTGCAGGGGCAGTTCGTCGACAGCGGCGACTACTGGCGGCTGGTGACCTCGGGGTTCCTGCACTACGGGCTGCTGCACCTGGGCATGAACATGCTGGTGCTGTGGTGGCTGGGGCGGATGCTGGAGCCCGGTATCGGCGGGGCGCGCCTGCTGCTGCTCTATACCGTCTCGATGCTGGGCGGCTCGCTGGGAGCGCTGGTGCTCGACCCGAACGTCTTCACGGCGGGAGCCTCGGGGGCGGTGTTCGGGCTGGGAGGGGCCGTGGTGGTGGCGGAGCGGGCGTCGCGCTTCAACCGGCAGGACTCGGGCGTGCTCGGCTTCCTCCTGATCAACATCGTTATCTCGTTGACGATTCCCGGAATTTCACTCGGCGGGCACATCGGAGGGCTGCTGCTGGGGGCGCTGGCGGCAGGGGTGCTGTGGGGCTTCCGCCAATGGCCCGCCTACGCGCGTACGTCAGCGGTTGCGGCGCCGCTGCGGGTGCTGCCGGAGCTGGTGGTGGCGGCGCTGGGGGCAGGAACCGTGTGGCTGACGCTGGCCGTGGTCGCGCCGCGGTGGCTCAACCCACTGTTCTAGGGGAAGGCCCCGTGCTCGCCCTCAGCGGACGCTACTGTACGATAACCGTCCCTTCGACCCTTAACAGTACGACCGGGAGCAGGGCAGGCCATGGCCATCGACCGCATCATCCGCGTGGATATGACCACGGGCGACGTGACCGAAGCGCCGGCGCCCGAGGCGTACGCGCTTCTAGGTGGCCGCTCCCTCACCTCGCGGATGCTGCTGGAGGAGACGGACGCCCGCATCCACCCCCTGAGCGAGGCGGCGAAGCTGTTCATCGCGCCGGGGCTGCTGGCGGGTACGGCCGTCACCACGAGCGGCCGCACGAGCTTCGGCTTCAAGAGCCCGCTCACGGGTGGCACCAAGGAAGCGAACGTCGGCGGGCAGCTGGGGCACCGGCTGGCGCGGCTCGGGATCAAGGCGATCGTCGTTTCGGGTGCTTCCCCGGACGGCTGGAAGCGCCTCGACATCGACGGCAAGGGGGTACGTCTCTCCGGGGCGGATGACCTCGTGGGGCGCAGCAACTACGACCTTCACCGCGAGCTGGTGGGCGAGGCACTGCGGACGCGCGCCGCCGCGACCATCGGGCCGGCGGGCGAGCACCGCATGTCCTCCGCCTCGGTGGCGGTAACGGACCCGGAGGGTCGCCCGACGCGTCATGCGGCGCGGGGCGGTCCGGGGGCGGTGATGGGCGCGAAGGGCCTGAAGGCGATCGTCGTGGACGACGCCGAGGGCGTTCGCACGGTTCCCGGGGAGAACGCGAAGGAGTTCAAGGGCGAGGTGGTGAAGTTCAGCAAGATGGTGCTGGACGACCCGCGCGTCCATAACACGAGCCGCTACGGCACGGCAGGCGTCATCAAGTTCGTGAACCGCGACAACGTGCTCTCGATGCCGACCCGCAACCACCGCGAGGGCAGCTGGGAGCACGCGGATTCCATCAGCGGCCAGGTGATCGAGGAGTTGGGCAAGGAGCGCGGCGGCAAGATGTTGCCCTGTATGGCGGGCTGCATCATCAAGTGCGCCATCCTCTACAACGACGAGCACGGCGAGCACGTAACCACGGCGCTCGAGTTCGAGACGATCGCGCTGCTCGGATCGAACCTGGAGATCGGCCCCGCCGACGCGGTCGCCGAGCTGGACCGGCTCTGCGACGACATTGGACTGGACACGATCGAGGTAGGGAACGCGATCGGGGTGGCGATGGAGGCGGGGGTGCTGGGG
>VXLW01000093.1 GCA_009841435.1 Dehalococcoidia bacterium | reverse complement strand
CCCCCTCATTTTTTTTAATCATCCGGCGACCCCCGAGATCTACCGGCGTAAGATCGTCGGCAGCGTCAGATGTGTAAACGAGACCGGGCGGAGACGGGCGGGGCGCCGGGCGCGCCGCCGATGGCCGCCGCCGACCCCGGCGCCACCTGTGGGGGCCTGGGTGAATCGGACTGCTGGGCATCGACGCCGAACTGGGCGAGGGCCATGGTGTTGGCCACGCCCGAGAAGCCGTGCTTGTCCGCGACGACTGTGGCGGGCAGCTCGCTCAGCCCGAGCTGCTGCACGACCTCGGGGAACGTTTCGGCCTCGATGACGGTCGCCTCGACCTTGTTCGAGAAGAGGGCGAGCTGGTAGGCGCTCGCCACGGCCTGCGCCCCCGCTGGGTGGCGCATGGAGCCGACCACAACGATGGAAAGAGTGTCGGTGAGGCGGTCGAGGACCTCGGCGAGGGCAGCGGGGGGGGAGGGTGGCGCGGGGAAGGCGGAGATGACCTCGACCAGCACTTCGAAGAAGAGGCCCTGGGGCAGGCCGTAGTAGCGGAGGGGCGGGGCGCCGGCGCCGCGCCTAAGGAGGACGGCGGGAACGCGCTCGACGTTCCAGCTCTCCACGAGCTGGGGTTCGGCGTGGAACTCGTGCGTGACGAGGCGGAGCTTCGGGGAGACGCCGACGAGGTCTTCGAGCGTCTCCTTCGTGGGTCCGCAGGCGGGGCAGGGGGTGCGGGGCGCTGCGCCGGGCACGATCAGTCCGCTTTCGCCCTGGTGGAAGTAGTCGATCGTGACCGGGGCGGAGAGCAATTCGAAACGCTGGCGGAGGGCGGCGAGGACGTTCTCGGGGATCATGCGGGGCTCCCCACGGGGTCCGGGAAAGCGACGCCCGTCTCGGCGGCAAGCGCCCTGAGCTGGTCGACGACGGCGCTATCGAGGGGGATGCCGTTCGCTTCTCGGTCGGCGCGGGCTTCCGCCTCCTTGTCTCCCGGGATGCGGACACGGTCGACACCCGGGGCGGGGGCGATGGCGTGGATGCGATCGGCGAGCTGGGCCATCTCGGCCTGGAACTCGGCGGGGTCGCGGAAGGCGTCGATACGCCAGGCGGCGAACCACTGCCCCATGTGAGGCCGGGGCATGATCATCCCGAAGCCGGCCCCGGAGAGGACACCCGAGAGGATGTCGGAGACGAGGCCAAGACCGTAGCCCTTGTAGGAGCTGGTCTCGAGGGAGGAGCCGAGGGGGAGGAGCGCCCCGCCCTGGCCAAGGGCCGAGGGGTCGTCGCTGCTGCGGCCCTCGGCGTCGACGGCCCAGCCGGCGGGGAGGCGCTTGCCCTGGCGCCCTGCAATTTCGAGCTTGCCGCCAGCGACGGCGGTCGTGGCCATGTCGAGGGAGAAGGGCTCGCGGCCCTCGATGGGGGCGGCGAAGGCGAGCGGATTCGTGCCGAACGCACGCTCGGCGCCTCCGGCGGGAACGGCGAGCACGGGCGTGTTGCAACTCGCCATGCCGATCAGGCCGCGGGCGGCGGCGCGCTCGGCGTAGTAGCCGGCTGCGCCGAAGTGGCGGCCGTTGCGGATGGTGACCATGCCGATGCCGGTGGCCTCGGCGCGGGAGATGCAGCGGTCCATGGCGTCGACGGCAACGACGACGCCCATACCTCCGTCACCGTCGAGGGCGAGGGTGGCGGGGGTCTCGCGCAGGATGCGTACCGCGGGCGTGGGATTCACGCGGCCGTCGCGCAGGCCGGGCACGTAGCCGCCGTGCCAGGTGAGGTGGGCGATGCCGTGGGACTCGATGCCCTTCAGGTCGGCGTCGACGAGCACCTCGGCGGCGATTGCGGCATCTGTCGCGGGCATGCCGAAGTGCTCGAGGGTGGCGGCGGTGTGGACGCGCAGGGCGGCGGCCTCGAAACGGTCGCGGGATTCGGGCATCCGCGTGATTGTCGGGGACGGGGGGCTGGAACGCGAGCGGGAGCGTCTGGGTAGACTTGCCCGGAGCCAGGAGGGCGCATGAGGCAGGAGCCGATCCCGGTGGTGGTGTCGTTTCCCCTGACGGAGGGAACGCGTGCGACGATCAAGGGCGCATCGCCGCTGGTGCGCATCCTGGACTACCCCGCTGAACGCATCGCACCGGGGGCGTTCCGCCCGCCGCCGACCGCTGAGCAGGCCCGGATCCTGGCACAGGCAGAAGTGCTGTTCGGCTCCCACCTGGACCCGATCGCGGTACACGAGGCCGCCCCGAACCTGAAGTGGTTCCAGGTGCTGACCGCAGGGCTCGACGAGCTGATCGAGCAGGGCATCCTCGAGTTGGACTTCACGATCACGACGATGAGCGGCGTCGGGGCGGTGCCCATCGCGGAGTACTGCATGGGCGTGATGGTGATGCTGGAGAAGGACCTGCACGAGGCGATGCGGGACCAGCTGGAGCATCGCTGGAACTTCCACTTCGCGGGCCAGCTGAAGGGGAAGACGTGCGGCATCGTGGGGCTGGGGGCGATCGGGCGGGAGCTGGCAATACGCGCACGCGCCTTCGAGATGCGGGTCGTGGCGACGCGCCGCAGCGCCGAGCCGGGTGACACCGACCCGGACGTGGACGTGCTGCTGCCATCGAGCGACCTGCCGCAGCTGCTGGCGGAGTCGGATTACGTCAACCTGTGCGTTCCCTTGACGCCGGACACGGACGGGATGATCGGGGCGGACGAGCTGGCGCTGATGAAGCCCGAGGCCTCCATCGTGAACATCGCACGGGCAACGGTCATCGACACGGACGCGCTGCTCGATGCGCTGCGGGCGGAACGGATCGCGGCGGCGGCACTCGACGTGCACGACCCCGAGCCGTTGCCCGAGGACAGCCCCTTCTGGGACATGCCCAACGTGATCGTGACACCCCACCGCTCAGGTTCGATACACGGCTACTTCGAACGCGCGGCGGAGTTCTTCGCGGAGAACCTGCAGCGGTACGTGCGCGGCGAACCGCTCGCGAACGTGGTCGGGCGCGAGCGGGGGTATTAGCTCCCGGGCACGGCGGCGGCGTTCCGCTCACGGGCCCAGGCGTGCGCCTCCTCGGAGGCGACCCACTGGATCGCGTTCGAGAGCAGCCTGCGGTAGTTCGGGTTGTTGTAGGACGTGGGCACGTCGCCCGGCTGGATGTAGACGATCGGGCTGTTGTAGTGGTTCTTCGCCCACGAGACCATGTTGCTCGTCGGCGGGTGGCTCCACTCGCCACGCTCGTACATGCGCCGCTCGTGGACGACGAGGGCGGGCGAGAAGAAGTTCCTGTAGGTGAACTCGAAGTCGCTGCGCAGGAGCGGGACGACGTTGTCCTCGAAGTAGGGAGCGAGGTAGAGCTCGTCCTGCAGCTCGAAGGAGGGGTCGAGGCCTTCGACGACCGGATGGTCGGGCTCGACGACGGTGACGTTGTGGTTTACCGCGAGGAGGTAGCCGGAGTCGGGCCACTGCTGGCCGCGAAGCTCGCCGGGGTCGTAAAAGAAGCGGCCGCCGACCATCTCGGCGTACTCCTCCCAGGCGGGCCAGGAGCAGATGTTGTGGTGGATCATGACCATTCCCTTGCCCGCTTCGAGGAGGGAGCGGTAGCCGTCCTTGAGCGACTGGGGCGGGTCGGCGTCCCCGATACCGCGGCCGGGCATCGAGTAGTCGACGATGACGTCGTAGGGCGCGGCGGCCTCGGCGTTGAAGAACGCCTGGGCGGCGGGCTGCTCGACGTGCGTCCAGGCGGAGATGCCGCCGTCGGCCTGGAACGAGTCGAACATGGAGAAGAAGGGTTCGCGCTGGAACGGGTGGCCTTTCGTGGCGAGGAGGACGTTGGGAGAGGTCATTGGGAGCCTCCAACTGGTAGGGGGCCAGTGTGCGCTCACCGGAAGGGCCTCGCAACGGGGGCGCGAGGGCTCGGTATCCTGTGCGCCGCGGCGCACGGGATGCGCCATCGGAGGGAGCGGCATGGCGAAGCGGGTGCTGATCGCGGGAGCGTCGGGGCTGGTGGGGTACGCGGCGGTGCGGCACTTCGCGACGCTGCCGGACTGGGAGGCGGTCGGGGTCTCGCGACGGGTGCCGGCGGGACTGCCGGAGGAGGCGGAGTTGATTTCCGTCGACCTGCTGGACGCTGAGGCGTGCGAGCGAGCCTTCGGGGCGATGTCGAACGTGACGCACCTCGTGTACGCGGCGCTTCAGGAGTTGCCGGGGCTGATGCCGGGATGGGTCGACCCTGAGGTGATCGAGCGCAACGCGCGCATGCTGCGGAACCTGTTCGAGCCGCTCTCGCGGGCAGCTTCCGGACTGGAGCACGTCTCCCTGCTGCACGGCACGAAGGCGTACGGGCTGCACCACCCGAGCATCGGGGCGAAGGGCGTGAAGGTGCCGCTACGGGAGCGGGAGCCGCGCAGGGAGCACCCGAATTTCTACTTCGAGCAGGAGGACTACCTGCGGGCGAAGCAGGCAGAGGGAGGCTGGGAGCTGACGACCTGGCGTCCGACGGTGATCTACGGGGACGCGCCGGGGAACAACATGAACCCGATCCCGGTGATCGGGGCTTACGCGGCGCTGCTGCGGGAGGAAGGGAAGCCGCTCGACTTTCCGGGCAAGCCGGGCGCGCCGACGCTGCGGGAGGCGGTGGACGCGGACCTCGTGGCGCACGCGCTCTCGTGGGCGACGGAGGAACCGGCGGCGTGGGGCGGGACGTTCAACCTGACGAACGGCGACGTGTTCATGTGGGAGAACGTCTGGCCGGCGATCGCGGAGACGCTGGGGATGGAGGCGGGGGAGCCACAACAGGTCTCGCTGGTGGAGGAGATGCCGAAACTCCAGGAGCAGTGGGCGGCGCTGGTCGAACGTCACAACTTGAGCGCGCCCGCAGACCTTGTGGAGTACTGCGGCTACAACTCGCTCATCTATGCGGACACGGTGCTGGGTGCGCCGAACCGACCGCCGCTGCCCATCCTGAACAGCACGATCGCGGTGCGGCAGGCAGGGTTCACCGAGTGCATGGACACGGAGGACATGTTCCGCAAGTGGTTCGCGCGTCTGCAGGAGACGGGAGCGATTCCACCGGCGTAGGGGAAGCGGTTGGGGCGAGCGCCTACTTGAAGCGGTAGGTGATGCGGCCCTTGGAGAGGTCGTAGGGCGAGAGCTCGACGAGCACGCGGTCGCCGAGGAGCACCTTGATGCGGTAGCGGCGAACGCGACCGCTCACGTGGGCGAGCACCTCGTGTCCGTTTGCCAGCTCGACGCGGAAGACGGCGTTGGGGAGCGCCTGGGTGACGAGCCCTTCGACTTCGATGGATTCCTGTTTTGCCACGGGCCAACCGTACCAGACAGCGCGCGCTGGCGCTCGGCGCACGCGGTTCCTAGACGGGGATCCAGTGGAGCGTGCCGTCGCGCTTTACCTTGGAGAGGCGCCCTTCCTCGAAGAGGTGCTCCAGGTGGGAAAGCGTCTCACCGACAGCAGCGCGCTGCATGAACGGCTCGAAGTCGTCAAGGGTGCCGGTGGCCCACTTGACGCGGCCAGCGACGTCCCAGGCGGTGGCCCCCGCGTCGACGCAGCGCAGCATCTCGTCGAGGCGTTCGCGGTGGTGGTCATGGATCTCGTTGACGCGGCGCTTGAGCTCCTTGATGTCGAACTCGTGCGCGGGCAGGACGTGGTCGACGTCGAGCTCGGCGACGATGTCGAGGGAGCGGATGTAGTCGCCAAGGGGGTCGCCTGAAGTCTGGGAGTGCATCGAAACGTTGGGGGTGATGGTGGGGAGGATGTGGTCGCCGCTGAAGAGGAGCTTGCGGTTGGGCTCGTAGAGGCAGATGTGGCCGGGGGCGTGGCCGGGCGTCCAGATGACTTCGAAGTGAAAGTCGCCGGCGCTCAGGGTCTCGCCACCGTGGACCTTGTAGTCGGGGGCGGCGGGCTGGACCTTGTCGAGCATATCCATGGAGCCACGGGACATCTCGGGGGCCTTCATCTCCGGCACGCCGTGCTGGCCCATGTACTTCTGCATCTCGTCGGTAAGCCCGCGGGGAGCGTAGTAACGGGAAGCGATGAAGTCGGCCTCGCGCTCGTGCATGATGACCTCGCAGTCCGAGACCTGCTTGAGGCGGCCGGACATGCCGTAGTGGTCGGGGTGGACGTGGGTGATGACGAGCTGCGTGATCTCGGAAGGGTGGCTGCCGAACTCACCCATTCCCTCCTCCAGAGCGGCGTAGGCGACATCGGTGTTCCAGCCACAGTCGACGAGCATCGTGTCCGACCCGTGCTTGATCAGGTAGGGCATGACGTAGGGCAGGCCCTTCGTGACGCGGGGGGCGCGCTCAAGCTCGACGCGGAGCTTTTTCGCTTCCTCGTACTTGTACTGGGGGAAGGGCGTAAGAAGCTGATAGACGCCATCGAGAATCTTCATGCGGGCTCCTGGCAACGCTGGGAGAAGCGGGGTGTGACGCGTTCGCGGGAGTCAGGATCGTACGGGGCCGGTCGCGCAAACGCCACGCTGGACGCCGTCGGCGGGTAAGCTCCCCGGTCAGCAGCCCAGGAGGTCACGCCTTGGAACTCTCGATTCCGGAACGCCTGGACGACCTCACGCCGGAGTGGGTGACCGCTGCCCTGCGCGATTCGGGAGTGCTCACCCCCACCACCTCGGTGACCTCGATCGAGCGCGAGATCCTCGGCGAAGGCGCGGGCTTTCTGGGCGACATTGCACGGCTGACGCTCGCGTACGAGGGAGGGGAGGGGCCGGCAACGGTGATCGCGAAGCTGCCGAAGCTGGCGAATCGGGCGATGGGGGAACTGCTGGGCGCCTACGAGCGGGAGAGCTGCTTCTACGACGAGATGGCCACCGACCTGCCTCTCTCGACGCCGCAGATGTACTACGGAGACTTCGATCGGGACGCGACCTCGGAACGGCAGGAAGCGGTGCTGCAGCTGGCGGATCGCACCCCGCGCTTGCTGTCGGGGCTCACGACACGGATGGGAATGTGGGTCGCAGCGCGGAAGAAGCGGCGCTACATCCTGCTGCTGGAGGACATAGGGGACGCGGAGCCGGGAGACCAGCTCACGGGGGTTTCGCCGGAGCGTTGCGCAGCGGTGCTCTCCGCGATCGCGCGGATGCACGCCGCCTACTGGAACAGCCCGGCGGTGGAGAACCGGTTCTGGCTGATCCCGCTCAGCATCGACGCACGCATTCGGCACGGGCTCTTTCGGACATCGCAGCCAGCCTTCCAGGAGCGGAGCAGCCACCTCATTGACGAAGGGTTCGCGCGGGCGCTCGAGTGGACGCTGGAACACGGCGAAGACGCTGCCCGGAGTCTCCAGCGGGGCGCCCCGGTCACGCTGGTGCACTGCGACCTGCGGCTGGACAACGTCGCCTTCCGGGACGGCGAGCCACTGGTATTCGACTGGCAGCTCGTGCGGCGAGGTCCAGCGGCCTACGACGTTGCCTACTTCCTTTCGGGGGCGTGTCCAGACCTGACAGCGGAGGATGAGTCCGAGCTGCTCCACGGCTATTTCGCGGCGCTCGAGGAGCTGGGCATCCGCGACTATTCCTTCGAGGCGCTCATGCGGCACTACCACCTGGGCCTGCTGACGGCCATGCAGACGCTCACGGCCACGGACATGATGGACATGGGCGAGGGCCGAGGCGTTCGGCTGATGGAGGCGTGGCACGAGCGGCTGGGCGCACGCGTGTCGGGAATCGACTTCGAGCGATTGCTGGCCGGTGCACCAGCGTAGGCTGGAGGCATGGACCGCTTCATCCCAGAGCGGATCGAGGACCTGACACCGGAGTGGCTGACCACCACCCTGCGCGAGGGGGGACACCTCGCACCAGCGGTCACGGTCACCTCCGCGGAACGCGAGATTCTGGGTGAGGGCGAGGGGTTCATGGGGGACATCGTGCGGCTGAAGCTGTCGTACGAGGGCGGGGCAGGGCCGGCGAGCGTGGTGGCGAAGATGCCGCGGCTCGAGAACCGGGCGTTCGGGGAACTGGTGGGGGTATACGAACGAGAGAGCTGCTTCTATGAAGAGTTCTCGGACACCGTGCCGGTCGCGCTGCCTCGCCTCTACCACAGCGACTTCGACCGCAACGCCGTCTCGGACCGGCAGAAGGGGACGCTGTCGCTGGCCAACCGCCTTCCGAAGCGGCTCATGCCGCGCGTGACGCGCATGGCCCTGTGGGCAGCGGGGCGCCGGAAGCGGCGCTACCTCCTCCTGCTGGAGGACCTGGGCGACGCGACGTCAGGGGATCAGCTCGCGGGCACGGATGCGGACCTCTGCGCGGTGGTCCTCAGGTCCATCGCGGAGATGCATGCCGCCCTCTGGGAGAGCCCAGCGCTTGAGGACCGCTACTGGCTCGTACCGCTCGCGGGGGACTCCCGCGTCCGGCAGAGCATGTTCCTGGAGATGCTGGGAACGTTCCAGGAGCGGCACCCGGAACTCTTCGACGAGGAGTTCGAGCGCGTTGTCACGTGGGTCGGCGAAAACGGCGTCGAGACGATCGAGCGGATGCAGCAAGAAGCGCCGGAAACGTTCGTACACGGCGACCTGCGCCTCGACAACCTCGTGTTCCGAGGCGATGAGCCGGTGTTCTTCGACTGGCAGGCAATCCGGCGGGGACCGGCGGCGTACGACGTGGCCTGGTTCCTCTCCGGGGCGAGCGACGACCTGACGCCCGGAGACGAGGCTGAGCTGCTCCGTACCTATCACGCAGCACTCGAGGAGCACGGCGTGAGGGGCTACCCGTTCGAGGCGTTCGAGCGGCACTACCGCCTGGGGCTGCTCACGACCGTGCAGACGCTGGGCCTGCTCACGATCCTGGATATCGGCGTGGGCGAGAACCGGGGCGCGGATATGGCGCGCGCGTGGGTCAGGCGGTTGCGGGCGCGCCTGGAAACGATCGACCTGGACCGGGTGCTCGCCCCGTAGCGAGTCGCGACTACAGGGGCCAGCGCTGGCTCGCCTCGTAGGCGTGGTGGATGGGGTGGTGGATCCAGATCTGGGCGACGAGCTCGGCCTTGGGCATGCGGTAGTCGCCGAGGGTGACCACCGTGGCGAGGTCGTCCTCGTCGAGCGTCTCGGCGAAGGCGGCTGAGACCTCGGAGCCCTCAAGGATCATGGTCCCGAGCTCCTCGCGGGAGACTTCGGCCATGCGCTCGATCGTGCGGGCGTTGCCGGAGGCCGCGTCTTCATTGCTGAACGACTCGAATGCGCCCGTGCTGAGGCCACCGTAGAAGCCCTCGAGGGCGCCCGCGCCGGCGGCGATGTGCCGGAAGGCGTCGGCGGTGGTCCACTCCTGGGCGAGCTGGCGGTCGAAGTCGGGGACATGCTCAAGGGCGGCCGCCCCGCGGCGGCCGGCGAAGCGGATGCCTTCGACGAGTTACTGCTTGGTGATACTCATTGGTTCTTCCTCCTGAGTGTTGCTGGGGTCGGTTACTCGCCGCGGTGAACCACGGCGATGGAGCCGGGCACGTGCCCGCCGTTGATGGCGATGGTCTGGCCGGTGATCCAGGAGCCGGCCTCCGAGGCGAGATAGACGACGCCGGCGCCGATGTCGCTGGGTCTGCCCATGCGGCCGGTGGGGAGGCGGTTGCCGTAGGCCTCCTGCTCCTCCTCGGTCATGGGGAACATGGCGGCGAACTGCTCGGTGAAGATGGGGCCGGGGGCGATGCCGTTCACGCGGATACGGCGCTCGGCGAGCTCGCGGGAGAGGGTCATGGTCATGTTCACGACGCCGGCCTTGGCCGCGCCGTACACGCCCGTGTGCGGGGCAGCGTTGAGGGCCGCTCCGGAGACGATGTTGACGATGCTCGACCCGTCGGGCATGTGGGGGAGGGCGGCGCGGATGCCGAGGAAGGCGGAGGTGAGGTTGAACTCGATCATCTCGTCCCAGTACTCGTCGGGGGTCTCCGCGAGGTCGCGTACGGCGCTGTCCTGGCTGCCGCCGGCGTTGTTCACCCAGACGGTGATCTTGCCGAAGGCCTCGACGGTGGCGGCGACAAGACGCTCGATGGCGGCCCGGTCGAGCACGTCGGTGGGGACGGCGAGGCCGCGCGCACCGCGCGCCTCGACACCCTCGACGACGCGGGCGAGGTCGTTCTCGCGACGGGCGGCAACGACGACATCGGCGCCTGCATCGGCCATGGCCCAGGCGATGCCCTCGCCGATCCCGCGGCCTCCGCCGGTAATCACGCCAACCTGGCCGTCCATCCGGAAGTCATCCATCACGCTCATGTCGCACCCTCCGCGCGCAGCCTACGGGGAGGAAACGGGAAGCGCGATTCGGCGGGTTTAGCCGCCGCGCTCGGCGAGGCGCCGGCGCTGGGCGTCCTCACGATCAGCGAGGCCCTCGGCGCTCATCCCGAAGATGTCGGGGGGCGACCAGCCGTTCAGTCCGGCGTAGGTGTCGATCTGGCTGCGGTGATGAACCTCGTGCTCGACGAGCATCATCAGGACGCGCCAGCCGGCGAGACTGCCGTCACCCTCGATGAGGGGGACGCGGCGCTGGAGCCATTCGTCGGGGGTGCCCTGGAGGCGCTCCTGGAGGGCGGCGGCGCTCTCGTCGAGGGCTGGCGCCCACAGCTCGGGGGAGGAGGTGTCGGATATAGAAAAAAACCGCCCCCCGCCACACAGAGCGCATGTGGTGGGGAGGGGGAGCGGTGTAAAAAAAAAGGTGGGGGGGGGGGGG
>VXLW01000027.1:2777-10766 GCA_009841435.1 Dehalococcoidia bacterium | reverse complement strand
GGGTACGTGACGGGGACGGGGGGCTGCATGTCGGAGCAGGTGGCGCTGGTGCTGGAGGGGGCCTGATGGCGGAGCCGCCGCGCATCCTGCCAAAGCCGACCGCCGCGACCGCGCCGTTCTGGGAGGCGGCGCGGGAACACCGCCTGCTGCTACCGCTCACAGACGGCGGGGAGGCCTACTTCTACCCGCGCGCCTTCAGCCCCGGGAGCCTCGAACCGGGGACAGAGTGGGTGGAGGCGAGCGGGCGGGGGGTGCTGTACTCGTACACGGTCGACCGGCGGGGGACGGCGCCGGCGTTCGCGGCGCGGGCCCCGTACGTCATCGGGATCGTGGAGCTGGAGGAGGGGCCGCGCATGACGACGAACATCGTGGAGTGCGCGATCGAGGACGTGCGCATCGGGATGGCGGTGGAGGCGGTGTACGAGGACGTGGACGACGAGGTCACGCTGGTTCTGTTCCGGCCGGTGTAGGGCTTCACCCCGGAGCAGGGCGGGGGCGCGTATCCTGCCCGCCACGCGGCGCAGCGGCGGGGTGACCGCCGGGGAGGAATCGCCATGGCGACGGTCGTCGAGCGGATCAAGGTCATCGATGCGGACAGCCATATCTCGGAGCCCGAGGACCTGTGGACGAGCCGGGTGTCGAGCCAGAAGTGGGGCGACCTGGTTCCACACGTGAAGTTCGACCCGGAGATCAACGAGGACCGCTGGTTCATGGGCGGACAGCCCGCCGGTCCCACGGCGAGCGCGGCGATGGCGGGCTGGACAGACCCGCCGCCGAACCACCCGCCTTCCCTGCCGCAGGCGGACCATGGGGCGTTCAGCGTGGGCGCGCGGTTGCAGCGCATGGACGAATACGGCATCCACTCGCAGGTGATCTACCCAAACGTGGGCGGCTTCGGCTCGGGGAACTTCCTGCGGCTGAAGGAGCCGGAGCTGATGAAGGAGTGCGTCCGCGCCTACAACGACTTCCTCATCGACTGGACGGAGCCGGCGAGCGAGCGCTTCATCCCGATCATGGCGACGCCGTTCTGGGACGTGGACCTGTGCCTGGAGGAGATGCGGCGGGCGAAGGATCGCGGCCACCGGGGCATTCTGATGACGAGCCAGCCGCACTCCTTCGACTTCCCCCACATCACGGACCCGCACTGGGAGCCGCTGTGGGCGCAGGCGCAGGAGCTGGGCCTCTCGATCAACTTCCACATCGGCTCGGGCGACCTCTCGGTGATCCGGGACGCGAACGTGAACAACGGCCGGCAGGCAGCGTACGCAAAGGCGACGGTCGGGATCTTCCTGGACAACTCTACGGCGATGATGGACGTGATCCTGTCTGGCATCTGCCACCGCTACCCGGACCTGAAATTCGTCTCGGTGGAGAGCGGCGTTGGCTGGGTGCCCTTCCTGCTGGAGGCGATGGACTGGCAGTGGGTGAACAGCGGCTGTCGTGAGGAACACCCGGAGATGGACCTGCTGCCGAGCGAGTACTTCAAGCGGCAGTGCTACGCCTGCTTCTGGTTCGAGCGGGGGAGCGCGATCAGCGCGATCGAGCAGATCGGGGCGGACAACATCCTCTACGAGACGGACTTCCCGCACCCGACGAGCATGTCGCCGGGGCCGAACTCCGTCGCGATCTACCCCAGGGACTTCATCGAGCAGGAACTGAGCGGCCTGCCCGAGGACACGCTGCGCAAGATCCTCCACGACAACTCGGCGAAGGTGTACGGGGTAGGGGAGTGACCGTCACGGAGCCGCGGGTCGACTGGGACGCCGCGTTCGAAGAGGCGTTGGGCATCCTGCAGGAGTACCTGCGCATCGACACGTCGAACCCGCCGGGCCGGGAGCGGCTGGCGTGCGACTACCTGGGCGGCATCCTCGAGCGCGAGGGGGTTGAGTACGAGCTGTTCGACCCGGGAGATGACCGGGTTTCGCTGCGGGCGGTGCTGAAGGGCGACGGCAGCCGTCCGCCGCTGATGCTCCTGAACCACACGGACGTGGTGCCGGTGGAGCGGGAGTTCTGGGACGAGGAGCCGTTCGCGGGGATCATCCGGAACGGGGAGATCTGGGGGCGGGGAACGCTCGACATGAAGGGCCTTGGGGTGGCGGAGCTGCTGACGTTCCTGCTGCTGAAGCGCGCAGGCGTGCCCCTGGCGCGAGACATCGTGTTCCTGGCGGTTGCGGACGAGGAGGCGGGCGGGCTGCTCGGCATCGAGTGGCTGGCCGAGCACCACCCGGAGGCGCTGGAGGCGGAGTTCGTCATCAACGAGGGCGGGGGCGGGTCGACGGAGCTGTTCGGCGTGAAGCGGCCGGTGTTCACGGTGACGACGGCGGAGAAGGGGCCGCTCTGGCTGCGGGTCGTAGCGGAGGGGCGAGCGGGGCACGGCTCGGTGCCACACAACGACAACCCGCTCGACCGGCTCGTGCGCGCGCTGGGGAAGCTGCAGGAGTGGGAGCGGACCCCGCAGCTCTCGCCGGTGCTGGAGGAATACTTCGGGCGGCTTGAGCGGGCCGGGATCTACAGCGGCGGCACGTCGCTCAAGCAGCTGGAGCAGACGGCCGCGAGCGACGTGCGCGTGCGCGCCCTGCTCACGAACACGATTAGCGCGACAACGGCGACGGCGGGGATGAAGCACAACGTCATCCCCGGGCGGGCGGAGGCGACGATCGACTGCCGGCTGCTGCCGGGGGTCGACCCGGCCTCATTCGAGGCGGAGCTGACGCGCGTCATCGACGACCCGAAGGTGCGGCTCGAGCGGGTGTTCGCGGGCGCGTCGGACACGAGCTCGCACGACACGGAGCTGTTCGCGACGATCGAGTCGGTGGTGCGGGAGCTGGTCGAGGACGCGGTGGTGACGCCGGGCGTGACGGCGGGGTTCACGGACAGCCGCGTGTTCCGCAACCAGGGAGTCGTGGCCTACGGGTTCTCGGGCGGGCTCACCTCACCCAGCCTGGCGCGCACCGTGCACGGCCACAACGAGCGCATGACGCTGGACAGCTTCCGGCTGAGCTGCCAGATGATCTATGAGGTCACGCGGCGGATGTGCGAGGCCGGCTAGCCGTTGAGGATGGCATCGAGGGCAAAGAGGGCGATGAGCGCGGCTATCGCGCCAAGGCTGAGTACGGCGTAGAGCACCTTCATCCAGAGCGGCTGCCCGAGCGCGCCGTTCCAGAACCAGGCGATGATCTGGTCCCGCGAGTCGCGGCTGCGTTCGCGATCGTAAGCGCGACGCCAGCGCTCCTCGTCGGACTCGTAGCCAGGGCCCATGGCCGATCAGTATGCCAGCCCGGCGCGCGAGGCGACGCTAGTCCCAGGGGTCTCCGGGGTTGATGGGCTTGCCGCGGCCCTCGGGGTCGAACTCGTCCATGGGCCAGGGGCCGGGCGAGTAGCCGCGGCTGGCGGTGAGGCCGCCGTCAAGCGGCAGGATGGCCCCGGTCACATACTGGGAGGCATCGGAGGCGAGGAAGACGATGGGGCCGACGAGGTCCTCGGTCTGGCCGATGCGGCGCATCGGGGTGCGGCCTTCGAGCATCTCCATGACGCCGCTCTGGATGAGGCCGTCATGCGTCATCGGAGTATCGAAGACGGTGGGGGCGAGGGCGTTCACGCGAATGCCGCGGTCGCCCCACTCGGTGGCGAGGAACTCGGTGAGACGGGTGACGCCGCCCTTGGCGGCGAAGTAGCCGGGGGTGCGTCCTTCGAAGCCGCCAACACCAAAGATGGAGCTGAGGTTGATGATGTTGCCGTGGCCCTGGCGCAGGAAGTACTGGGCGGCGGCGCGGCAGCAGTGCCAGAGACCGGTGAGGTCGGTCTCGACGATCTGGCGGAACATGTCGTTGTCGGAGTGCTCGGCGCGCCAGGCGCTGAGGTCGGAGATGCCGGCGTTGTTGATGAGCACATCGACGGTGCCGAACTCGTCCCAGGCGGCCTTCATGAGGTTCTCGACCTGCTCGTAGTCGGTGACGTCGCAGGCGACGGGGAGGAAGCGGCGGCCCTTGGCCTCGACCATGGCGGCGGTGTCCCCGAGGCGATCCAGGCTGCGCGAGGTGCCGACGATGTTGGCGCCGCGCTCCGAGAGGGCGTCCGCCCAGGTGACACCGAACCCATAGCTCGCGCCGGTGACGATGACCGTCTTGCCTTCCATCGAGAACACGTCGTCTGACATAGCGAAACCCTCCGGGACGGGGATTGTACGGACGGTGCCGTTTCGCGCACGGGCGTCCACGCGGGCGGTGTTCGCGCGGCGTATCCTGCTCGGGCACGAACCACCGGAGGTATCCGCATGTCCCCAAAACGCGTCCTGACCGAGCTGGATGAGTACCCCCGCCACCAGACGATCGACACGTTCGACATCATCGCGAACCCGAGCCCGGGCTGGAGCGACGGCTACTGGCACTGTATCGGCGACCCCGACGGCGAGGTCAACCTGATTACGGCGCTGCGGCTCTACCACAACACGAACACGATCGACGCCTACTCGATCCTGAGCACCGGTGACGGGAAGCAGTACAACGTGCGCGCGACGCGCCGCCTGCGCCCGGACATCGACGACCTGACGGTGGGACCGTTCTCGCAGGAGATCATCCGGGGGCTGCGGACGCTGCGGCTGGAGCTGGAGGAGACGGACGTCGACTGCTCGTTCGACATCCTCTGGGAGAGCTCGGCGCCGCCGTACGACGAGTGCCCGGGCGTGAAGATGTACCAGGACGGCAGGATGGTGGGGGAGCGCTCGAACCTCGTGCAGCTGGGCTGGCTCTCGGGCTGGATCAAGGTCGGCGGGAAGGAGTACCGCTTCGACGTGGACGACGGCTGGGTGGGGGCGAAGGACCATTCCTGGGGGCAGGCGAACACAGGCGAGGGCGAGCAGCCGAACCGCCACGCGGCGCCTCCGCTTGAGCGACGGTCGGTCTGGGGGAAGCCGGGGGCGCGCTGGTGGGCGCTGGTGCGGTTCCCGGACCGCTCGATGTACTGCTCGTTCCGGCACCACACCGACGGAACGATCGTGGCCTCGGGCACGGGCGGCGGAAACCTGCCGGAGTACGGGCGGGTACACAGCCGCATCGACTACCCCTACGACTCCGGCAAGGAGGGGTGGGCGTACACGGACGTGGACGTGGTGAGCACGGAGTTCGAGGACGGCTTCCCGCGGCTGAAGAGCGCGCGGCTGGACCTGACGCGTCCGGACGGGGGGGTGGACCGGTTCCTACTGGAGACGGTGAGCAAACCCGTCTACATGCAGGGGGGAGGCTACTGGGGTGGCTGGGACGACGGCCTCGGGCGGGGCGTGTATCGCGACGAACTGGTGGAGGGGGAGGTCTGGGATGTCTCCCACCCGGTGATTGTGCGCGACCTGGACGGGAACGAGGTGAAGCAGCGGCCCGGAGGCCACTTCGCCGAGCTGTACACGCGCTACACGAACCTGGACGACCCAAACGACGTGGGTCTTGGGCTGCAGGAGTGCGTGTTCGCCCAGGAGTACCAGGGCATCAAGGCAATGTGACGTAGTGGTTGGTGGTTAGTGGCTGGTCCGCCCCGCCATGGGGCGGTGGGGACTAATCACCAGCCACTAGTCACCGGGGCTACATGCCCGGCAGGATCACCAGGGTGCCGGGGGCGCCTTCGATGCGGAGGCCGCGGACGGCTGCGTAGTCGTCGGAGTTGTACCAGGCCTTGGCCGTCTCGACGTCGGCGAACTCGATGAGGACGAAGCGGTTGTTCGGAACCTCGCCCTCGATGACCTCGGGCTCCTCGGTGTAGGCGAGGACATTGGCATTGAACGGGGCGAGGCTTCCGCCCGCTCCGGCGAGGTACTGGTTGAGCTTGTCCCGGTCTTCGACTCGACCCTGCGCGAGCACGTATGCGGCCATGGGGATCCTCCTGTTTTGGGGGCTTTGAGGTGGGCGCCAATGCTACAGCGATCCTGGTGGTCGGTGATCAGTGGTCGGTGGTCGGTCCCCGCCCGGCCGCCCGCGGGGAAGGCGCTGCCTGGCCACCGGCCACTAGTTCACGCCGGGCTCGGCTGGGTGGCTGGCGAAACGCGCGAGTTCGCCCCCCTGGCGACGGAGGACATCGCGCCAGAGGTCGGCGGGGGTGTGGGCGAAGGGGTCTTCGGGGAGGGCGTCGACGATGAACCAGCCGTGGGTCGCGATCTCGCCCTCAAGCTGGCCCCCACCCCAGCCGGCGTAGCCGGCGAAGAAGCGCATGCGGCCGAGGCGGCCCTCGAAGTGGTCGGGGCCCTTGCCGGGGTCGACGAGGCCGAGGCCGGGGGCGATGCGCAGGCCCCAGCGGTCGACGGGCATGTCATCGCCGGTGGCCATGGCGAAGACGGAGGTGGTGGAGACGGGGCCGCCGCGGAAGAGGAGCGCCGGTTCGACAGCGTGGCCCTCCCACTCGGGGAGGTGGCCGGCGACGGTCTCGCCGTTCATGGCGTGGTTGAGGACGAGGCCGAAAGCGCCTTCCTTGTCGTGCGCGCAGAGGAGGACGACGGTACGCCAGAAGTTGGGGTCCTCGATGTTGGGGGTGGCGACGAGGAGGCGGCCGGTGTGGAAGTCGGGCATGGTCAGGCGGTGACGGCGGCGAGCGGGGCGGGCGTCTCGGACCAGACGACACCCTTCGCGCGGAGGGCCTCGACGGCGGTGGGGTCGTAGCCGAGCTCGGCGAGGATGGCGTCGGCCTGCTCGCCGGCGAGGGGGAAGCCGCGAAGCTCGAGCTTGTTCTCGCTGAAGGCGGTGAGGGGGCCGTAGCGCTCGTACTCGCCGAAGTTGGCGCTGTGGGCGGGCACGCGTAGGCCGTTGGCGGCGACGTGCTCGTCGCGGGCGATGAACTCGTGGACGGGTGCCGAATCGGCGCGAACGCAGCCGAGACCTTCGGTCGCGAGCAGCGCCTCCCACTCGTCTGCGGGACGGGTGCCGAAGAGAGCGGCGAGCGCCTCGGCGAGGACACCGCCGTTGGCGGTGCGGGCGTCGGGGGTGGCGAAGCGGGGGTCGGCCGCGAGGTCGGGGCGGCCCGCCAGCTCGCAGAAGCGCTCCCACTCTGGCTGCACGGCGAGGCCGAGGAAGACCCAGCCCTCGGCAGCCTCGTACAGCCGCCAGGTGGGGCCGAGGCCGAAGAGGTCTCGGTCGAGGGTGGGGCGCGGGGGCTTGCCCTCGTAGGCGATGAAGTCGTCGGCGTTGGCCCAGGCGTTCGCCCCGAACATGTCGACGAACACCTCCTGGCCGTGGCCGAAGCGGCGGCGGGCGTAGAGGCCGAGGAGGGAGGCGGAGGCGACGACGACGGAGGTGTTGGGGTCGGGGTTGAGCTCATTGGCGCGGAAGAACTTGCGGGCGATCTCGCGCAACTCGGGGATGGTCGTGCACACGGGGGGCATGCCCTCGCCCATCTGCATGAGCGCGCCGCCGAGACCGGCGCCGGGGATGGGGTGGGTGGAGGGGCGGTGGGCGCCGGGGCCGCCGCGGCCGTAGCCGTTGACGTAGACGTAGACGAGCTCGGGGCGGATCGCCTTGAGGGTCTCGTAGCCGATGCCGAGGCGCTCGGGCACGCCGGGGCGGTAGTTGTGGATGATGATGTCGGTGGAGGCGGCGAGGGATTGGACGATCTGCTGCCCCTCCTGGCTCTTCAAGTCGAGGGCGATGCTCTCCTTGCTGCCGTTGCAGCGGCCGGCCCCGAGAGAGGCAATGCCCATGGCGCGGAAGGGGTCGCCGCCGATGGGCTCGACCTTGATGACGCGCGCGCCGAGGTCGGCGAGGATGGCCGCCCCGAGCGGGGCGGCGATGACAGTGGCGAACTCGAGGACGGTAACGCCCTGCAGGGGCGGGCCGGAGGCGGGCGTCGCGGGGACGGAGCGGCGGGCGGGGGCGGTCTCGGCGAGGACCTCGGCGGTGTGCTCGCCCGGCTCGGGGGCGGCGGAGCCCCGGGGGGCCGGGGGGGGGGGGGGGGGGGCGCGGGGGCCCCCCGGGGGCCCCCGCCCCCCGCGGGGGCCGCCCCCCCCCCCCCCAGGGT
>VXLW01000027.1:0-2767 GCA_009841435.1 Dehalococcoidia bacterium | reverse complement strand
TTTACCCCCCCAACCCGCCACCCCCACTTGGCCCTTTGCCTCGTGGGCTCGGACTTGTGAATACGCGCCCGGGCCCGGCCGGGGGGGGGGGCGGCGCCCGGCTCGGGGCCGGCTTCGCCGGCGGCTCCGGGGGTGGCGGTGAGGCGGGCGAGGGCGCCGAGCTGGCGCACGGTCCCGAGGCTGGGATGCTCCCGCTCGACGACGTGTTCGTTGAGGACGAGATCGGGGTCGTCGAGCGCCTGCTGGGTGCTCTGGAAGGGGGTGGCGGCAACGCCGCCGTGCTCGATGAAGGTCTCCATCCACTCGTCGGCGGTGCGTTCCAGCATGCGCTCGAACATGCGGTCGCGGAGGCGCTCGCGGGCCTCCTCCGACCACGTCGCGGGGCTGCCCTCGTAGTCGGGGTCGGCGAAGATGTCGGCGAGGTCGACGGCGGCGAGGTAGTTATCGAAGAGGTGGGCCATGAGGTTGCCGAACTGGAGCCAGCGGCCGTCCTTCGTCTGGAGGGCGTGGTAGTTGAGGGTGGGCATGACGGGCATGGCGAGCCCCGCGAAGATCTCGGGGAAGCGGTCGCCGAGCTGGGCGCGGAAGAGGCCGCCGAGGTCGTAGGCGAAGAGGCCCTGGAGGAGGCTGGTCTCGACGAGCTGGCCGCGCCCGCTTTCGTCGCGGGCCATGAGGGCGGCGAGTATGCCGTGGAGGGCGGCTTGGGAGGTGGCGTGGGAGCCGGCCTGGACGGCGGGGTAGGCGGGACCTTCGCGGTCGGCGAGGCCGCTGAAGGTGAGCATGCGCCCGAGGCGGGCGGCGACGACGGCCTCGTAGCCGGGGTACCCGGCGTAAGGGCCTTCCGGCCCGAAGCCCGTGATGGCGCAGTAGACAAGGGCGGGGTTGATGGCGCTGAGGGTCTCGTAGTCCGCGCCGAGGGCCCCGGCCTTGCCGGGGCGGCCGCTCATGACGACGACATCGGCGCCTTCAGCGAGACGGGCGAGGGACTGGCGGCCCTCGTCGGTGGTCAGGTCGAGGATGGCGCTGCGCTTCCCCCGCAGCCACATGGGCGAGTTCGCGACGGAGCGCCAGGGGTCACCGCCGGGGCGTTCGACCTTGACGACGTCGGCGCCGAAGTCGGCGAGCACCATGGTGGTGATGCCACCGATGGGGCCTTCGCTGAGGTCGAGCACGCGGAGATCGTCGAGCAGTTCGGGCATGGCGACCGTCCGCGGGGATGATACGCCGCTAGGCGGGGGCGACGGTGCGAACTTCGCCGGCCTTCGAGTCGTCGCGGATGAAGTCGAGGACGGCCTCGGCGATGGCCTCGGGGGGCAGGATGCTGTCGGCGTGTCGCTCGATGGAGGGCGCGAGCCACGACGCGGGGCGTTCGCCGTCGCCGGTCTTGCCCTGGAAGGCGGTCCGGACCATGCCGGGGGAGACGGCGTTGACGCGGATGTTGTCGCTCTCGGCGAAGGGGGCGCAGCTCTGGGTGAAGGACATGACGGCCTTCTTGGTGGCGGAGTACATGGGGTCGAAGGGGAGGTGGCTATCACCGGCGACAGAGGCGGTGTTGACGATGACGCCGCCGCCCCGCTTTCGCATGGCGTGGATGGCCTCGCGCGTGCCCATCATCACGCCGGACGTGTTGATGTGGGTCTCCTCGGCGATGCGGGCGAGGGGGGCATCGGGCCAGTGGGGTTCGCCGCTGGAGATTCCGGCGTTGTTGTAGACGATGTCGACGCCGCCGTAGGCGGCCTCGGCCTGGGCGAAGAGGTTGGCGATGCTCTCGGGGCGGGTGACGTCGCAGGCGACGAAGGTGGCGGAGCCGTCGGCGCCGGTGATCTCACCAACGGTAGCGGCGGCGCCAGCGGCGTCGACATCGGCGACGACGACGCTGGCTCCCTCGGCGGCCAGGGCGATGGCAGTGGCGCGCCCGATGCCCGACGCGGCCCCGGTGACGATGGCGACTTTCCCTTCGATCTCCATGACGGGCCCCCTTGCGAGCCGGGGCATTCTAGCGCGGGGCAGCGGCTCAGGCGGGGAGGATGCCGGTCTCGCGCATGCGCTGGGCGAGGGCGGAGCGGCCGAGGCCGACGTAGCGCTCCTCCTCCGTGTCGAGGCCGTAGAGGATGTCGTGGAGGCCCATGGTCCAGTAGTGGAACTCGACGCGCTCGTGGAAGCCCTCGCCGAGGGGGCGGTCATAGAAGCGAACAATGTCGTCGACGGCATGCCAGCCGCCATCGGCGAGGATGACGGCGAAGTCGCAGGCGGGATCGCGCAGGTCGGCATCACTGAAGTCGATTACTCCCGCAAGGCGACCATGGCGCTCGAGGATGTGCACGAAGCCGAGGTCGGCGTGGACGAGCCGCGGGGGCGGATCGAAGCCGTGGCCGACGTAGCGGGTGAAGCCGCTATCGACGGCGACGCGGAGGGTGGCGGAGAGGCGGGGGAAGACGCGCATGCGGATATTCTCAAGCCAGTCGCGGGGGTCGGGGACGTGCTCGGGGAGGGGCGCGCCGAGCGCCTCGGCCGCCTGCTCGGGGGGGAAGTCGTGGAGGGCGGTGAGGAACTGGCCGATCTCGCGCGCGATGTTGCCGCCGCCGGGACCAAACAAGGTCCCCCGGCGGAGGGCCTGGCCCTCGATCACGGGGTAGCCGGCGAAGGGACGGCCGTCCCACTCGCCCACCCACTTGATATAAAAAAAAACAAGCCCCACCGACAACAGGCAAAGTGCGTATGGGGGGTGGGGGGGGTAAAAAAAAAAATGGGTGGGGGGGGGGGGGGG
>VXLW01000036.1 GCA_009841435.1 Dehalococcoidia bacterium | reverse complement strand
ACGCAGGGGCGGGCGGGGGGGGCGGGCGGGCCCCTGCGCACACGGCACGGTCTTCCGCGCGACTTCGTGCTGGGGATGACGGTGCTGCGGGCGGACGGGGAGCTGGTGAAGGCAGGCGGTCGCGTCGTGAAGAACGTGACCGGGTACGACCTGATGCGGCTTTGGTGCGGGTCGCTGGGGACCATCGGGATCGTGACGTCAGTGGCGGTGCGGGTGCTGCCCAGGGTCGAGACGATCGATTTACGCTTCGAGGTGGGGACGCTGGCGGAGGGGCAGACACTGGCGGAACGGTTCCTGCGGGCGGACCTGCGGCCCGAGTTCCTCGATCTGACTCGGGAGGGACGGCGCTGGGTGGGCGTCGTACGGCTGACCGAGGGGGCCGTTCCGAAAGCGGAGAGCATTGCGGAGGCAGACCTGGCGCCCTCCAGCGAGGGCGACTACCTGGCGGCGCGCGACCTCGGCTTCCAGCCCGAGGAGACGTTGACGGTGCGCGCCTCGTGCCCGACGAGCGCCATCGCATCGACAGCGGCGGTGCTGGAAGGACTGGGGGCGTCGCGTGTCCTTGTGCGGCCGCTCGCGCGGGAGGTGCGGGCCACCTGGGAGGAGGGGTCGCTGCCGGACGCGGACGCCGTCGGGGGAGCGGTAGGGAGGCTGCGGGCGGGGCTGGCGGAGAGCGGTGGGGGACTCGTGGCGGAACGCATCCCGAAGGCGCTGCGAGGCGCCCTCGATCCGTGGGGACGGCCGCCGACGTTCGCGCGGATGGCGGCAGTGAAGGCGGCATTCGACCCGGACGGCCGGCTGAACGCGGGCCGCTACGTGGGCGGCCTCTGAGATGACCGGCTGGCCGCTCGTCGAGGATGCTCCGGACACGGCAGACCTGGCGAAGTGCGTCCACTGCGGGCTCTGCGTGAACGCGTGCCCGACCTACGCGATCACGGGCCTGGAGGTCGAGTCGCCGCGGGGGCGCATCCACCTCGCGCGGGCGGTGGCGGAGGACCGCATCCCGCTGACGGAGGCGGTGCAGGGCCACTGGGAGCTGTGCCTCCAGTGCCGCGCCTGTGAGGCGGTCTGCCCGAGCGGCGTTCCGTACGGGCGCATCATGGAGCGCGCCCGGGCGCAGCTCGACGCGGCGCCGCCAGCGAAGGGCTGGCAACGCCGGCTGCGGCGCTTCGCGCTGCGCAACGTGGTCGCGAGGCCGCGGGTGCTCGCGGCGATGCTCACGCCGGTGCGCTGGTTCGCCCGGTCACCGCTGCGCGGGCTGGTGCGGGCGTCTGGGGTGCTGCGGCTCGCGGGGCCACTGGGCCGGCTGGAGGCACAACTCGGGCGTCCCGGGAGGCCCTTCCGGCCGCGGGAGGCCGCGGGGGAGGGCAATGTCGCGCTGTTCACGGGGTGCGTAATGGGCGAGCTGTTCGGGGACGTGCACCGCGCGAGCATTCGCGTGCTGGAGCGGAGCGGGGCGAACGTGTTCGCGCCGCGGGGGCAGGGTTGCTGCGGGGCGCTCAGCGCGCACGACGGCGACCTCGAACAGGCGCGGCGGCTGGCGCGGGCGAACATCGCCGCGTTCGAGGAATCGGGCGGGGAGGCGATCGTCGTGAACTCGGCTGGGTGCGGTGCGGCGATGAAGGAGTACGGCGAGCTGCTGGCGGAAGACGCGGAGTTCGTCGAGCGGGCGGAAGCGATGGCGGCCAGGGTGGTCGACTTCAGCGAGTACCTGGCGGGACGCGACCTCCCGGCGGGGCGGCTGAGGGCGCGGGTGGCGTACCAGGACGCCTGCCACCTCGCGCACGCGCAGGGGATCAGCGCGGAGCCGCGGGCGTTGCTGGGCGCAGTCGAGGGGTGCGAGCTGGTCGAGACAGAGGGAGCGGACATGTGCTGCGGGGCTGCGGGTATCTACAGCCTCATCCAGCCGGCGATGTCGGGCGAGCTGCGGGCGCGCAAGGCGGCGCAGTTCCGGGAGCATCGCCCTGACGTCATCGTGACGGCCAATCCGGGGTGCCAGATGCAGTACGAGGCGGCGGTGCGGGAGGCGGGGATCGAGGCGCGGGTTCTGCACCTGGCGGAGGCGCTCGACGAGGCGCAGGGCGGCGAATCCTCGCCGGCGTAGCCCAACTTCCTTCCCTGCCCTACGCTGTTGCGACGCCCGAGCGCTGAGCGCTCGGGCCAAACGGCGTTGGAGCGCGACATGGCGAGCCAGCTGGCGGGCGTCCGGACAGCGGTCGAGGGACACCTCGGCGGGGTGGCGCGTGGGCGCGGGCTGGTCGCGCTGGGAGCGCCCGAAGCGGCGAAGCCGGTGACGATGGCGGCGCTGGCGGCGGGGAGCGCGGGGTCAACGCTGGTTCTGGCGGCGAGCCCCGGCAGGGCGTCGCTGTTGGCAGAGGAGTTGGCGCTGTACGCGGGGGACCTTCCCGTCGTGAGCCTGCCGGCGGGGGACCGGCTCCCGTACGAGCTGGCCGAGGACGATCCGGCGGCGATCGCCGAGCGCGACCGCGCGCTGCGACAGTTGCGGGCGGGGGAGCCTGCGCTCGTCGTGGCCTCGTGGGCGGCAGTCGCGGAGTACCGGGCGGGGCCGGAGGTGGAAGCAGCGGGGACGCAGGTAGGGGTCGGGGCGACGCTGGCCCCGGAAGCGCTCCAGCGGCGGCTGGAGGCGGCGGGGTACCGGCTCGAGGCGCTAGCGGAGGAGCCGGGCGTAGCGGCCCGACGGGGCGGCATCCTCGACGTGTTCCCCGCAGGGGCGGAGGAGCCGCTGCGGATCGAGTTCTTCGGGGACGAGGTCGAGAGCATCCGGCGCATCGACCTGGCGACGCAGCGGAGCATCGAGCGGGTCGAGTCGGTCGTGCTGCCGTCGATCGCGAGCCACACACCGGAGGCGCAGGCGCGGGCAAGCGAGGTTCGCGACTCGATCAGCGTCGGGGGCGAAGGGGCGGAGGCAATCGCGCAGGAGCTGGAACTCCTGGCGGGCGGGGAGCGCAGCCGCTTCCCCGGCTACTTCGAGCCGCTGTTGAACCGCGCGACGGCGTTCGACTACCTCGATCCCGACACCCTGGTGATCGTCGACGAGCGGGAGGAGGGGGTGGATGCGCTCGACCTGCACGTTCGCCACCAGGAGGAGGCGCGGGGGGCGCTTGAACGGCGAGGGGAGATTCCGGAGGGGCTGCCAACGCTGGGGCTCGAGCCGGAGGCGGTTGGACGGCTGCTGGATACGCACGAGACACGCGTCGAGCTGGGGCGGTTCGGGGCGGAGGAGCTGGGGGCGGAGCGGCTGCCGTTCGCGACGCCGCCTTCGTTCGGGGGGCGAATCCGGGAGGTGGTGCGGCAGGCGACGGAATGGGCGGAGGAGGGACGGGCGGTGGTGCTGGCTTCGCAGCAGGCGCTGCGGCTCGCGGACCTGATGGAGGAGGCGGGTCTGACGCCGCGGCTGACGCGCGAGCTGGACACGGCTCCGGACCCGGGAGTGGTCGCGATCGTGCCGGCGACGGCGTCGGGCGGGTTCCTGCTGGGGGAGACGTTTGCGCTGGTCAGCGACGAGGAAGTGTTCGGACTGCGGCGGACGCGGCGCCCGCAGCGGCGACGGCGGGGCATCACGCCGAACATCCTGACAACGCTGCAGCCGGGCGACTCGGTCGTGCATATCGACCACGGGATCGCGCGCTTCGCGGGGCTCACGCGGCGGACGACGGACGGGGTCGAGCGGGAGTATTTGGAGCTGGAGTACGCGGAGGGCGACCGGCTCTACGTTCCGACGGACCAGCTCGACGCGGTGAGCGCGTACGTGGGGCCGAGCGACCGGCCGCCGTCGCTGACGCGGCTGGGTTCGCAGGAGTGGGCGCACACGAAGCGGCGGGTGCGGCGGGCAGTCGCGGAGATCGCGCAGGAGCTGCTCGACCTATACGCACGTCGGGCGGTGGCGGTCGGGGACGCATGCGCGGAGGACGGGCCCTGGCAGATCGAGATGGAGGGCGCCTTCCCCTTCGTCGAGACACCGGACCAGTTGCAGGCGATCACGGACGTGAAGGCGGACATGGAGTCGACGAAGCCGATGGATCGGCTCATCGCGGGGGACGTGGGGTACGGAAAGACGGAGGTGGCGGTGCGGGCCGCGTTCAAGGCGGTGATGGCGGGGCGGCAGGTGGCGGTGCTCGTGCCGACGACGGTGCTCGCGGAGCAGCACGGGCAGACGTTCCGCGAGCGGATGAGCGGGTTCCCGGTCGAGGTGGCGGTGCTGTCGCGGTTCCGCGGAACGGGGGAGCAGCACGACATCGTCGACGGCATCAAAGGCGGGGCCATCGACATCGCCATCGGCACGCATCGGCTGCTGCAGCGGGACGTCGCGTTCAAGGACCTGGGGCTGGTGGTCATCGACGAGGAGCAGCGGTTCGGGGTCGCGCACAAGGAGCGCTTCCGCCAGATGCGGGCGGAGGTGGACACGCTGACGATGTCGGCGACGCCGATCCCGCGGACGCTGCAGATGTCGCTGGCGGGGATCCGGGACACGTCGATGGTGGCGACGCCGCCGGAGGAACGGCTGCCGATCCGGACGTACGTGACGGGGTGGGACGACGAAATCGTGCGGGAGGCGATCCAGCGGGAGATGGAGCGGGGCGGGCAGGTCTACTTCGTGCACAACCGCGTGCACAACATCGAACGCATCGCCATGCGGCTGCGCGAGCTCGTTCCGGAGGCGGCGATCGCGATCGGGCACGGGCAGATGCCAGAGGAACGGCTCGAACGCGTGATGGTCGAGTTCGGGGCCGGTGAGTACGACGTGCTGCTCTGCACGACGATCATCGAGAGCGGACTCGACCTGCCGAACGTGAACACGATCATCATCAACAACGCGAACCAGTTCGGGCTGGCGCAGCTCTACCAGCTGCGCGGGCGGGTGGGACGATCGGCGAACCGGGCGTTCGCCTACTTCCTCTACGACCGCAACCGGGCGATCTCGGAGGCGGCGCAGAAGCGGCTGGCGGCGATCTTCGAGGCGGCGGAACTGGGGTCGGGGTTCCAGATCGCGCTGCAGGACCTCGAGATTCGCGGGGCGGGGAACCTGCTGGGAGCGGAGCAGAGCGGGCATATCGCGGCGGTGGGGTTCGACCTGTTCTCGAAGCTGGTAGGGGAGGCGGTGGAGTCGCTGCGGGGTGGGCTCGAGGGCGGCGGCAGCGCGTCGTCGCCATCGCTGCCGCCGGCGCCACGGGTCGATCTGCCGGTGAGCGCGTCGATCCCGGAGCCTTATGTGGACGATATGGAGACGCGTCTCGCGATCTACGAACGCATCGCCGGGATCGAGTCGCCACGGGGCGTGGCCGAGATGGAGGAGGAGCTTCGCGACCGCTTCGGAGAGCCGCCTCCGCTGGTGCAGAACCTGCTGGGGGTGGCGCTGCTGAAGGCGGTGGGGCGCCAGGCAGGGGTCGAGCGCATCTCGACGAGCCCGGAGAGCTTCCACCTGCGGCTGCGCGGGGGCACGACCCACCGCCATCAGCAGGCAGTCGCAGCGCTGGGGGTCCCGGGAGCACGGGTCGGTCCGGAGCAGGTGCGCATCCCCCGGGAGCAGGCGGGCACGGAGTGGATGCCGCTGCTCGCACGAGTGCTGCGGGCGCTCGCCGACGCCGCCTGACTGGACCGCGCGGGGGCGGTGTCCATACTGGACGGGTGGACGGCGCGAACCTCTTCACAATGCTCTCGGCCTACCGGCCGGGCGCCGGCACGTCCCCTTTCGAGGACTACTGCACGAACGGCCTCGCTTACCTGCTGGCGACGGGTCGGGAGGCGCTTGTCGCGCTGTTCGCGGACGCGGCAGGGGCGAACGGTGCCGCTGTCACCGACGTGAAGGTCCAGCCCGGGGCGGGGGCCGCAGTTGCCGACCTCGGGATCACGTTCGCGGACGGGCGGGAGGCGCTCGTCGAGATCGAGGTGGCGCCGGGGGACGCGGTCGAACGGCCGGACGCGGGCGGCACGCGACTCCGGGTCGGTTTCGACGACGGCGCGGCGGGAGCAGTCACCTGGGACGCCATTGCGGCGACGGTCGCGGACGACGCGGACGGTCTCGCGCGCGAGTTCGGAGAGTTCGTGCGTCGCGACGTGCTCGGACTGGGGGAGGTGGGGCTCGACGACGCGCTGCACACGAACCGGCTCTACGCGCTGGGAGGGGCGGCGCTGCGGGAGCGGTTCGGGTCGGGCGTTCGCTACGAGAACAGCTCGTCGACGCCCGTGCAGGGTCGCTTCCGCTACCTGGGCACGACGTTCGCGCCGGACGACGGCGAGCTGCGGTACTGGATCGGGCTGGTGAACGAGTCGCTGCCGCTGAGCGAGCACTATCACCTGATGCTGGCCAGCAAGACCTCGCCGCTGCAGGAGCCCGCCGGCCAGCCGCGCGCGACCGGCAACTGGCGCTGGGAGCACTGGTCGGGGATGGGCAGGGTCGTGCGGCCCGTGGGGCTGGGCGAGTACGGGTCGCTCCTGGGGCGGATGGGGGGCTGAGCCTCCCTTACACCTTGACGGGTTCCACCTCGGCGAGCTCGGCCATGAGCTCCATTTCTTCCTGGCGGGTGGCGTTGACGGTGATGCCGGTGATGGGGTCGTCGGCCCAGAGCTTGTAGCGCTCACGGATGCGCTCGACGGGGCCGATGAGGGCGGTCTCGTCGAGGAACTCGTCGGGGACGGCAGCGGCGGCCTCTTCTTTGCGTCCGGCGAGGAAGAGCTCCTGAATGCGCTGGGCGGCGTCGGCGTAGCCGCGGCGGACCATGTTGTCGTTATGGAAGTTCTTGGTGCGGTGGCCCATGCCGCCGATGTAGAGGGCCGTGCCCGGTTTCATGGCGTCGAGGGCGCCCTGGACGTCGTCGGTGATACGGACGGTGGCGCTGACCTGGATCTCGATGTCCTTGAGGCTCTTGCCGCCGCCGGCGCGACGGAATCCCTCTTCGAGCCAGGGCATGAAGTGGTCGAGCTTCTTGCCGGGGACATAGCCGAGGGGGAGCCAGCCGTCGGCGATCTCGGCGGTGAGGCGGGTGTTGGCGGGCGTGCCCGTGCCAAGCCAGATAGGGACGTTGTTCATGTGGAGAATGGAACGGAGCGGCTTGCCAAGGCCGGACGAGCCCTCGCCCGAGTAGGGCAGCGAGATCTCGGTCCCTTCGTGCATGACGGGGCGCTCGCGCTCGAATATCTTGCGCATGATCTGGACGTAGTCGCGGATGCGGTAGTAGGGCTTGCCCCACGGTTCGCCGTACCAGCCCTCGACGATCTGGGGGCCGGAGACGCCGATCCCCGCGATGAAGCGGTTGCCGCCGGCCATGGCGTCGACGGTGGCGACCGACATGGCGCAGTTGGCGGCGGTACGGGCGGCGAGCTGCATGATGCCCGTGCCGAGGCGGATGCGGTCGGTGACAGCGGCGAGGTAGGCGAGGGGGGTGACGGCGTCGGAGCCATAGGCTTCGGCGGTCCAGACGGAGTCGTAGCCGAGGCGTTCGGCCATCTGGACCTTCTCGACGGGCAGTTTCATCTGCGGACCGGAGTAGCCGATGCTGATGCCAAGCTTCATGAGGTGTCTCCCGGGGGCGCCGGTGGGGCGGCGCGCTGTCGGGGGATTGTACGGGGAAGCGGGCGAGTAGACCGGGGGTGGGGCGATCGGTCAGACTGCGCCGGGCACGTCAGGAGGGCAGCGATGGCAGACAGTCCGGCGATTACGCGGGAGGGCCTGTTCCAGGCGCTCTGCGAGCAGTGGCAGCAGACCGAGGACGCGATCGCGGCGGTCGGGGAGCACTTCGACAAGCCGGCGCACAACGGCTGGACGGTAGGCGACATCTTTCGGCACCTGACGGCGATCAGCCACGGGGAATCGGCGGCGGTCCGGGCGATGCTGGCAACAGGCGAGTACGTGATCACGGGCGACGAAATGAACGAGGCGGAGGTCGAGAAGTACCGGTCGCTCGACTACAAGATGCTGCGCATCGAGCTGAACACCGCGCACGGCGTCGTCTGGATGTACGTGCAGCGGTTCAGCGACGAGGACCTGGCGCAGACGTACAAGCTGATGGGCAACGACTGGACGCTGGGGCAGGTGCTGGGGGTGGTCGCGCGACACGAGGCCGATCACGTCGCGGTGGCGCTGGACGCGGCGGGCGTTCCTGCATCGGCAGTCGTGCCCGTCGAGACGGCGCATCGCTGGGTCTAGGAGACGTAGCCGAAGGAGGCAGACATGGCAGACGCGATGACGCGAGAGGCGCTGTTCCAGGAAGTATGCGAGGTGTGGCAGCGGACGGAGGATGCGATCGCGGCGCTGGGGGAGCACTTCGAGGCGCCCTGCAGCGGCGACTGGACGGTCGGGGACGCGTTCCGGCACCTGACGGCGGCGAGCCACATCATGTCGGGGCGCATCCGGGCGCTGCTGGCGACGGACGAGCTGCCGTTCCCGGGCGACTCGGGGAACGCAGAGGGCGTCGAGAAGTTCCGGTCGCTCGACTACAAGATGCTGCGGATCGAGCTGAACACGGCGCATGGAGTCGTCTGGATGTACATCCAGCGGTTCAGCGACGAGGACCTGGCGCAGACGTTCACCATTTTCGACGAGGAGCACACGCTGGGCGAGGTGATCCAGCAGCGGGTGTTGCACGAGACGTGGCACGTGAACGAGGCGCTGGAGGCGCTGGGGCTGTCGGAGTCCGTGATCGTGCCGGTGGAGACGGCGCATCGGTGGGCCTAACGGCCCTGAGCTAGACCGGCCCATCGCGATGGGCCACAATGCGGGTCGCACTTCCCGGAGGGCACGGAGGCAGACCATGGCAGCTGACGCAGCAGTTACGCGAGACGCGTTGTTCCAGTCGATGTGCGAGACGTGGCAGAGGACCGAGGACGCGATCGGCGCGCTCGGCGACCACTTCGACAAGCCGGCCTACGACGGCTGGTCGGTGGGCGACGTCATTCGCCACATCACGGCCATCAGCCACGACACGTCGGCGCACGTCCGCGCGATGCTCGCCAGCGGCGAGTTCCCGGCGGATGAGAGCGGCAACCAGGCCGGCGTCGACAAGTTCGCGTCGCTCGACTACAAGATGCTGCGGATCGAGCTGAACACGGCCCACGGGGTCATCTGGATGTACGTCCAGCGATTCAGCGACGAGGATCTCGCGCAGGAGTTCTCACTTGGCGGGAACAGCTTCTCGCTGGGCACGGTCCTCAGCCTGTTGACGCAGCACGAGGCCCAGCACGTGACCGAGGCGCTTGAGGCGGCCGGTCTCGACGACTCGGCCGTGGTCGAGCTGGAGACAGCCCACCGCTGGGCTTAGCGCTCTCCTCCTTCCAGCGTGTACCACCGGAGACGCCCCACGAGGGGCGTCTCCCTTTGTCTGGCGCAGGCCCGGAACCTGACCAGCATCGCGCGGACGTGGCAAGATGCGGGCGGCCCGCGTTGGCGGGTGGAGGTCGCGCATGAAGTTCGGGCTTTCGGTGGGCTTCGTGGTGACGAAGCCGTGGGACAAGATGAGCGAGTCTCGCGCCTTTCACGAGGCGGTCGAGACGGTCGAGCTGGCGGATCAGCTGGGGTTCGACAGCTGCTGGTCGGTGGAGCACCACTTCCTCGAGGAGTACTCGCACATGTCAGCGCCGGACATGTTCTTCGCGTACTGCGCGGCGCGGACGAAGAACATTCGGTTCGGGCACGGCATCTACCTGATGCTGCCGAACATCAACCACCCCGCGCGGGTGGCGGAGCGGATCGCGACGCTCGACATCCTCAGCAACGGGCGGGTGGAGCTGGGGACGGGGCGGAGCGCGACCTGGACGGAGCTCGGCGGCTTCCTCGTCGAGCCGGACGACACGAAGGAGATGTGGGAGGAGTCGACGCGCTCGGTTGTGAAGATGTGGACGAGCGACGAGTTCTCAATCAAGGGACGGCACTTCTCGATGCCGCCCCGGAACGTGCTGCCGAAGCCGGTGCAGGAACCGCATCCGCCGATCTGGGTGGCGGTGCAGAGCCCGGAAACGGCCGTGCTCGCAGGGGAGAAGGGGATCGGGATGCTGGGCGTGACGCTGGGCGGCATCCCCAAGTACGCGGACCTCATCGCGGACTACCGTCGCGCGAGCCGCGAGGCGGAACCGATCGGCGTAACGGTGAACAACAAGGTGCGGGCGCAGGGCGGGCTCTTCTGCCACCCGGACTCGGACTTCGCGCAGAAGATGGCGGGGAAGGCGGAGGATCAGCTCGCCGGACCGCTGAGCTCGTACCTGATGACGATGGGCTCGACCTACCCGAGCCCCGCCTACCACGCCCACTCCCTGGGCTCGGGGGCGGCGTTCCGGCCGCCGCTGGGGGCGGACCAGGTGGGGAAGCTCGTGGGCAACCCGGACGAGGTGGCGAAGGCGGTGGAGGACTGGCAGAAGCTGGGGGTGGACGCGCTCAACATCGGCATCACGGGACGCTGGTCGACGCACGAGCAGAACCTGGAGTCGATGCGGTTGTTCGCGAAAGAAGTCATGCCTGCCTTCCTCGACGAGCCCGTGGCCAGCGAGGCGGCGACGTGACGGCGACGGCAGCCTATCGCACGGTCTCGGCGGAGGAGGCGGCCTCTGGGGTCCAGGATGGGGATGTCCTCTACTGCTCGCTGACCTCGCTGGACTACGTGCTGGATGCGATCGCGGCGCGGCGCGACCTGAAGGACGTGCGCGTGCGGCTGACGACGCCGGGACAGGACCCCGGCTGGCTCGCGCCGGAAGCGGGGGACGAGCGCTTCACGGTCGACTTCCAGATCTTCATCGGGGACTTCGCACGGTATGCGACGGACTCGAAGGTGGCGTCGTACATCCCGAACCTGTTCTCGACGGAGATGAAGCAGATCGAGCGACCCGACGACTGCCTCTTCCCGGACGTGTTCATCACGCGTGTGAGCCGTCCGAACGAGAAGGGGTACGTGAACTTCGGGCCGATGATGTTCAACAAGCGCGGCTACGTGCAGAACTGCCGCACGGTGATCGCCGAGATCGACGACACGTACCCGGTGTTCCACGGGGACTGCACGGTGCACGTCTCCGAAATCGACTACCTGGTCGAGGGCGACTACGGGCCGAGTAACGAGGAGATCCGGGCGAAGGTGGAAGCGGTGGAGGACGGGCGAAAGCGCGAGGGGCTGCTGGACCTGATGGACTCGGTGCCGGACCGCTGGCTGCGGGGGATGCTGCGGCGCAGCTTCTGGTTCTTCGAGAAGCTGGACCCGGCGATGGTGGCCCCGCTGCTGGGGAAGGGCCCGGAGCCGGACGCGGAGTCGAAGGCGATCGCGGCGAACGTGGCGGAGGTGGTGTCGGACGGGGCGAATCTGCAGATCGGGGTGGGGGAACCGAGCAGCTCGCTCGTGCGGGGCGGGGCCTTCGACGAAAAACAGGGGCTGGGGCTGCACTCGGAGATGATCATCCCGGGATGGACGAAGCTCATCCGCGAGGGGCAGATGGACGACCTGAACAAGGCGTTCCGCCCGGGGGTGGCGGTGGCGGCGGGGTGGGCCG
>VXLW01000120.1 GCA_009841435.1 Dehalococcoidia bacterium | reverse complement strand
GGCGTGGGAGCGGGCGTTGGCGTGGGAGTCGGCGTGGGCGTCGGCGTTGGCGTTGGAGTGGGAGTGGGAGTGGGAGTGGGAGTGGGTGTGGGGGTAGGCGTGGGCTCCGCAGTCGGCGCCGGGTTGATAACGAGCGTTACCGCCCGCCACTCCTCTTTCGTCGTCTCCTCCAGGTCGAACGACGCGTCGCCGCTCGCTCCTGTCGCTGTGAGCACAGTGTCGGCAGCTCCCGCCCCCACCCCGGAACTGCCCCGGCTGCCCAGGGAGAAGCGCCCTTCGTGCCCCGCCGGGTAGCCCCCCACAGCTGTCAGGTCCCCGCCGTCGGCGCCGTAGACCCGCAGGATCCGCGCGTTCGCTCGGGTTGCTGTCACGCTCGGGGCTGTGGGAGCGTTTGTTTCCGCCGTAGCGACTCCCACCGACCCCACCGGGTAGGCGGGATCGACCCCGCGGTAGCGCAGGATCGCGGCGATTGCCTGGCGCTTACCGCCGGTCCATCCCAGCGTTAGGCTCTCCCCCTCCGATCCGTCGGCAAAGCGATACCAGACGGCCAGGGTCGCCTCCTCCTGGTGGGTGAAGCCGGTGTCCGCAAGCGACCACCCCTGTGGGGTGGTCGGCGTGCGCTCCTTGTCAATGGCGAGGATGCCCACGAGCAGATCCCCGCCCTCGCCAGGCGGCACGTCGACGCTGATGCTCTCCAAGCCCCCGCTTGACGTCTTGGCTGCCGTTCGCACGTCGATGAACTCGGGTGCGAGCGAGTCGGCTCCCGCGCTGAACGGTGGCTGGGCAC
This sequence comes from Dehalococcoidia bacterium, assembly GCA_009841435.1. Taxonomy (GTDB): domain Bacteria; phylum Chloroflexota; class Dehalococcoidia; order Tepidiformales; family Tepidiformaceae; genus UBA2991. The sequence goes on along the minus strand of VXLW01000120.1, from coordinate 81,367 downwards.
AGAGGGCTGCGGTTACCACTCCCAGCGCAAGTGAGAGGCCAGCCGCTGCGACAAGGATGCGGAGCTCCACGGGACGCTCCTGCGAACGGGACGGTCAGCGCCACCCCTGTTCCGTGCCGCGCGAAAGCATACATTTAAGGGAACAACAGTTTCCGGAACGCTATCGGGTTGCTGGGCTGATTCCCGGGGCGTGCAGCCGCACCGACCGGCCTCGCGTACACTTCCGGAAATCTCTTCGCGGGAGCGTGCGCATGGGCATCCTCGATCTGTTCAGTCTGGAAGGAAAGATCGCAATAGTGACGGGCGGCGGAGGCGGTATCGGCCGTGGTATCGCCCTCGGCCTCGCGGAGGCGGGCGCTGACGTTGCCGTCGCCGGACGCCGTGAGCAACTCCTCAAGGATGTCGGCAAGGAGATTGAGGACCGCGGCCGCCGCACCCTCGCCCTCCCCACCGATGTGCGTGACTGGTCCAACGTCGAGGGCCTCGTCCAGTCGATGATGGATCACTTCGGTCGCATCGATGTCTGGGTCAGCAACGCCGGCGGCCTGCAGGAGCAGAGCGTCAACTTCCTCGTGAAGACCCCCGAAGAGTCGTGGGACGCCACCACCACCCTCAACTTCAAGGCCCCCTGGATGTGCGCGAAGGCCGTCTGGCCCGCGATGCGCAGCACGGGCGGCGGAGCCATCATCAACGTGAGTTCCGTCGGCGCCATCTCCCGTGGCGCCCCCACGAATGGCGTCTACACCGCCTCCAAGGCCGGCCTCAACCACCTCACCAAGACGCTTGCCCTCGAGATGGCCCCTTTCAACATCCGCGTCAACGCCATCCTTCCCGGCTCGGTCCGCACCGAGGACTACGAGGACGCCTCCGGCGGCGACGACGAGTACTTCGCGAAGATGGCCGAAAACGAGCCCCTCAAGCGTCTTGGCAAGGAGGAAGACTTCGGCGCCGCCGCCGTCTACCTCGCCTCCGACGCCTCGAGCTGGGTCACGGGCACGCTCCTCATGGTGGCGGGACACCCATAGGCCGTCCCTTTGCGGACTGGCCCCCGGCTGGCTACCGTACCCGCCTGACTGCAGGGAGGTTCATCCATGTCCGAAGGTATGCGCGACCACGAGGTCGTTTCCGTCTACCCCTATAGCGACGAGCAGATCGACCAGCTCATGAACGACGCCAGCGAGTGCATCCTCATGTGGGGCACCAAGGACGGCTGGCCCGTCGGCGTCTACCACTCCTTCGTCTGGAAGGACGGCAAGTTCTGGATCACGTGCGCGGCGCACCGCCACCGCGTCGCCGCCATCCGCCGCGATGGCCGCGTCTCAGTCGCCGTCAGTGGCATCTCCGCCCAGAGCCCCGACTCTCCGCGCGGCGCCGCCACCGCCAAGTGCCGCGCCATCGTGCGCGAGGACCAGGAGACCAAGGACTGGTTCTATCGCGCCCTCGCGCACAAGGCCAACCCCGACGACAAGGCCGCCGAGGACGACTTCGTCGAGCGCCTCGACTCGCCTCTGCGCATCATCATCGAGGCCACGCCCGAGAAGTGGATCACCTTCGACAGCGCCAAGTCCGGGAAGGACGTCGCCGGTACCCTCACCGACGAGGAGCGCGGCCCGCGCCTCGAGTCCGACGCCGTCCGCATGCGCACCGAGCGCGAGCGTCGCGGCCTCGACCCGGACGCGCGCTAGGGAGCGGAGTCTCCCTCAGACCACCTCAAACTCGAGGTCCAGGCGAGGCTGCTCGTTCATCGGGCCGGCCACCTGGATGTGCGCCGCCCCGCCCGCCTTCACGCGGGGGTTCCCCATCGCTTGCAGCAGCGCCTTCGAGCCGATGACTGCCTCCGAGCGCGCCAGCTGGTAGCCCACGCAGAAGTGCTTGCCCAGCCCGAAGCCGAGGTGCCCGGCGCGGCCGCCCTCGAAGTACCCCGAACGTAGCTCCCGTCCGAAGTAGAGGTCGTCCCGGAAGATGTCGAAGTCGTCCGGGTGGTCGAACACGCGCTCGTCGTGGTTCGCCGCGAATATCGAGAAGTGCGCCTCCGCCCCCACCGGGATCGTCTGGCCGTACAGCTCCACCGGCTCGATCACGTCCCGCTGCTGGCTCCCCGCCGGCGGCGTTATCCGCATCGTCTCCGTGAATACGCGGTCGAAAAGCTCCGGGTCGCGCTTCACCTCCGCGAACTGATCCGGGTTCTCCATCATGTGTACCCACATGTTCCCGATTGCCTTGTCCGTCGTCTCCCCGCCCGCCACCAGCAACAGGCTTGAGAACGCCTTGATGTCTTCCTTCGACATCCGCGCCCCGTCTACCTCCGCGGTGCAGAGCTTCGAGATCAGGTCCTCGCCCGGGTTCACGCTGCGCTCGTCCACCAGCTTGTCGATGTAGGCGTGGAACTGCTGGTTGCACTCGATGCCGTACGTGCGCTGCTCCGGCGTGCCCGTCAGGCCCGCCATCATCGCCGGGTACCACTCGTGGAAGAGGTCATGGTCCTTCTGCGGCAGACCCAGCATGTCGATGATTACCATCACCGGCAGCCGCGAGCTGAACGCGTCGATCAGCTCCACCTCGCCCTTGTCCGCGAACCCTTGCGCCAGCCGCTCCGCCGCCTGCGCCGTGATCCGGTCCACGAGGTCCTGAGTGTTCTTCTCGATGATCGGGATCAGCGGGTCCATGCGACGGCCCGAGAACTCCGGCGCCACGATGTTCCGCCGCTTGGTGTGCTCTTCTGCGTCGAACTGCATCATCGTCGTGCCGAACACCAGCGCCATCGAGCGCTCCAGGTTCTTGCTCGAGTAGTGCACGTTGTCCTTGAAGGCGTTGCAGACGTCGTCGTAGCGGGTGATGTACCAGAGCCCGTGCATCTCGTCGTGGTACACGGGGAAGTGGTCCCGCAGCACCTTCAGGTGCGGATACGGGTCACGCCAGTACTCCGGCGTGTCGAACACCGCCGGGTCGAAGCTCACGGCCGTCATCGTGTCCCTCCCGCTAGCTCGGCGGCTCCCAGATCGCGGGCTCGAGGCCCATCAAACCGTGGTGGAACTGCTCCGCCGGCAGGTTCGAGACGGGCTGCCCCATCCCCGACCGTGGCGGCAGCTCGACCGGGTGTCCCGGCTCCGACGAGATCAGGTCGCCCGTGCGCCCGTCCTGCAGCAGGTCGAGCATGAGCTGCCCCTGCTGCGCCGGCGTCATCCAGCCCGCCACAACGTCGTCCGGGGGGCTGCCGCCCGGGAAGACGCCCCGCAGCATCGGCGTGTCCGTCGCCCCCATGGCGATGCCGTTCACGCGAACGTTCTGGCCGTTCGCCGCGAACCCCAGCGCCCACGCCTGGATGTACCCGTTCAGCACCCACTTCGAGGCGTCGTACAGGTCCGTCGACGGCCCCCCGCGCGTCCCTCCCGGCTCCAGCGGAGGCAGGATGTGGTCCGTCGAGATCACGACGATGTCGCCCTCCCGCTCCACCAGCGAGGGCGCGAATGCCCGCTCCAGCACGTAGATGCTCTTCACGTTCGTGTCCATGAAGCGCTGGTACTCCGACAGCGCTTCCTCGCGCGGCAGATCCATGGGCGTCGACCCGTAGATGCCCGCGTTCATGACGACCACGTCGACCCCGCCGAAGTCCCGCAGGACCGCATCGACGAAGCCGCGCACCGCCTCCGTGTCCGAGACGTCGCACGGGTACGCCCGTACGGTCTGCCCCGAGGTTGCCGCGATCTCGTCCGCGACCGCGCTCACCTCCGGCTTCACGTCGCACACCGCGACGTCCGCCCCCTCGCTCGCGAGCGCCCGCGCGTAGGCCGTCCCCAGCCCCTGCGCCGCCCCCGTCACGACTCCGACCTTTCCGTCCAGGAATCCCATGCTGTCCTCCTACGCCTCGAAGGCCGACTTCATGACGCCGACCTTCAGGGAGAAGTCGTCGGTCTGGGGTGTCAGGACCACCGGGTCGTCGACCCAGACCGGAATGTTGTAGCCGCTGCGCCCGTCTTCGATCAGGTCCATCACCACCTGCGCAACGTCCGCCGGCTTCATCCAGCTCGCGATCACCTCGGGTGTCAGGTTCTCCTCGCCCGTGAACCCCCGCAGCATGTGCGAGTCCGTCGCCCCAAGGCAGATGCCGTTCACGCGGATGTTGTGCGGCTCGCCCGCCTTCGACCAGCTCAGCAGGAACCCGTTCAGGCCCCACTTCGAGGCGTCGTAGGTGTCCATCACCCAGCCGCCGCCCGTGGGCCGGTTCTTCTGCGTGAAGATGTGGTCGGTGGCGATGTTCACGATCTCGCCCCCGCCCTGCTCCTGCATGATCGGCCAGACCGCCCGCGCGAACAGGTAGTAGGCGCGGTTGTTCACGTTCATCACGAGGTCGTAGTCGGCGATCGACTTGTCCAGCGGGTCCGTCGGCGAGGTCATCGCGATCGTGCCCGCGTTGTTGATCAGCACGTCGATCCGCCCGAACCGCTCCATCGTGCTGTCGACCACGCGCCAGCAGTCCTCCGGGACGCCCGTGTCCGCGTGGAACGAGGCCGTCTCGACCCCGTGCGCGTCGCCGATCTGGCTCGCGCGCTCGTCGACGTTCTCGCGAATGTCGCAGATGGCGACCTTCGCGCCCGCCGCCGCCGCGGCGTTCGCAAAGGCGACGCCGAGTCCTTCGGCGGCACCCGTCACGAGCGCCACCTTCCCATCAAGAAATCCCATGACAGCCTCCGGCTCGCGCCCGCCGCTGCGTATCACGGAGCGCGATGCACGCGCATCCTACGAGCCTCAACGCCCCCCCGCATGGCGGCCCACCACCGACCACCGGTGCCTAGCGGTTCTTCTGGACGTGCTCCCGCCGGTCCGCCGACGAGCTCCAGGTCAGGATCCGGGTGGGCTTGTACGACACCACCACGCGATCCGGCGTGTTCGCGATGTGCTCGTAGCTGGTCTCCCAGTTCTCGCCGCCGTACTTGCGCGCGATCGTCTCCGTCACCGTCCCCAGACCGGGCGTGATCGTGCAGGACTCCGCCGCCAGCACCACCGTGCGCTGGTCCGGGTCGCCCGGCTCATCGACGCAGATGGAGACGCGCCCGTCGCGCTCCAGGTTCCTCGTCTTCAGGCGCGGCGCGGTCGTGCTGAAGTAGACCGTCCCGTCCTCCCAGTGGAACCAGATCGGCGTCAACTGGGGGAACCCGTCCGGGTTCACCGTCGCCACGATCGCGTTCCTGGGTTCTGCCAGGAACGCATCCATCTCCTCACGGGACATCGGCATAGCGCCACCTCCGCGGCCCACGTCGGGCCGCGCGCAAGTGTAGCGCGGCTGTCGGGAACGAGAGGCGAACCTCCCGACTCAGCGACGCGCCAGCGGCGCTCTCTCCTCCCCTAGCCAACCGGCTGCTTCGGGAACTCGTAAACCGGCGGCTTGCCGCCCCGCTTCGCCTTGCTCGCCGGCAGCGACTCCGTCCGCTTCGTCCACTCGTCCGGCGACCAGCCCCAGTTGCTGATGATGCGGTAGTGCGAGATGCGCCACTTGTCGCCGTCCGGCACGAAGGTCCCCTGGTACAGGCCACCGCCAAGGCCCCCGTGCCCGCCCGATGTCATGAAGTAGGCGCTCAGCTCCGCGCTCGAGCAGTCCTCCGCCACGTTCACCTGCACGTTCGCCGAGTGGTGCCCGCCCGAGAGCGTCGGCTCCGCGCTCGAGTGCGGCCCGTACAGCTCGCGTATCGCCTCTCGGCCCTCGAACTTGAGGTCATCCATCGTCCCCGGCGGGAAGTTGATCACGTCCAGCACCGCGTCCTCGTGGAACACGTCCAGGATGCCGTCCGTGTAGCCGATATCCATGTTGTAGAAGTACTCGTTGAAGGTGCTGATCACCGCTCGCTCCGCCTCCAGGCGGGCGACCCGCGCGCGTAGTTCCGCAAGCTCGTCCGACATCGCAATTCGCTCCTGTTTCCGGTTGTCGCGGAGGATGGACCGCCCGCTGAGCCTTCGCAAGACCCCGATCCCCCCTCACCGTCCGTTGACACGCCCCGCGAGCGGCCTAGACTCGCTTGCAAGACCATCCCCCTGCGGCGAGGCCACCATGACGGCTCCAACTGAAGCCCCCATCATCGAACCCGGCGAGTTCCTCACCGAGGACCACCGCCTCGACCCCTTCCCCCTCTACAAGAAGATCCGCGACTGGGAGCCCGTCTACCACGACCGCCTCCAGAACCGCTTCTTCGTCAGCCGCTACGAGGACATCTGGGACGCCTACAAGCGCAGCCGTCCCGGCGGCGACTTCACCCGCGGCGTGTACGACATGCAGGGCAAGTACGACTTCGGCTCCGAGTCGCCCCTCGGCGAGACCATCCTCGATATGGGCGAAGGCCCCGAGCACCGCTGGAGCCGTGGCATCGTCGCCGGTGAGTTCGTCGGCAAGAAGCTGGTCACCTGGCTCCCCGTCATCGAAGAGACCGCCGCCGAAATGATCGAGCAGTTCTCGCAAGAGGCTGCCGAGGACCTTGCCGCCGGCATCTCCAGGCAGGGCGAGATCGACCTCGTCACGCAGTTCAGCCAGCGTTTCCCCATCCGCGTCATCGCCGGGATGCTCGGCCTCCCCCGCGAGGACTTCGACTACTTCGAGAGCATCTACAACACCCTCTTCGCCGGCATGGGCTACGGGCGCGCCTACTTCCGCTCCGCCGAAAAGGCGAAGTTCGCGCTGCACGACTACCTCACGCCCATCATCGCCGACCGCCGCGCCAACCCCCGGACCGACCTCATCTCCAAGTTCGTCACGGCCGAGATGTCCGGCGAGATGATGACCGACCACCAGATCAAGTCGTTCGTCGCCCTCCTCCTCGTCGGCGGCGGCGACACCACCCACAAGGCCATCGACTCCATGTGGTGGAACCTGCTCAGCAACTACGAGCAGTACGAGGCCGTCCGCGACGACCCCGAGCTGATGGACCGCGTCTTCACCGAGATGCTCCGCTTCGATGGCTCCAATCACTACCAGCCGCGCCGCGCCACCCGCGAGACCGAGCTCGGCAACCGCGTCATTCCCTACGGTGCCAACGTGGCCCTCTGCCTCGGCTCCGGCAACCGGGACGAGCGCGTCTTCAAGGATCCCGACAAGTTCAACATCTTCCGCGACGACCTCTACTTCGGGAAGGAGCTGCGCGTCGGCTACTGGCAGGATGGCGTCGCCAGCCACCTCGGCTTCGGCCAGGAGCGCCACTTCTGCATGGGCTACGCCATGGCCCGTCAGGAGGCCGTCATGGCTGGCAAGATGCTCCTCCAGGTCCTCAAGAACCCGCGCCTCAAGGACGTCCCCAACGACGGCATCGTCTTCCCGCCCCCGGGCAAGGGCGGCGTCCGCGGCGTCACCCACCTGGAGATCGAGTTCGACGTTTCCTGAGTCCGGCAGTAGTGGTTCCCTCCCCACTGACCTCCGCCGCGAGGGCTGATTGAGGCCGCGCGGGGGCAGGTGCAACCCTCTATCATGCCCGCGCGGCGCAGGCGTGCTCCCCTCGCGGCGATAGTCGCCCGGACCCGCCAAATCCAGCCGGCCCAGAGAAACGAATGGCCACCATCCTCGCCCACATCAAGATCAAGGAAGGCAAGGAAGCCCGCTTCGAGGAGCTCGAAGGCGAGCTCTGGCGCGATACCCACGCCAACGAGTCGAACGTCCGCCGCTACGAGTTCTGGCGCGGCGCGGAGAAGGGCTCCTATTACGGCCTGCTCTCCTTCAACAGCTACAACGGCTTCATCGAGCACCAGGCCAGCCCCCACCACGAGGACTCCGGCCTGGGCGAGGTGATCGAGGGCATCCAGCTCGAGTGGATCGACCCCGTTCCCAGCGCCTCCGACCTCGCGACCACCGACACCGAGCCCCTCTTCGAGGGCGCAAACGACCTGCAGAAGCAGTACCACGCCAACTTCCAGCCCGACGTTCAGGACTGGTGGAGGGCTCTCCGCGCGGGGGCCTAGCCGCTCCCGACGTATTGCCAAGCGCTATGCGCATCCGCCAGAATCGCCGCGCCTTGTGGTCAGCGATCGCTGGCCGGGGAGCGTGAGGGGGAGACATGCGGACTTACATCCTCCGCCGCCTCATCGCCATTCCCCTCATGCTGCTGCTTCTCTCCCTGGTCCTTTTCCTGCTCATCTGGACGCTGCCGGGCGACGCCTCCTTCTCCGCTGCGCTGAGCATCTCGGACGTCCCCAATCTCGAAGTCGCCCGCGAGAGGCTGGGGCTGGACCGCCCCTGGTACGTTCAGTACGGGGACTGGCTTGGCGGCATCTTCGTGGGTGACCTCGGCGAGTCGCTGACGCCTCCGCACGATTCCATCATGGGCTCCGTCAAGGAGCGCCTGCCGAAGACCCTCGAGGTTGGCCTGTTGACGATCCTCCTGTCCGCGGTCCTCAGCGTGCCCGTGGGCGTGATCTCGGCGGTGAGGCGCAACAAGCCCGAGGACTACCTGCTCAGGGCGGGTACGATCCTCGGCATCTCCGTGCCCAACTTCTGGACGGGAACGCTGATCATCATCTACGCCTTCGTGTGGTTCGACTGGAATCCAATCCAGGACTGGGTCGACTTCACCGAGGACCCCCTCAAGAACCTCGCCATCGTCATCTTCCCAGCGGGCGTGCTGGCCTATGCGGGGGCGGCCTACACGGCCCGCATCATGCGCTCGGCCATGCTCGAGGTGCTCCACTCGGACCACGTACGCACGGCCCGCGCGAAGGGGTTGCGGGAGCGCGTCGTCATCTTCCGGCACGTCTTCCGGAGCGCCCTCATCCCCGTGCTTACGGTGGTGGGCCTGCAGCTCGGGGCCATCCTCGGCGGAGCCATCGTGGCCGAGCAGATCTTCGCCATTCCCGGGATGGGCCTCTTCGCCCTGGAGCGGCTTATCGCGCGGGACTACCCCGCTGTCCTCATGGTCACGATGATCTTCGCCGCGATGTTCATGGTCGTGACTCTCCTGGTTGACGTCCTCTACACCTACGTCGACCCGCGGATCAGGTACTAGCGATGAGCGACGCGTCGGAAGCGGCCACCACCTCGGCATCGGGCACACTCCTGGAGCAGGAGTACGCGATCCCGCCGCACCAGCGGTTCAATCCGCTGCGCTGGGCCCGCCGTGAGCCGGCGGGCGCCCTCGGCGTCATCGTCATCATCATCGTCGGGTTTATGGCCGGCGCCGCGCCCGTCCTGAATACGACGAATCCGGACACGCTGGAGTCGTTCACACCGCACGTTCTCGTCGGGCCGAACAGTGACTACTACTTCGGCACCGATCGCCAGGGGAGGGATCTGTGGTCGAGCGTGCTTTACGGCGGTCGTATCTCCCTCAAGATCGGTATGGCGACCGTGCTCGTGGGGACGGTCGGGGGCACGCTTCTGGCTCTCATCGCGGGCTTCCTCGCCGGCGCCGTCGACTTCGGCCTGAGTCGCCTGGCTGACATGCTCTTCGCCGTTCCTTCCCTCCTGTTAGCAATGATCATGGACATTGTCCTGGTGGATAAGCTGCCCGACTTACCCGCCCTGCCGGCGGAGGAGTTGGCGCGCGTGCTGGCGATCGCGTTCTTCTTCATGCCGGGCGCCTTCCGCATCATGCGGGGGTCGGTGCTGGAGCAGCGCAGCGCGCAATACGTGGAGGCGGCCACGCTAATCGGCGCGGGCCAGTTCCGCATCATGCTGCGCCACATCCTGCCCAACATCACCGGCCTCATGATCGTCCTCACCACCATCAGCCTGCCCGCCGCCATCCTCACCGAGGCGACCCTCTCCTTCCTGATCGGGTCTGACGCACCGTCGTGGGGGGCCGAATTGAGTGGGGATTCGCGCCAGTTCTTCAGGCGCGCTCCCTGGCTCGCCATCTTCCCTGGCGCCGCTCTGGCGCTCACGGTGTTCGCTTTCAACATGTTTGGCGACTCCGTCCGCGATACCCTCGACCCCCGGCTGCGGGGGCGAATCTAGCCCCGCACTTCCCCGATGAACCCCGTTGAAACGCGATCCCCGCAGGGCTTATTGTGTGCGCGCCACAGCATCTGCTGAACGCTCCGGCAAACTATCGGGAGCGGGGAGGGCATTGAGATGCGCGATCGAGACAACTACTGGCTTCGCCTGCGTGGGCGAAAGCTCAGCCGCCGCCGTTTCCTGGCGAGGACCGGCGTAGCCGCTGCCGGGTCGGCGGCAATCCTCGCCGGCTGCGGCGACGACGACGATGACGACGACGACGCTGCGGCCCCGGCTGCCACGCAGGCTGCCGCAACGCAGGCCGCCGCCGCGACACAGGCCGCCGCCGATGAGGACGACGCTGCTGCCGACGCCGACGAGGCTGAAGCCACGCAGGCCGCCGCTGCAGCAGAGGAAGCGCCTGCGGGAGGCCCGAAGCGCGGTGGCACGTACCGCTCCTGGAAGCGGACGGAAGACATGGGCATGGACCCCGCTGTCTTCCACACCGACAACCAGGAGGTTGTCTACCAGGTCTACAACCACCTGCTCGACTTCCAGGTCAGCAAGGGCACCTTCTCGCTCGACGGCGTCGTCGGCTACGAGCAGGTCGACGACACCACGCTCGTCTGGAGCCTGCGCGAGGGAATGCAGTTCCACAACGGCGACCCCGTCACCTCCGAGGATGTCGCCTTTACCATCGAGCGGCCCCCCGAGCTGCTCGCCTCGCTGGGCGCCACCCACGTGCCCGCCAGCATCTACAACTACTTCGACAGCGTCGTGCCGGTCGACGCCACGCACGTGCAGGAGAACTGGACCGGGCCTCGCGCCGACGCCCTGCTCCATCGTTCCCGCCAGTACTTCGGCATGATCAACAAGAAGCTGGTGCTGGCCCAGCCCGACCAGACGGGCCAGGAGCACGTGCGCGGCATGGCCGCCGGGCCGTTCATCCTCTCCGAGCGCAGCGCCGAGGGAACCCACCTCGTCCGCAACCCGGACTACTACGCCCATCCCAACCCCGATGACGGCTTCGTCGAGGATGGGCCCTACATCGACGAGTACGACGTCCGCATCGTCGCCGACAACGTGACGGCGCGGTCCCTCCTCGAGAGCGGCGACCTTGACGCCTACGGCTCCATCGACGCCCTCGAGGCGGAGGGGCTGGAGGGCAACCCGAACGTGGCGGTCGAGGGCGCGCCCGCCGGCGGCTGGGCCGTTCTCGGCTTCGACGGCGGCAAGTGGCGCGACGAGCGCGCACGGAAGGCAATCCGCAACGCGTTCAACTACCAGGCCTTCATCAACAGCATCCACGCCGGCAACGCAAGGTTGCAGGCGCCCCTCACCATCATCAACGCCCGCTTCCAGCGCCTCACCCAGGAGGACCTGGCCGGCTACTACAATTACGACCCCGACGAGGCCCGGGCCCTCTGGGAGGCCGCCAAGAGCGACGCTGCCTCCCGCGGTGAGGACCAGGCCAAGTACGACTCCATCTACGAGTACGTCGACATCCACACCATCCAGGGGCCGGCGTACCTCGCCATCGCCGAGTTCGCCGCCACCAACCTCACGGAGGTGCTCGGCACCACCTTCGAGGTGTCCAGCGCGGACATCCAGACCTGGGTGAGCGCCGCCAACGACAACACCGACGACGTGAAGCCCTGGGGCCTGCTCCAGAGCGGCACCGGTGTTGGCGGCGGTACCGACGGCGCCCCCGATGCGTCCTACCTCTCGTGGTTCGATCCCCAGCAGTACGGCAGTGTCGCCTTCAACTTCCGAACCGACTCGCCGCACCCCGAGATCGCCGAAGGCTCCGCGCATGTGGGCGAGCAAATGCTCGCGCAGACCCAGGAGCTGGACCACGAGACCCGCGTGCAGATCATCACCGACCTGCAGCGCTGGATCCTCGATCGCGCCTGGGGCATCTTCACCATGCCGATGGCCGCCGAGTCCTACCTCGCCGTCAGCTCGCGCCTGCGCGACTACGGCAAGGACGACTGGTTCAACGGCTACTCGGGCAACAACACGCCACGCCGCGAGGCGGCCTGGCTGGATGACGCCTAGAGCGGCTCCCGCCGGTGGCACCGGAACCGACCGAAGGCCCCGGGGAAGTCCCCGGGGCCTTCTCTGTGGCTGCCTCCCGTGGCGGCGGCTACGTGCGAACCCGCTACACTGGCGAGTAGCCATGCCCGACCAGGTAACCCCTGTTGCGACCCCCTCCGCGGTCCCCGTCCCGCGTGCCCGCGGCATGCGTGATCTGCTCCCCGAGCAGATGCGCGCCTTCCGCCACCTCGAGGACGCGTTCCGCGAGGTCTCCCGACACTGGGGCTACGAGGAGATTCGCACACCGACGGTCGAGAGCTACAGCCTCTTCACCTCCGCTGGCGCCCTCTCGCCGGAGATGCTCGCGGGCGCCTACACGTTCCTCGACTGGGACGGCTGGAGCGGCGAACGCGTCATGCTCCGCTACGACTCGACCATCCCCGTCGCCCGCGCCGCTGCCGACGCCGGCATCGAGCCCCCCGCGCGCCTCCTCTACGTCCAGAGCGTCTTTCGCGGAGCCGAGGGCGAGGACTGGCAGTGCGGCCTCGAGTATCTGGGCGCCCCGCCCGTCGTCGGCGACCTCGAAGTGCTCGCCGTCGCCGCCGACACGTTCGCGGCGCTCTCCCTGCCGGTCGACCTCCGCCTCACGCACGCCGGCGTTGCCCGCGCCGCCGTCGATGCTGCCGGCCTCACCGATGTGCTCGCCCGCCGCGCCCTTCTCGATGATGTCGCCGGGAACGGGCTCGCGGCCGTACAGGACGCGTTTACCGGCGACCCTGCCGCACTGGCCTTCGTCCAGGCGGCGCTTGGCGGCTCGGGCGAGCTCGCCCTCGTCGACAATCTGATCGCGCTGGCGCGTACCGGCCTCCCCAGCGCCGCCGCCCCCCTGGAGGAGCTGCGAGAGGTCGCCGCCGCGCTCGTCGCGACGGGCCGCGCCGTCGCCATCGACTTCACCCTGCCCTTCGACTTTGACTACTACTCGGGCGTCACCTGGGAGCTGCGTGGCGAGGGAGGGGCCTGGGGACGCGGCGGCCGCTACCAGCCCGCCGGTCCGGGCGCCCCCGAGAGCGCCTGCGGCTTCGCCCTCGACGCCGACCGGCTCTCGGGGCACTTCGCCGACGCGCCCTCGCGCGGCGCCTCCGTGGCCATCGTCGCCGAGCGCGCGGCCGGCCTCGCGGGCGCCCTCCGCCTGGCCAGCTCCCTGCACCGCCACGGCATCTCCGCCGCCCTCGGCGACGCCCGTGACGCCTCTATCCGCCTCATCGTCGGACCCGAGGGCATCTCCGCCTCGTCGTCCGACTCCTCCCTCGACCGCGCCACCCTCGACGAGGTGGTGCAGTTCGTGCTGCAGCACAAATGAGCAGCCCCGGAGCCCCGCTCGGCCTCGCCGTGCCGACCGGTTCGCTGCGCGAGCCCGTGGGTGATCTGCTTGCCTCGCATGGTCTCGCCCTGGCCGGCTACGAGGCCGGCTCCCGCCTTCTGCGTTCCGAGGTCAACGACCGCGGCTTCCGCTTCCGCGTCTTCCGCGAACGCGACATCCCTATCCAGGTCGCCCTCGGCAACTACGACCTCGGTATCTGCAGCGATGTCTGGGTGGCCGAACTGCAGGCGCGCTTCCCCGGCCAGCAGGTCGTGCGCGTAGGCGCCCTCCCGGGGCCCGCCACCGAGGTCTGGCTATGCGCCTCCCCGGCCGCCGGGCTTGCCCCCGGCGAGGTCCCTGACCCCCGTTCCCTCGACGGTGTCCGCCTCGCGACGGAGCTCCCCAACGTCACCGACCTCCTTGCCGCCCGCCTCCGCCTTCCCCGCTACACCCTCCTCGACCTCTACGGCTCGGTCGAGGCCTACCCGCCCGAGGATGCCGACCTTGCTGTCGTCGCCGCGCCCGATGCTGCAGGCGTCGAGGCGCTCAGCCTCGTACCCCTGCACCGCCTCTTCCACGGTGGCGTCGCCGTCGTAGCGAACGCCGACTCCCTCCGCACCCGCGACTGCAGCGCCATCGTCGAGCCGCTCACGCCGGCGTTCGTCCCCAGCGAGGCCGCCCTGACCCTGCCCGATCGTGCGAGCGACGTCCCCCTCGGCCGCGTCCAGCGGGATACGAGTGTGCTTCGCCTCGCCCTTCCCGACGGCCACGCCCAGCGCCACACCTTCGCCGCCCTCGCCGATGCTGGCCTCGCCTTCGCCGGCTACGGCGAACGCGACTTCGTTCGCCGCCCCACCTCTCCCATCGAGGGGATCGAGGTGAAGGTGGTGCGGCCCCAGGACATGCCCGCCCTCGTCGCGATGGGCGCGTTCGACATCGCCGTCAGCGGGGTCGACCGCCTGCGCGAACACCTCGCCTTCTTCCCCGCCTCCCCCGTCGAAATGGCGCTCGACCTGCGCCGCAGCCGCTACCGCATCGGCCCCGTCGTCCACAACGACTTCCCCGCCGAGACCACGCAGGAAGCGCTCGCGATCTGGTCGCGCCTCGGCCGCCCCGTGCGTATCGCCAGCGAGTTCCCCGGTCTCGCCGAGGAGTGGGCGCGCGAGCTTCGCCTCCCCCACACCGCCATCATCCCCATCGCCGGCGCCAGCGAGGCCTTCGTCCCCGAGGACGCCGACATCCTCGTCGAGGGCACCGAGACCGGCACCAGCCTGCGCGTCAACAACCTCCGCATGCTCGACCCCTTCCTCGATTCCACGAACTGCGTCATCGCCGCCACGAACCCGCGGACCTCGCGCCGTGACCTGCTCGACATGCTCCTCGACCGGCTCCGCGAAGGCGTTCGCGCGGCTGCTGCCGGGGAGGCCGAAGCGGTCGCGCAGGGGGCCCAGGGGGGCGCCTGATGCCGCCCATCACCCTCCACATGATCCTCGCCCGGAGGCTCGGCGAGACCCTCCCCGATGACGCCCTCTCCCCCGAATCCGGGCACTACCTGCTGGGAGCCACCGCCCCCGACATCCGCATCCTTACCCGTGCCGACCGCCGCACGACCCACTTCTTCGACCTGTCCGTGTTCGAACACCAGGACTCCGTCGCCGGCTTCTTCGAGGCGCACGGCCGCCTCGCCGACCCTGCCCGCCTCAACGAGGAGACCCGCGCCTTCGTCTCCGGTTACCTCACCCACCTCGTGCTCGACGAACAGTACATAACGAGCATCTACCGCCGCTTCTTCTACCCACACGACGAGATGGGCGGCCCCCTGCGCGCCAACGTCATGGATCGCCTCCTCCAGTTCGACCTCGAGCGCGCCCACGGTGACACCGAGCTCCGCGCCGACATCTGCGACGCCCTCGCTTGCACCATCGACACTATCGACGCCGGCTTCGTCGATGCTGAGACGCTCGAACGCTGGAGGCAGGTCGCCTGCGACATCGCCGCCCGCGGCATGGACTGGGATCGCGCCCGCGGCATGATCGAGAACCATCTCCGCCGCAGCGGCGTCGACGACTCCGAGGGGGAGCTAACCGGCTTCCTCGATTCGCTCCCCGACCTGCTCGGTGAGACAATCGGCCACGTGACGAGCGCGGAGGTCGATGCCTTCATCGAGCGCTCCACCGAAGCCGCCGCCGCTGCCGTCGCGAGGTACCTCGAATGCGGATAGTCCGGAACGCCGAGGAAGGCCGCCGTACGCTCCTCGCCCGCGCCCCCCTCGGCACGGGCGAAATGCCGCTCGAAGTGCGCGAGACGACCTTCCGCACGTTCGGCAAGGAGCTCGACCCCGACGAGGTCGTCCGTCGCATCCTCCGCGACGTCCGCGAGGACGGCGACAACGCCGTCCGCTACTACAACGGCCGCATCGACGGCGCCCAGGTCGAGGATCTGCGCGTCTCCGACGAGGAGATGCGCGCCGCACACGATCAGGTTGCGCCCGAGGTCGTCGAGGCGCTCAACTTCGCCGCCGGACGCATCCGCTCCTACCACGAGCAGCAGCTCCGGGGCGCCTTCGTCGACTTCCAGCTGAACGGCCTCGGGCAGCTGACGCGCGCAATCGAGCGCGCCGCCATCTACGTGCCCGGCAGCGCCGCGCCCCTGCCCAGCACGGTGCTCATGTGCGCCATCCCCGCGCGCATTGCCGGCGTCGACGAGGTCTACCTCGGCAGTCCCGTCCTGCCCGACGGCTCCGTCCCGCCCGTCAAGCTCGTGGCGGCCGAGATCGCGGGCGTCGACGGCGTCTTCAAGGCCGGTGGCGCCCAGGCCATCGCCGCCTTCGCCTTCGGCACCGAGACCATCCCGAAGGTCGACAAGATCTGCGGCCCCGGCAACCTCTTCGTCACCCTCGCGAAGAAGCAGGTCTTCGGCGAAGTCGGCATCGATGCCGTCTACGGCCCCACCGAGACCATGATCATCGCCGACGAGAGCGCCGACCCCGAGCTCGTCGCCTCCGACCTGCTCGCCCAGGCCGAGCACGACCGCCTTGCCAGCCCCATTCTGCTGACGCCCTCGCACCACCTCGCCGAGCAGGTCGGCGCGGCCATCCGCCGCCAGTTGCGCGACCTTGACCGCAGCAAGATCGCGAACGAGGCGATCGAGACCCGCGGCGGCTGCGTGCTCGTGAACGACATCGACCACGCCATCGAGCTCGCCAACGAGTACGCCCCCGAGCACCTCTGCCTGATCGTCGAGAACGCCTCTGCCTACGCCATGAAGGTGCGGAACGCGGGCGGGCTCTTCCTCGGTGAAAGCTCTCCCGAGGCGGTCGGCGACTACACCGCCGGACCGAGCCACACCATGCCCACCGGCGGCAGTGCCCGCTGGAGCTCGCCCCTCGGCGTGAGCGACTTCCTCAAGACCGTCAGCCTTGTGAACATCCCGCCCGAGGACGTGGAGGAGCTCGCCGAGGCCGCCCGCGTCATCGCCCGCGCCGAGGGCCTCGACGGGCACGCCGCCTCCGTCGAGCGCCGCCTCCAGGGCCGCTAGCGAGCCGCACCGTGGACCTCCGCCGCTACCTCCGGGACGACATTGACGATCTCGCGCACTACGCGCCCGTGCAGCCCCTCGACGTGCTTGCCGAGGAGATCGGGGTGCCCGTCGACCAGCTCGTCAAGCTCGACGCCAACGAGAACCTCTACGGCGCGCCCGAAGCCGTCCGCGAGGCCGCCGCCGCCGCTCCCCTCCACATCTACCCTGACCCCGACCAGACCGGCCTGCGTTCCGACATCGCCGCGTACCTCAACGTCCGCCCCGAGAACGTCGTCGCCGGGTCCGGCTCCGACGACCTCCTCGATGTCGTCCTCCGCCTCGCCCTCCCCGACGCCACCGCCACGGCCACCCCGACCTTCGGCATGTACAGCTTCCTCAGCGGCGTAGCCGGCATCCGCCACATCGAGGTGCCCCGCACCGCCGGCTACGGGCTCGACCTCCCCGGCCTCCGCGCAGCCGTCGAGGATGGCGCCGGCGTCGTCTTCGTCGCCTCGCCCAACAACCCCACCGGCAACGCCGCCGGCCTTGAGGAGGTCGAGGCGCTCTGCGCCCTCGACACCCTCGTCGTCGTCGACGAGGCCTACGCCGAGTTCGCCGGCACGAGCGCCGTCCCCCTCCTCGACGCACACCCCAACCTCATCGTCATGCGCACCTTCAGCAAGTGGGCGGGGCTCGCCGGCTTGCGCGTTGGCTACGCCGTCGCGCACGCTGACCTTGTGGAACCGATGCTCGCCATCAAGCAGCCCTACAACGTGAACGCCGCCGGAGACGCCGCCGCGCGCGCCGCGCTCGCCCACCGCGACGAGCTGCTCGCGAACGTGCGCGCCATCGTCGCTGAGCGCGACCGTCTCTCCCGGGAGGTGGGCGCCCTCGGTTGGCTCGCCCCTCAGCCCTCCGACGCCAATTTCGTGCTCTTCGACGTGAAGGTGGGCGACTCCGGCGAGATCGCGGACGCGCTCCGCCGGCGCGGCGTCCTCGTGCGGCGCTACGACCGGCCCGATCTCGCGAACAAGCTGCGCATCAGCGCCGGACGCCCCCGGGACACCGACCGCCTGATCGAAGCCCTCAAGGAGGTCGTCCCCGATGAGTGACCGCGCCGCCACCGTCACCCGCCAGACCGCCGAGACGACCATCGCCATCACCGTCGACCTCGACGGCACGGGCCAGTTCGAGATTGCCACGGGCCTCGGCTTCTTCGACCACATGCTCAGCCACATCGCCAAGCACGGCGTCTTCGATGTTGCCATCAAGGCCGAGGGCGACCTCCATGTTGATGCCCACCACACCGTCGAGGACACCGCCATCGCGCTCGGCGAGGCCTTCCGCGAAGCCCTCGGCGACAAGGCGGGGATTGTGCGTGCCGGTTCGGCCCACATGCCCCTCGACGAAGCCCTCGCCTTCGCTGCCGTCGACCTCAGCGGCCGCCCCTACGCCGAGCTCGACCTGCGCCTCCTCGGCCGCACCGTGGGCGAGCTGCCCGCCGACCTGCTTGCGCACTTCATCGAATCGTTTGCCGCTGCCCTCGGCGCGAACCTGCACGTCCGCACGCTCGCCGGCGCCAACGACCACCACAAAGCCGAGGCCTGCTTCAAGGCGCTCGCCCGCGCCCTCGACGCCGCCACCCGCGTCGACCCCCGCCGCGGCGGCGACCTCCCCTCCACCAAGGGCGCGCTCTAGCTCGTTGGCGTTCGGCTCACGTCGTTTGACAGCCTGAGCGGGCGCGTTGACCATGCCCCGCGAGTCAATTGCATGGCGCTCCAAAACCGCACCGCCGCCTCGCTCAGGGAGCAGTTACGCGCCGCACTCGCCACGTACGAGCCGGGCCGCACCGACCGTCGCGAGGCGACCCCTGCCGCCGCCCTGCTCCTCCTCTACGAGCGCGAAGACGGCATCCACCTCCTCTTCCAGGAGCGCTCCCACCTCGTCGAACATCACAAGGGCGAGATCAGCTTTCCCGGCGGCGCCCGCGACGAGGGTGACGGCAGCGCCGCCTTCACCGCCCTGCGCGAGACCCACGAGGAGGTCGGCGTGGCCCCCGAGGACGTCGACCTGCTGGGGGAGCTCGACGAGATCTGGACGCGCAGCGATTTCCGCCTGCGCCCCTTCGTCGGCTGGTTGCGGGAGTGGCCCTACACCTTCGAGTTCGCCCCAGAGGAGGTCGCCTCCCTCCTCGAGGTGCCCCTCAACCACCTCACCGACCCTGCCAACCTCGTCGACGACGTGCGAGAAATCGATGGCCGCCGGGTCGTCCTCCCCTCCTACCGCTGGGGGGAGCACCTCATCTGGGGAGCGACTGCCCGGGTGCTAACGAATTTCCTTGACGTGTGTCGTACCCTCGATGACTGAACAACTCGGCGCCGGACGCGACCTATGAGCGACGCTCGTGTACTTGCATCGCTCATCGAGGAGATTCCCGGCGCCGAGTTGGTGCGTGGCGACGGTGACGTTGTCATCGAGCACGTCGAGCACGACTCCCGCCGAGTCGAATCCGGGGCCCTCTTCGTCGCCGTTCCTGGCTTCACCGTCGATGGTCATGCCTTCCTCACCGACGCCCTCGATGCAGGGGCCGCCGCCGTCGTCGTCGAGCGCGGCCGACGGGGGACCTGGCGCCACCTCCCCGGCGACCAGCCCATCGTCGCCGTCGAGGACACCCGCGCGGCGCTCGCGCAGGCCGCCGCCGCCCTCCACGGCCACCCCGGTCGCGAGCTCACCGTCATTGGCATCACCGGCACCGATGGCAAGACGACCACCGCCTACATCCTGACATCCATTCTCGAAGCCGCCGGCGCCCGCGTCGGTCGCCTCGGCACCGTCGACGCCTACGTGCCCGGTACCGACATCGACAGCCACACCCACCGCATGACCACCCCCGAGGCGCCCGAGGTGCAGCGCCTGCTCCGCGAGATGGTCGAGGCGGGCTGCGAGTATGCCGTGGTCGAGGCCACCAGCCACGGCCTCGCCCTCCATCGCCTCGACGAGGTTGCCTTTGACGTCGCCGTCCTCACGAACCTCACCGGTGACCACCTCGACTTTCACGAGACCTTCGAGGCCTACCGCGAGGCCAAGGGCCAGCTCTTCGCCGCCCTCGACCACACGCCTGTCAACCGCGGCAGGGCCGCCGTCGCCAACGCCGACGACCCTTCCGCCAGCTTCCTGCTCGGCCTGACCTCACAGCGCGCCGTCCGCTACGGCCTCGAGACGCCTGGCGTCGACGTCACCGCCCGCCACATCGAGCTGCACGCCGATGGCAGCCGTTTCCGCCTCGCCCTCCCCGGCGCGGAGGTGGGCACGGAAATCCGCATGCCCGCGCTCTTTAACGTCGCCAACGCGCTCGCGGCCGCGGGCGCCGCCCTCGCCCTGGGCATCGAGCCCGAGGCCATTGGCCGCGGCATCGCCGCCTGCCACGGCGTGCCCGGCCGCATGGAGCGCATCGACATGGGCCAGCCATTCGGCGTCGTGGTCGACTACGCCCACACCGGCGACTCCGTTCGCAAGGTGCTTTCCGTCCTGCGCGAGATCGCCGAGCGCAACCTCATCATCGTGGCTGGCGCCGCGGGTGAGCGCGATCCCGGACGACGCTTCGGCGTCGGGCGCGCCGCCGCCGAAGGCGCCGATTTCGCCGTGTTCACGAACGAGGACCCGCGTGGCGAGGACCCCGCCACCATCGTCCGCGAGATCGGCCGCCACGCCGAGGAGGCCGGACGCGTCCGCGGGCGCGACTTCATCGAGGTCGAGGACCGGCGCGAGGCCATCGCCGCCGCCCTCGCCCGCGCCGAACCCGGCGACAGCATCGTGATCTGCGGCAAGGGCCACGAACGCTCGATCGAGCTCGGCGGCGAATCCATCCCCTGGGACGACCGCGAGGTCACGCGCGAGGAGCTCGCGAAGCTCGGCCACACCGGCGCCTGAGGCGGGCAAGTTTCGCCTAGCCCCCGCCTTCGTATACTCGCAGCCGCAGCTATGACGCGACTAGCGCGACCACGCACCGAGGCCCGCCTTGCCCCCTAACCGACGCCGCCAGCAGCGTAGCCAGCAGCACCGTGGCCAGCGTCAACGCCGCCAGCGGCGCTACGTCAGCGGCGGCCAGGGCCAGACCTTCAAGCCCGGCTTCCCCATGAACCTGTTCACCGGGCGGGCGGCGCTCGCCACGTTCGCCGCGGTTGGCGTCGTGCTCATGGTTGCCGGCATCTCCCTCGCGGCTTTCTTGCCGAACAGGGGCGGCGATGCCGACATCGACGAGATCCCGACCGCTCCCGCCGCCGAGGAGACCGCGGCCGCCGAGCCGGCCGAGGAGGAGGACGAGCCCTCCGACGTCATCGTGCGCAACTACCCGGCAGCCGACTTCGTCATCAAGCCCGAATTCGAGCTCTACACCGCAACCATCTCCACCTCCAGGGGCGACATCGTTATCGAGCTCTTCGCCGAGACCGCCCCCAACACTGTCAACAGCTTCGTCTTCCTCGCCGAGAACCGTTTCTTCGACGGCCTCGTCTTCCACCGCGTAGTCGACAACTTCGTCGTCCAGGGCGGCGATCCCACCGGTACCGGCCGCGGCGGTCCCGGCTACATCACCGGCGACGAGCCCAACGAGGTTCGCAACGAAGCCGGCACGGTCGCGATGGCGAAGGGCGCTGGCCAGCCCTATTTCGGCAGCCAGTTCTTCATCAACCTGAAGGACAACCCCGCCCTCGACTTCGATGCAGGCAATCGCGATAGCTTCTACCCCTTCGGGCGCGTCATCGATGGCATGGAAGTCGTCAATGCCATCGCTGAGGGCGACGTCATGGAGTCTGTCACCATCACCCGCGCTCCCAACCCCGATGCGCCCACGCCCGAGCCCGAAGCCGAGGAGGGTGCTGAGGGGGACAACGAAGGCGAGGCAGAGGCTGAAGACGGTGGCGAAGACGGAGAAGCCGGCGACGAAGACGCCGGGAACTAGGTGTGTGACTGCACGTTCGGCTCGTCGGCGGTGACCCCGTCGGCGTAGAGCCGCGCGATCGTCTCCTCGTCCAGCCCCAGCAGGTCACGGAACACGTAGCTGTTGTGCTCGGCGAAGCCGGGTGCGGGGATGCGAGCGTGTCCCGGGGTGCGTGTCAGGTTCCAGGGTGGTGTCTCGACCTCCCAAGTGCCCGCGTCCGGATGGACCTGCTCCGACCACGCGCCCCGCGCCCGCAGCTGTGGGTCGCTCATCACCTCGGGAATCGTAAGCACCGCGCCCGCGGGCACCCCGTGGCGTTGCAGGATGTGCATCGCCTCGTAGTGCCCCCACGTCGAGGTCCACTCCTCGATGATCGCGTCCAGCTCCCGTTCGTTCGCTTTGCGCGTCGCCATCGTGGCGAAACGGTCATCGTCGGCCAGCTCTTCCTGCTGCATGGCCCGGCAGAGCCCCCCGAACTGCTCGTCGTTCTCGCACGCGATCGTGATCCAGCGGTCCTCGCCGCCGCTCGGGTAGACCCCGTGCGGCGCGAAGTGCGGGTGGGTGTTGCCTGCGGGCGCGCGCAGTTCGCGGTTCATGCTGTAGTCGACCA
This sequence comes from Dehalococcoidia bacterium, assembly GCA_009841435.1. Lineage (GTDB taxonomy): Bacteria > Chloroflexota > Dehalococcoidia > Tepidiformales > Tepidiformaceae > UBA2991. Next base: position 58,998 of record VXLW01000120.1, on the reverse strand, counting down.
GGTACTCGCCCACGAAGCCCGTCAGGTTCTCGCGCTGTGCGAGGTCGATGTGCACGCCCTCGCCCGTGCGGTTGCGCTGCCTCAGCCCCAGCGCGACCGCAGCCGGCACCGCCAGCCCCGCCGTTGGATCGCCGTAGCTGAACCCGGTCTTCAGCGGTTCCCCGCCCTCGTACCCGGAGACCGACACCAGTCCCGCCAGCTGCTCGACGTTCGTCCCGTAGGTCACGTAGTGCGCCTCCGGGCCGGTCTTGCCGTGGCCCGGCATCGACACGTAGACGATGCGCGGGTTCACCGCCCGAACCTCCTCGAAGCTCAGCCCGAGGTTGTCCATCACGTTTGCGCGGTAGTTCTCGACCAGCACGTCGCTCTTCGCCAGCAGTTGCAGCAGCAGGTCGCGCCCTGCCTCCTGCCGCAGGTCGATCGCCGCCGAGTATTTGTTCCGGTTGTTGTGGTTGAAGTAGGCGGCGCGGTTGTACCAGCGGTCCACGGTCCGCGGGATGCCGCCCAGTCCTCGCAGGAGGTCCCACTGCCCCGGGCCCTCGACCTTGATGACCTCCGCCCCGTAGTCGCCCAGCAGCCTCGTGCCGAAGGGCCCCGCCCACACCATCGTCAGGTCGACCACGCGGATGCCCGCGAGCGGCGCCTTCATGGCGAACCCGCCGGTCGCGCGAGGCTGGGCGGCCCCTCCCAGCGCTTCCCGCTGTCGAGCTCGACCCGAAGCATCGTGCCCGTCGTCTCGACCGTGCCCGACACCCAGTTATCGGGCGGTGGGAAGGCCACGCGTCGGGGCACCTTGATCCGCGCCCCTGCCGGAAACTCCGCCGAGGCCGCGATCTCCAGTGTCTCCGTGCGCCGCCCGATTGCGCGGGCGAGCGCCTGTAGCTCCGCGAAGTCCTTCGTGCGCTCCACCAGCCGGCGGGCCTCCCGCTCTCGTGCGGGCGTGGCCGGCGCCGGCTCCTCCGCCGGTGCGGGGATGGCGTCCTCCCCACCCTGCGCCATCGCCTGCGCGACGAAGCGCTTCGTCCGCCGCGCGACGACCGCCAGCAGCTCGTGCAGCAGCACCGGGTCGTCGCACTGCTCGAAGAACGCCACCGCCCGTGCGAGTTCGCTCATGCCGGCGCCCCCGCGACGGTCGCAATCTCGGCGTCCGACAGGCCCGCTTCCGCCAGCACCACCTGCGTGTCCGCCCCCAGCAGTGGGGCCGGGCCGTCCCGCCAGGCGTCCGGACCCATCCACCACGGCGGCCCCGGGTAGGAGGCCTCCCCCGCGACCGGGTGCTCGATGCGCCGCAGGAAGCCCCGCGCCTCAAGCTGCGGACTCTCCAGCAGGTCCTCCATCGTGTGGATGAACGTGATCGGCGCGCGGAACTCCCCGCCGAGCGCGTATGCCTCCTTCTTCCGCATCCCCGCCGCCCACGCGATCACCTCGGCCATCAGGACGTCGTCGTGCTCGCGCCGCGACTCGGCCGTCGCGAAGCGCTCGTCCTCGAGCCACTCCGGGTGGCCCGTCGCCTCCGCGAAGGGGGGCCAGTTGCGCGCCATCACGTGCACGCCAACCTGCCCGTCCAGGCAGGGGTAGACGCCCATGAAGCTCGACATCAGGTTCCCGCGCCGCTGCCCCAGCCAGAGGCCGTTGTATGAGTAGAACGGCACGCCCGCCTCGAGGATCGGCGCCATGCAGTGCTGCACGCTGATATCGACGTGCTGCCCCTCACCGTCGCGCTCTGCCGCCAGCAGGGCCAGGTTAGCCGCCGAGAAGGCGTTCAGCCCGCCCTGGTAGTCGGCCTGGTAGCCACCGTTCTTGACCGGCGGCTTGTCCGGATCGCCGGTCAGGAACATCTGCCCGCCCATAGCGAAGGCGATGAGGTTGTTCGAGTGGTACTCCGCGTACGGGCCCTCCTGCCCGTACGCCGTGATCGAGACCAGCACGAGCCGCGGGTTCACCGCCCGCAGGCGCTCGTAGTCGAGCCCGAGGGCGCGGGCGTCGCTCGGCCGGTAGTTCTCGATGATGACGTCGGCGTCGGCCGCCAGCCGCAGGAAGGCGTCGCGCCCCGCCTGCGAGCCCAGGTCGAGCTCCACCGACCGCTTGCTCGTGTTCAGGTAGAGGAAGAGCGCGCTCGTCTCGGGGTCGGGCACGCCGTCCTTGAAGGGACCGTGCGCGCGGGCAATGTCGCCCCCCGGCGGCTCGACCTTGATGACTTCCGCCCCGTAGCCCGCGAACAGGCGCCCGCAATACGGCGCGGAGACAAACGTGCCCACCTCCAGCACGCGGATGCCTTCCAGCGGGAGGGGCATGGTGCTGGGCCTACGGTCGCGAGGGGATCTCGACCTGCACGTTCCCGCGCACGGTGGGCTGGTCGTCCGCCAGCGTCACCACCTCGAGCTCGACGACGTTGACGCCGTCCTCCTGGCGCTTGTCGACCACGCGGCCCGCGAGCGTCAGCGGCCTGCCCGCGATGTCGGGGCGCCGGAACGCGACGCGCACGCTGCGCAGGTTCGCCTCCGAACCCGCCCACATCCCAACGTAGTTCGTGATCCACGAGAGCTTGAGCAGGCCCGGCACGAGCGCGCCCCCAAACCCCATGCGGCGCCCCGCTTCGGCGTCGCCGAACGCGGGGTTGGTGGGGTTGTCGCGCCCGAAGAACTCGACCGCCTTGTCCTCGGTCGGCAGCTGCTCGCGCGGCTCCAGCTCGTCGTCGGTGGCGATGTCCTCGAAATAGCGCTGGCTCATGGCTAGGACTCCGGCCGGTCGAACTGCGTGATCGTGCGCAGCGAGGCGGCCGCCTCCTCTCCGTCGCTGTTCAGGTACGAGGTCTGGAACATCACGAGCACGCTGTAGCCGTAACGCCCCCCGAGCCGGTCGCGCACGTCGATCAGCTGCGTGACCGCCTGCAGCGGCTCCTCCAGCTTGATCGGCTGGCTGAACTTCCACTCCGTCTGCGTCAGGATGCCGCTGGAGAGCACCTGCGGCGAAAGCTCCGCGGGCAGCCGCGGCTCCATCATCGCGAGGATGTACGGCGGCGCGATGCCCGTGCCGTCCGCCCAGCGCGGGTCCGTGTCGCCCAGCAGATCGCGCATGCGCTGCGCGTCCGCCGTCTTCGGCACGACCTCGATGGGGTCGCTCCGCTGCCCGAGCATGGCGCGGTGTTCGTCGGTGATCTTGCTTTCGGTTACGTCAGCCACGGTCGCTCCTCGGCGGGAGAATAGCACGCTGCTCCCGGGGGAGCGGAGTCGGAGAGGACAGGCTAGCGGGGCAGCCCGACCAGCACCTCGTCGTTCTCGACGCGGACGGGGTAGGTCTGGATATCCTCCGCGCCCATGTTCCAGAAGAACAGCTTCGACTGGAAGGCCCCGAGGAACGGATGGTTCGAGTTGAACTCGCTGCTGAATGGCTGGCGAACGACGCTCCCGTTCGAGACGTCGAAGCGCGCCCCGTGGAAGGGGCACATCACACAGCCGTCGCGAACCGGCTCCGCCTTGATCGGCGCGCCCGGGAAGCTGCCCAGCGGAAGCCGCGCATGGGGACATAGCGCCGCCATCGCGCTCACCTCTTCGCCCTGCCGCACGATCGCCACGCGCAGGCTGCGAAGCCGCACCTCCGTGGCGATGCCGTCGGGGAAGCTGCGGAGGGGACCCGCGTTCGCCCACTCCTTCATGCGGTCGTGCGAGATGATGCTGCTTGCCTTGATCGGAAGCGGCGGATCGAGGCCCATCAGTGGCATCGCCACGATTTGCATCAGGCCACCCGAGATCAGGCCGGAAATCAGCAGGAAGATGCCGACGGCAAGGCCGCTGGAGACCGTCTCGGCGTCGCCCGGAGCAACGATCAGGATGATGCCGCTCACGATGAGGGCGATCGTCGCGATCCCCCACGTCCCGAGGACCGAAACTCCGACCAGCGCCAGCGCTACCGACACGACCTACCCTCCCCGGAAGCGGATCGTACGCGTCTGCCCGCGCCTGTGCAAAGTATCACGAACGCCCGATCGCCCCGTCTCAGTCGAGCCCGTGGTAGCCGCGCCGGAAGTACATCAGCGGCTCCTTGTCCGGGTCGGAGGCGGCCCCCACCACCCGTCCCAGGGCGATGACGTGGTCGCCGCCGGGCACCACCGCCTCGAGCTCACAGTCGAGGTGCGCAATGGCGCCGGACACGATCGGACAGCCCGTCTGGTCCGTGAACGTCTCGAAGCCGTCCAGGTCCGGTCCCGGGTCGCGGCCCGAGATCGCGAAGTGATTGGAGATGTCGTCCTGGCCCGTCGCCAGCACGCTCACCGCAAACTTGCCCGAGGCCGGCACCATGCGCTCCAGGTGGTTCCCGTTCTGAATGCAGACCAGCACCAGCAGCGGGTCCATCGAGAGGGTCGAGAAGCTCGAGGCGGTGATGCCGTACACCTGCCCCTCGTGCTCCGTCGTCAGGACCGTGACGCCTGAGGCCCAGGAAGCGAGTGCGTCTTTGAAGGTATCCGCGTCAACTGGCGACATCGGCGCTACGCATTCTCAAGCGCGGGACCCATGTCCCAGATGGCGTTCGCCGTGACGCTGCTGAAGTAGCGGCCCATCGGCAGTCCGGCGAGGATCTGATCCATCTCCGCGGCATCCGCCACGTCGAAGATGGCCAGCACGCCCACGCCCGTCTCGCGGTAGATGGCCTTGATCTTGCCCTCGTCCCGGAGCGCTTTCGTCGCTGCCAGCTGTTGGGCGACGACACCCTGCCAGGCCTCCGCATCGAGGTCTGAGGGCTGCCTCGAAACCAGCCGTACCGAAAAGAGCACTCCTGCCACCCCCCGCTCCGGGCCCGTAACGCCCGGGCGTGATGTCGGAAGGCTACCGTACGGGCGGCTTAGAGCGCCAGACGCGGACCAGCCGTAGCATTGGCCGTGTGGGCCGCTCCCGACCCCTCGTCACCTTCGATATGGACGGCGTCCTCTGCCGCAACCCCCTCGGCATAAACCCAGGCGGGGTGAGCTCCGACGCCACCTCTCCTCCTCGCCTCCCTCGCCCCACCTGGCCCATCGAACGCTGGCTCTATTTCCGGCGCAAGCCGATGCCCGGGGCCGTCGAGGGATTCCACGCCATCGCCGAGCGCTTCGAGTGCGCCGTCGTCTCCGCCCGTGGCGAAGGCTCCCGCCCCCTCACCGAGGACTGGCTCGCGCGCACGCTCGGGGTTTCCCCGCCCGTTCGCCTCCGCTCTTCCTGGCGCGAGCGCTCCTCCGCCTTCAAGGCGCGCGTCATCCCCCCGCTCAAGCCCCTCGCCCACTTCGAGGACGACCCCAACACCGCCCTTCTTCTCGCCGAGCGCATCCCCCACGTGTTCCTCGTCGACTGGCCGCGCAATCACGGCGTCGAACGCGAGAATATCCACCGCATCGAACGCATCACGGACGCCCTCCCAATTCTGGAGGCCGTCGCTGGGGATTCGGGAGTGCCCGGGTCCTAGCCGCCCGCCATCTGCGTCTGGAACGTTCCCAGGTCGAAGTAGTCGCGCCAGGACGCGATCTTCCCGTCCCGCAGCTCGAACACGCCCATCACGGGCAGCGCGACCTCGTTCCCGCCTGCGTCGAACTTGTCGACGCGCTCCGTCATCACGACGTTGCCGTCGGCCACGATGTTGAGTACGTCCCAGCCCTTGCTCACCATCGTCCCGGCCATGCCCCCGAGCGCGTTGCGGATGTTGTCGCGCCCGCTGATCGGGTCCATCGGGATGTTGTGGTAGAACGCGTCCTCGGTGAAGTACGAGGCGAGCGTGTCCCCGTCGGGAGCGGGCGCGTCCCACTCCGCACAGAAGTTCCGCACGATCTCGGCGTTGTTCATCTTGGTTACTCCCCTTCCAGGATGCTGGTTCGCAGCAGCATCAATGCTGTGGTGATGGCGCGCCGCTTGGTCGCCGCGCGCCCCTGTGCCATGACCATCTTCATCGAGCGCCGGCCCCCGGACGGGCTCGCGACCGCCACAAAGAACGTGCCCGGCTGCTCGACGGTTGCGTCGCCTTCGAGCGAGGCCGTGATGCCGACCCCGTAGTCGCTTCCCAGTCGCTCGCGGGCGGCGCCGGCCATCGCCTGCGCCGTCTCCGCCGAGACGTCCGCGAACTCCTCCGCCGAGCGCGGCGAGACGAGCCCTCCGGCGAACGAGCCGCCCGCCTCGGGCGCGTCGCTGAGCGTGCTCGCAAGCAGACCGCCGGTCGCCGTCTCCAACGCGCCGACGGTCTGGCCGCGCTCTCGCAGCGTCCGTGCGATGAACCCCTCGAGCGTGTCCTCGTCGCGACCCCAGATGGCGTTTCCGAAGATGGCGTCCAGCTCCCGCTCGACCGGCTCGATGAGCTGCTGCGCCTCCTCGCGCGTCGCCGCCTTCGCGCCGATGCGCAGGTGCACGCCGTCTGCGCGCGCGTAGGTCCCCACGCCGATCCCGGGCATGTCGAACACCGGTCGCGCCATCTCGTCGACCGTCCCCTCACCGAGGCCGGCCGTCTTCAGCGTGCGTGTTACCAGTACCGACCCCGAGCGCCCCTCAAGCTGCGGCGAAACCTCGTGGGTCCACATCCGCTCCATCTCGGGGGGAACGCCCGGCATCGAGACGATCACGCGGCCGTCCCGCTCGGTCCACCAGCCCGGCGCCGTCCCGCGCGGGTTGTCGATGACGCGCGCGCTCGGGATGAGCCACGCCTGCTTGATGTTCGTCTCCGGCATCTCGATGCCCCGCCGCGAGAAGAACGACCGCAGGCGCTCCTCCAGCTCGGGCACGACGTGCGGCTCCTCGCCCAGCAGGTTGGCGATCGACTCGCGCGTCAGGTCGTCCTCGGTCGGACCGAGCCCTCCTGTCGTGACCACGAGGTCCGAGCGCTCCCAGGCGCGCCGCAGCGTCCCCGTCACGCGATCGAGGTTGTCCCCCACGACGCTCGTGTGGTTCAGGTCGATACCGAGGGCGGGGAGATGCTGGGCGATCCAGGCGCTGTTCGTGTCGACGATCTCGCCAAGCAGGATCTCGGTGCCGATCGCGACAATCTCCGCCTTCACGCGCGCGAGTCTATCAGCCCGCCTGGAACAGGGGCGTTGGCACTAAACGAGGATGCGGAACGAGTGCCCGCTCCCCCCGATCAGCTCTTCGATCTGCTGGGCGAAGGGCACGTCACCAAGCTCAATGCCGTCGCTTGCGCCGACGAACTCGACGCCAATCACAGAGCCGTCGGCCGAGTGGTCGATGATGCGGGCGTCGTCGAGGTACGTCTGCCGTTCGACCGCCTCGTCATCCAGGAGCCGTACGTAGAGGATGTCGGCCTCGGGGTCGTAGGTAGCGGCGGGCATCTAGTCCTCCCATGCCACTGTCGTAACGACCGGCGGGCTGGCATCCCGCCGAACGTACACGCGGAGTGTGCGGTTCTGCCATATCCCAACGTAGATCACGGCTGGCCTTGCTCCCGGGCGACGGCTCGCTGGACGACTAGTGTGATAGCTGGCCAGAACCGCATCAACCGCCTCCTCGGAAACACGCCGCTCGCGCATGCGCTGGCGGGCGTGCCGGGTGAACCGCCTCACTCAGACCACCAGCTCGAAGGATCCACAACCATTAGTGTAAGGGAATATTGTGTGTCTGTTGAGGTGCCCCTCTCTGGTGCCCTGTACAGTTGATCCCATGCCCTCCGCACTCCCCGGCCCCTACGTCGCCGCCGCCGTGCAGTGGGCGCCCACGTTCGGCGATCTGCAGGCCGGTGTTAGGCGCGCCGTCGACGCCATCGACGAAGCCTCGCGCGAGGGCGTCACCCTCATCGTCCTGCCCGAGGCGTGGCTGCCCGGCTACCCGTACTGGTGCACCGAGCAGCGACCCAATCGCGCCGTCCGCGACCTCTTCCGAAAGCTGACTGAGAACAGCGTCGAGATTCCCGGCCTCGAGACCGAGGCCCTCGGGCAGGCCGCGAAGCGCGCGAACGCGACCGTCGTCATCGGCGTGACGGAACGTGCGGGGGGCACGCTCTACAACACCCTCTGCTACTTCGGTCCCGACGGCGCCCTCCTCGGGAGCCACCGCAAGCTCGTCCCCACCCTCTCCGAGCGCACCGTATGGGGCATGGGCGACGGCTCCGACCTCGACGCCTACGACACGCCCGCCGGCCGCCTCAGCGGCCTCATTTGCTACGAGCACTTCATGGCGCCAGCCCGCTACGCCCTCGCCGGCCTCGGTGTGCAGGCCCACGCCTCCGTCTGGCCCGGCTATCCCTCCCTCCACGCGAACGTCGACGCCGCTACCCGCATGCTCGCTGTCGAGAACGCCTGCGCTGTCGTCGTCGCCCGCGAGATCATGTCCGCCGAACGTCTCCCGCCCGGGACGCCCTTCGCCGAGCACCCCCGCATGTGGGAGATGAACGGCGGCAGCGCCATCATCGCCCCCGGCGGGAAGTACCTGGCCGGACCTGTCTACGACGACGAGATCATCCTCTACGCCGAAATCGACCCCGCCGACCTCGTCGAGGCGAAGCGCTGGATCGATGGCGTCGGCCACTACAGCCGCCCTGATGTCTTCCGCCTGCACTGGGACCGCAGCCCCAAGCCCCCCGTCGTCCACGAGTAGCCCCGCTCCGCCTCACCACCGCCCGGCGTTGTAGAGTGCCCCGCATGCCCGACGGGACCGCCCCCCTCGACTTCCGCGTGCTCAACCTCGCCCGCGGCGTCGCCGGGGCCTACGCCACCCGCCTCCTCGCCGACCTCGGCGCGCAATGCACCTGGTGGCGCTGGACCGACCCCCGTCCCGGCGACTGGCCCCCCAGCGACCTCGTCTACGCCTATTTCGAGGACGGCGTCGAGCTCCACGACGACCGCCTCGACCGCGACGCCCTCCTCGCCGCCCTACCCGCCCTCGCCCCCCACTTCGACCTCGTCCTCACCGACTTCTCCCTTCCCGAGCTCGAGCAGGACGCGCTCTTCGAGCTCCTCCGTCCCGCCAACCCCGCGATCGTCGTCGCCAACGCCGACCACTTCGGCCGCAGCGGTCCCTACGCCCGCTGGGCGGGCGACGAGCTGACCGACTACGCGCTCGGCGGCTACTGGTCGATCGCCGGCCACCCCGAGCGCGAGCCCCTGCGCGTGCCCGGCCACCAGGCCCAGTTCCACGCTGGCCTCCAGGTCGCCTTCGCCTCGCTTGCGGCCCTGCGCTACGCCCGCCGCACCGGCGAGGGCCAGGAGATCGAGGTGAGCGCCGCCGAGGCCATGCTGGGTGCCCACTGGAGCACCACCGTGGCCTGGACCCACGAGGGCCGCGTCTTCATGCGCACCGGCTCGGACCTCTACCGCGCGAAGGACGGCTGGGTGCACTTCTTCAACGTCATCGTCCACCAGAACGTCCTCGTTCTACTGGACCGTCCCGACCTCGCCGCCCACGAGGACTTCCAGACCATCCTCGGTCGCCGTGACCACCTCGAGGAGATCGAAGCCATCGCCCGCGAATGGTGCGCTCAGCGCCCCATGATGGAGATCGTCGAGAAGGGCCAGTCGCTGCGGGTGCCCGTCGTCTACATGGCCGACGCCCCCTGGCTCCTCGCCGACGACCACCTCGCCGACCGCGAATACTTCCGCGACTGTCGCGGCAAATCCATGCCCGGCCGCCCCTACCGCTGGACCGACTCCTGGTCGGAACCAGCCCTCCCCGACACCCTCGCTCGCGCCCTCGCCGGCGATGCCCCGCCTCCCCCGTCCGGCGAGCGAACTCCCTCCGCCTCGCCGTTCGAAGGCCTGCGCATCATCGAGGTCACGAACAACTGGGCCGGACCGATCGCCTGCCGCCATCTCGCCGACCTCGGCGCCGAGGTCATCAAAGTCGAGCTGGCGACGCGCCCCGCCACCCGCGGCAGCCACTACCCCGGCCTCGACCCCGGCAAGTACCACTACAACCGCTCCGGCTACTTCAACGAGATGAACCGCAACAAGCGCGACATCTCTCTCAACATGGCGACCGACGAGGGACGGCAGGTCTTCCTCGACCTGGCCGCAAAGGCCGACGTCGTCATCGAGAACAACAGCGCCCGCGTCATGCCCAACCTCGGCCTCGCCTACGAGAAGCTGGCCGAGGTCAACCCGCGGCTCGTCATGGTCTCGATCAGCGGCTTCGGTGCCACCGGCGTCCGCCGCGACTGGATCGCCTACGGCTCGAACATCGAGGCCGCCAGCGGGCTCGCCTCCACCACCGGCTACCCCGGTGACGAGCGCCCCTACCGCACCGGCTCCTTCATTGCCGACCCGATCGCCGGCGCCCACGCCGCCATCGCCGCCGTCGCCGGGCTCGAGCGGCTCGAACGCACCGGTCGCGGCTCGCACGTCGACATGGCCCTGACCGAGTCGGCCATGACCTTCATGGTCGCCGCCTTCGCCCACGTCCACGACCACGGAGGGTCGATGCCCCGCCTCGGCAACATCGAGCCCGCCGACGCCCCTACCGGCGCCTACCCCGTCGATGGTCGCGACGACTGGGTCGCCATCGCCGTCCGCACCGACGAGCAGTGGCGCGCCCTCTGCGAGGTCGCGGGCCTTGACGACCTCGCCTCGCTCGACGGCCCCGCCCGCGTATCCCGCCGCGAGGAGATCGACGGGCGCCTCGCCGCCTGGACGAAGCCCCGCACCCGCTTCGAGGCCGTCCGCGAACTGCAGGCCGTGGGCGTCCCCGCCGCCTCCATCCTCCACAACTGGCAGCTCCACGCCGACCCCCACTTCCACGCCCGCGGCTCCTTCATCGATATCGAGCACCCCGACACGGGCGTCTACCCCTACCCCGGCTTCATGTGGCGCTTCTCGAAGACGGCGCCGGCCGTGCACAGCCCCGCCCCCCGCTTCGCCGAGGCCAACGACTACGTCTTCGGCGAGCTGCTCGGTCTCGACGCCGAGGCCATCGCGCACCTCTACGAAGTGGGCGCCACCGCCGACGAGCCGGCTGTCCCCACCCCGCCCTTCGTCGTCGCCCCCCTCACCACGCCCTGACCCCCTACAATCCCGCAACCTGCAGGAGGCCCCACATGCCCGAGTACGAGAACATCCTCTACTCCACCGAAGACAAGATCGCCACGATCACCCTCAACCGCCCGGAGAAGCTGAACGCCCTCAACCGCGACCTCCGCGGCGAGTTCGTCGACGCTCTCAAGGTCGCCGAACGCGATGACGACGTTACCGTCATCCTCGTGCGTGGCGCCGGACGCGCCTTCTCCGCCGGCTATGACATCACCCCCAACCAGCCTGCCGACGCTCGCGCTGGCATCCTCGTCTCGGAGAAGCACTTCGACACCTGGACCGACCCCTTCGCCCGCAGCTGCGTCCGCGACTGGATGACCATCTGGGACCTGCTCAAGCCGGTCGTCGCCATGGTGCACGGCTACTGCCTCGCCGGCGGCTCCGAGCTCATGTCGATGTGCGACATCGCCTTCGCCTCCGACGACTGCAAGATCGGCTACCCGCCCATGCGCGGCATGACCACGCCCGACGTCATCTACTTCCCCTGGAAGCTGCAGATGGGCCGCGCCAAGTACCTCCAGCTCAGCGGCAACAGCCTGACCGGCAAGGAAGCCGCCGAGTGGGGCTGGATCGCGAAGAGCTTCCCCGCCGACTCCCTCGAGGAGGAGGTCATGAAGGAAGTCCGCGCCCTCTCCAGCATCGCCCCCGACCTGCTCGCCGCGAACAAGCTCGCCATCAATCAGACCTACGAGATCCAGGGCATCCGCACCGCCCTCAACACCGGTCCCCAGTGGCACGCCCTCAGCGGACGCATGCGTCCCGGCGCTGGCGAGTTCGGACGCATCTCCAACGCCGAAGGCCTGCGCGCCGCCCTCGCCTGGCGCGACGAGCCCTTCAACCGCGAAGGTTTCAGGCCATAGTGACGAGTGGCTAGTGGTTGGTGTCTGGAGAACGACGAGCCACTAGCCACCAGCCCCTAGTCACTACGTCTCCCTACGCCTCCGTACCCGGAACCATCACCGGGCCCGAGTGGTGGTGCGTCATCCGCCACGACCCCTCCTCGCGCACGAACACGTTCGTTGCGTAGAGGGGGCTGCCCGAGACCACCTCCCGGCAGAGGATGACCGCCGTGTCGCCGAGCACGCTCACGCTCGCGCCGCCCCCCACGATGCGCGGCTGGTTCGGGTTCGAGAGGATCGTGCGCCAGCTCTCCAGCACGTCCTCGCGGCCGGTCAGCAGCGTCCAGCCGGGGTGCAGGCACGTCACCCGCGCCATGCGCGCCCAGACCTGCTCCATCGCCCCCATGTCGGAGTTGCCGAGCGCACGGTAGAACCCCTCGTTCGCGAGGAGCGCTTCCTGCTCCGCTTCCGTGTGCGTTCCAGGCTCGGTCACGCGCAAAGGATAGCCGCCCCGCTCGGCCACCGTTCGTCCGCCTGCTCCGGACACGAAAACGGGGCCCGTCGAACGGGCCCCGTCTGGCGTTGTGCCGAGTCGCCGGCTGGTTAGCCTTCCGTACCGGCGCCGATGCCTGCCTCGTAGCGATGCGCCAGCTCGTCCTCGAAGAAGAACTTCTCCTCGCCGAAGGCGGGCCGAAGCTCGTTCAGCCAGGTCGCCGACTCGTCGTACTGCGCGAAGAATGGGCGCCCGACCCAGTCCGGGTCGCGACCCTGCAGGAAGCTCAGCGTGAGCACCTTCTGGCCGGCGACCTCCGCCGGACCGCTCACGGCTACCTTGCCGGGCTCCGCCGACATGCTCGGCCCGCGCACCGTTCGCGCCAGGCCGCTGACCTGGTTGTACGCGCCGCGGAAGATCTCCCACGCCCGCACCAGCGGGATTTCGAAGAAGTGCTTCGCGCCTGTGTCGCGCGCGACGAACATGTAGTACGGGATCATTCCGAGCCGCACCTGCTCGCGCCACATCTCTGCCCACGCGTCCGAGTTGTCGTTGATGTTCCGCATGATCGGCGACTGCGTCCGGATCTGCGCGCCCGTCTCGCGGATGCGCTCCGTCGCCTCGCGCACCGCCGGCGTGCTCAGCTCTCGCGGGTGGTTGAAGTGCGCCATGATCGAGAGGTGCCGCCCGGTCGCCGTGATGCGCCGGAAGATGTCCAGCATCTCCTCGGCGTCGTCGTCCGTCGTGAAGCGGTACGGCCAGTAACCCAGCGCCTTCGTCCCAATGCGGATTGTCCGCAGGTTCGGCGGATCCTCTTCCAGGATCGGGTCGATGTACTGCTTGAAGCGCCGCGTCTTCATCACCATCGGGTCGCCTCCGGTGATCAGCACGTCGCTCACGCGCGGCCGCTCTTTCAGGTAGGCGACGAGCCCGTTCGCCTGCTTCGTCGCGAACTTCAGGTCGTCGAGCCCCACGAACTGCGGCCAGCGGAAGCAGAACGTGCAGTACGCATGGCAGGTCTGGCCGTTGCTCGGGAAGAGGAGAACCGTCTCCTCGTACTTGTGCTGCAACCCCTCGACGGTCTCCTCGTAGAGGACCGGCACGTTGTGCTCGAGCTGCCCCGCGGGATGCGGGTTCAGCGTCATGCGAATGCGGTTTGCCGCCTCGTCGATATCGGCCCGGGAAGCGTCCTGCGAGACCAGCCTCGCCACCTCGTCGAAGTGGTCGTCGCGCAGCATGTTCTGCTGCGGGAACGTCAGCGTGAAGATCGGGTCGTTGGGCACGTCGTCCCAGTTGATCAGCTCGTTCACGACATAATTATTCGTCTTGAACGGCAGCACGCGGGACACCACGTCAATGGCGAAGCGCTGATCGTCGCTCAGCCGCTCGGCCTGGGGCAGTCCCGCGATGTTGTGGAGGGTGATCGCGCGGTATTTGGCGCGCTCCGGGGATTCCTCGGAGAGGTCAACTACTGTGCTCGTCATAAAGGGTGCCTCCTCTGGCTACTGTATACCCCGCCAATGGGGCGGGGGCGGGCGATCTCTGCTCGAAACCACCGACTGGGAGGCTGGTCGCGTAGTCGCGAGCCTCCGAACGCCTGCGGGGTTAGCTGACGGGTTCGGCGTCGGAGATCGCCTGTACGCTCTCGCGCACTTCACCCCAACAATGGGTCCCCCGCTCCCCGAGCGACCCGAGTGAGTCGCGCGAAGATTCGGCCCTTCCAGTTTATCACGCGTTATGGAGCCCCCCGCCGTGATCTGACCTACATGCGCCAGTGGTCGTACACTGACAGGTGCTGCCGACATAAGTTGGCATTCCCGGAGGCGTGCAATGCCCCGAGCCATCTGGAAGGGTGTCATCAGCTTCGGCATGGTGAGCATCCCCATCCGCCTCTTCCCCGCCACCGAGAGCAAGGACATCGGCTTTCGCCAGCTCCGCCGCGACACGAACACCCGCGTCCGCATGCTCCGCTGGGACCCGGTCGAGGAGCAGGAAGTGCCCTACGAGGAGATCGTGAAGGGCTACGAGTACGCCAAGGACCGCTACGTCATCGTCGACGATGAGGACCTGGAGAAGCTGCCCCTCCCCACCAAGCACACCATCGAGCTCACCGCCTTCGTCGAAGAGGCCGAGATCGACCCCGTCCACTACGAGAAGTCCTACTACCTCTCTCCCGAGGACGCGGGCATCAAGCCCTACTCCCTCCTCATCCGCGCCATGCAGGCGAAGGGGCTGATCGCCATCGCCAAGGTCGCCATCCGCACGAAGGAGCGCCTCTGCGCTCTCCGTGCGCGCGGCGACCAGCTCATCCTCGAGACGCTCTACTACCCCGACGAGATCCGCGATCCCGGCGAGTCCGTCGCCGTCGACGAGGTCTCTGAGGAGGAGATGGAGATGGCCCGCGCGCTCATCGAGATGCTCGAGGAGCCGTTCGACCCGGAGAAGTACAAGGACCAGTACCGCGAAGCCCTGATGACCATCATCAACGCCAAGCTCGAGGGGCAGGAGATCGCGACCCCCGAGGCGGCCGCGCCGCAGCCCGCCGTCGACCTCATGGCCGCCCTCCGCGCCAGCGTTGAGGCCGCGATGGCCCGCAAGGAGGGCGAGTCCGCCCCGGCCGCGGACAACGGCGCCATGGCCGACGAGAAGGCCGCCGTCGCCGCCGAGTAGGGGCGGCGAGCAGGGAAGCGTCCTGTCGGGGAGCACGGGCATTTGAGTAGTCCACGGGTCTACGGCGAGTGTTCAAAGTGTGGGGGGCCGAAGGCCATGGACTCCGAGGCCATCTGCGGGTCCTGCCAGGAGAGGCTTCGCATCCAGAGGAGGTTGGGTCGGGTTCGGGCTTTGAGCTTCGCCGGGTTTGTGGTGCTTGTGCTGGTTGGCCTCATCGGGGTGTTTCTGCTGGCGGTGTACCTCACTTCGTGACCCGGCTCGATCACTCCGTGCGTCGTGACCCCACCCCTATGCCCGATAATCGCACTGTGATTGCACTCGCCATCACGTTCGTGCCGCTACCCTCGTGGGCGCGTCCGCGCCGGGGTTCGACATGACCGAGCCCCTCGACCAATACCGCGAGAAGCGCGACTTCGCGGCAACGCCCGAGCCCCCCGATGCCGTCCCCCAGGGCCGCACCGGACCCCTCACCTTCGTCGTCCAGAAGCACGACGCGACCCGCCTCCACTACGACCTCCGCCTCGAGGTCGGCGGCGTCATGAAGTCCTGGGCCGTGCCCCGCGGTCCCTCCAGCGACCCCGCCGTCCGCCGTCACGCCGTCATGACCGAGGACCACCCCATCGCCTACTCCGCCTTCGAGGGCGTCATCCCGAAGGGCCAGTACGGCGCCGGGCAGGTCATCGTCTGGGATGCCGGCACCTACGCGCCCGAGCACGACCGCGTCTTCGACTTCTCCTCCCGCGAAGAGGCCGAGGCCGCGATGGAGGCGGCCATCGAGGCCGGCAAGATCTCCGTCCAGATGCGCGGCCGCAAGCTCAAGGGTTCCTGGTCCCTCGTCAAGACCTCCACCGATTGGCTCCTTCTCAAGCACGACGACCCCCTCGCCGACCCCGACGCTGACCTCCCCGCCCTCGATCGCTCCGTCGTCTCCGGCCTCAGCCTCGACGACATCCGCGACGGCCGCCTCCCCCGCCACCGCAGGGCCCCCTCCGACTACACGCCCGACGCCCTCAATGGCTCGAATGCCGCGCCCTTCCCCGACTCCCTCCCGCCCATGATGGCGAGCGTCCGCGAGCCCTTCTCGCACCCCGACTGGCTCTTCGAGCCGAAGCTCGACGGCACCCGCGCCGTGGCCCACGTCTCCGGCGGCGAAGCGCGCCTCTTTTCGCGTCGCGGCACTGACCTCACCGCCACCTACCCCGGCCTCGTCGCCGCCCTCGCTGCCCAGCCCGTCGCCGAGGCCGTCTACGACGGCGAGATCTGCGCCTTCGACGAGCGCGGCGTCCCCTCCTTCGAGCTCCTCCAGCAGCGCATGAACCTCGCCGGCGAGCTCGACATCGCCGGCGCCGAGGCGCGCGTCCCCGTCTCGTACATGGCCTTCGACCTGCTCCACCTCGACGGCTTCGACCTCACAGGCGTCGTCCTCGAGGAGCGCAAGGAGGCTCTGGCCCGCGTCCTCTTGCCGGTCGGACCCGTCGCCCTCGTCGAGCACTTCCAGGCCGAGGGCAAGGAGGCCTACGAGGGTGCCGTCGCGCTTGGGCTCGAAGGCGTCGTCGCCAAGCGCCGCGGCAGCCGCTACCTCCCCGGGAAGCGCTCCGACTCCTGGGCCAAGATCAAGGCCCGCCAGACCGCCGAGTTCGTTGTGGCCGGCTTCACCCCCGGCGAGGGCCTCCGTGAGCCGACCTTCGGCGCGCTCCTCCTCGCCGCCCGCGAAGAAGACGGCGCCCTGACCTACCGCGGCCGCGCCGGCGGTGGCTTCACTGATGCCCTGCTCGTGGACCTCCGCGCCCAGCTCGACGCCCTCACGACCGACGCCTCCCCATTCGCCGAGACCCCGCCCGAAGCCGAGGACGCCACGTTCGTCCGCCCCGAGCTGGTCGTCGAGGTCGAATACACCGAGGTCACGTCAGCCGGGCTGCTGCGAGCCCCCGTCTTCAAGCTCCTCCGCTCCGACATCGCCCCCGAGGACGTCGTATTCCTCGCGGAACCGGCGTCCCCCGCCCCCGCACCTCCCACCGCCCCGCCGCTTTCGAGCCAGGTCGCCTCGGTGCTGGCCCAACTCGAGGAGAATCGCGAGGAGCTGCGGCTCGACGTCGATGGCCACGAGATTCCGGTCACGAATCTCGGGAAGGCGCTCTGGCCCGAGCACGGCTCCCAGCGCGCCGTCACCAAGCGCGACCTGCTGCGCTACCTCTCCACCGTCGCCCCGATGATGCTCCCCCACCTGCGCGACCGCCTCATCACCCTCACCCGCTACCCCAATGGCATCGACGAACTGCACTTCTATCAGAAGCACTCCGAGGCGCCGCCCCCCGACTTTGTCGAGACCGTGACCCACCACTCCGAGGGCGCCGGCGGCGACCGCGAGTTCCTGCTCTGCAACAACCTCGCGACGCTGCTCTGGCTGGGGCAGCTTGCCAACCTCGAGTTTCACGCGACCATGGCCCGCGTCTCGCCCGAGCCCGACGCCCACGGCCTCCCCCGCGACTTCACCGGCTCTCGCGAGAACGTCGAGGCATCCGTCCTCAACTACCCCGACTTCCTCCTCTTCGACCTCGACCCCTACATCTACCGGGGCGACGAGGCCGCGGGCGAGGAGCCCCAGCTCAACCGCAAGGCGTTCGCCAAGACGGTCGAAGTGGCCCGCGCTTTCAAGGAGATCCTCGATGCCGCCGCTCTCCCCTCCTACGTGAAGACGTCGGGCGCGACCGGCCTGCACATCTACGTGCCCGTCCTCCGCCAGTTCCCCTACCCCGTCATCCGCTCCCTCTGCGAGACCGTCAGCGGCGAGCTGCTCGCCCGCATGCCCCGCGACGTCACCCTCGAGTGGGCCTCCGAGAAGCGTACCGGCAAGATCTTCCTCGACGTCAACCAGAACGCCCGCGCCAAGAACGTCGCCGCCATCTTTTCGCCCCGCGCGAAGCCGGGCGCCCCCGTCTCCGTGCCCGTCCGCTGGGACGAGCTCGACGATCTCTACCCCACCGACTTCACCGTGCTCACCGCCCCCGAGCGCTTCGCCGAAACCGGCGACCTCTGGGCCGGCATTCTCGATGCCAAGCAGGACCTGACCGCCCTCCTCGGGATCGAAGCATGAGCGAGGAGGACCGCCCCCTCGACCTGCGCGGCCGCGACCGCAACGAGGCCATCGAGATCGTCCAGCGCGCCCTTGTCGAAGCAGGCTACGAGGCGGGTGACCGTGTCGATGTGCTGGGCGGAGCGTTCGTAGCCGCGGCCGTGCGCCGCTACTGGGCCGAGGGCCTGAGCGCCGCCGAAGCGCACGACCGCCTGTGCGCCGAGGATCCCGAGCTCGCCCGCGCCATCGAGGCGCTCGCGCCTCTCCTGCTCGACCGTGCCGAGGCCCGCGACCAGCGCGAGGCGGCTGTCGCCGCCGTCGAGCTCCTGCTCGCCGGCAGCGCTCCGGAGCGCGATCAGCTGCGCCTGCCGCTAAACCCGGACGCCCCCTAGACCTTCGCCCCCGCCACGATGTCCTCGACGACCGCGGGGTCGGCGAGCGTGGTCACGTCGCCCACGTTCTCGGGCTCGCCCTCGGCGATCTTGCGCAGGATGCGCCGCATGATCTTGCCCGAGCGCGTCTTCGGCAGGCCTGGCACGAACTGGATCTGGTCCGGCGTCGCGATCGGGCTGATCTCGGTGCGTACGGCCATCCGCAGCTCCCGCTCGATGTCGTCCGAACCGCTCCAGCCCTGGTTCAGCATCACGTACGCGTAGATGCCCGTTCCCTTCACGTCGTGCGGGTAGCCGACCACGGCCGCCTCCGCACAGGCCTCGTGACCGACGAGCGCGCCCTCGATCTCGGCGCTCCCCAGCCGGTGCCCGGCCACGTTCATCACGTCGTCCACGCGCCCCGTGATCCAGTAGTAGCCGTCTTGGTCGCGGTGGCAGCCGTCGCCCGTGAAGTACTTGCCCGGATAGGTCGTGAGGTACGTGTCGATGAAGCGCTGGTGGTCGCCGTAGACCGTGCGCATCATCCCCGGCCACGAGGCGAGCATGCACAGCCGCCCCGTCACCCCGTTCCCCTCGATGACGTTGCCGCCCTCGTCCACCACCGCCGGCTCCACCCCCAGGAACGGGAGCGAGGCCGAACCCGGCTTCATGTCATTCGCGCCCGGGAGGCCCGTGATCATGTGGCCGCCCGTCTCCGTCTGCCAGTACGTGTCGACCACGGAGCAGCGCTCCCCGCCGACCACGCCGTAGTACCAGCGCCAGGCCTCGGGGTTGATCGGCTCGCCTACCGACCCCAGCACGCGCAGGCTCTCGCGGCTGTAGCGCGTCACGTGCTCGTCGCCCTCGGCCGCGATCGCGCGGATCGCCGTCGGCGCCGTGTAGAAGCTGTTGATTCCCAGCCGGTCCACCATGTCCCAGTAGCGACCGGCGTCCGGGTACGTCGGCACCGACTCGAACAGCACCGAAGTCGCCCCGTTCGCCAGCGGCCCGTACACGATGTAGCTGTGCCCCGTGATCCAGCCGACATCCGCGGCGCAGCAGTAGATGTCCCCGTCGCGGTAGTCGAACGTGTAGCGGTGCGACAGCATCGTGTAGAGCAGGTAGCCCGCCTGCGTGTGCAGCACGCCCTTCGGCTTCCCCGTCGAACCGGACGTGTACAGGATGAACAGCGGGTCCTCCGCCCCCATCTCCTCCGGCGCGGCCTCCGTCGACTGCCCCGCCAGCGCGTCGTCCCACCAGACGTCACGCCCGTCGGTCATTGAGATGTCGGCGTCGGTGCGCTTGTAGACGATGACGAACTCGATGCTCTCACCGCCCATCGTCAACGCCTCGTCGACGTTCGCCTTGAGCGCCACCGTCCGGCCGCCCCGCATCCCCTCGTCCTGCGTGATGATCGCCTTGCAGGTCGAGTCCTCTACGCGGTCCACGATCGACCGCGGGCTGAACCCGCCGAAGATGACCGAGTGCACCGCCCCGATGCGCGCGCACGCGAGCATCGCCACCACCAGCTCCGGCACCATCCCCATGTAGATCGCGATGCGGTCGCCCTTCTGCACGCCGCGCGAACGCAGGGCGTTCGCCAGCCGCCCCACCTCGTCGGCGACCTCCTGGTAGGTCAGCGAGCGGTTGTCGCCCGGCTCGTCGCCCTCCAGCAGGAGCGCGACCTGGTCGCCGCGCGTCGCCAGGTGCCGGTCGAGGCAGTTCACGCTGACATTCAGCGTGCCCTCCTTGAACCAGGCGATATGGCCCGTCGTGAAGTCCTCCTCGACCACCGTCTGGAAGTCACTCATCCACTCGAGGTTGGTCCGCGCCTGCTCCGCCCAGAACGCCTCGCGGTCCTCGATCGAGCGGCGGCGCATCTCGTCGTACTCGTCGCGGGAGCCCACGTAGGCGCCCTCGCGCACCCGCGCCGGCGGCGCGTAGTTCTCGTCGACCGGCAGTCCGATGTCGCTCGATCCGTTGCTCACGTCTGGCCTCCTGCGCGCCCACAGGCACGCCTCAATCAGGTCGTGCGCGAGATTCTACCGATACGCTCCGTGCTTCCGCGCCACACCGGCCCGCGTTACGATCGCTGGCAATGAGTTCCCGTCGCCCCCGACGCCAGCGCCGCCGCCGCGACCGCGCCTCGACCCTCCCGCGTCCCAGCGCGACCCCCATCCCCCAGCCCGCCGGCGCTACCGCCGCGAGCATCCCCGATCAGACCCCCCGCGAACACCACGTCGCCACCGACTACCGCTACGTCCGCCGTGACCTCGCCGCCGTCGCCGTCGTCAGCGTAGTCACGCTCGCCTTCGTCCTGGTCATGGCCGTCATCGCTTGACGCCCTGCGGCAGCTGAGTCGAAGGATGTCTCCTGCTACTCGCTGGTTCGTCGCCACTCTTGCGGGGGCGCTCGCGCTCGCAGTGGTGCTTCCTGCCAGCGCGCAGGACTCGACCGCGACCGTAGATCTGCGCGTCTGGCAGCGCATCGGAGACCCGCTCCGTATCTATGTCAGCGCCCGCCATGAAGCGGGGAGTTGGGCCACGCTCGGCACGATCCCCCTCGACCTCGACGGCGTGAGCAGCCGCCGGACCTTCCGCTACGGCGATGTCGCTCTCGACGTGCCGCTGGCCTCCGCGGACCTGGCGACAACCGTGCAGCTTCGCGTCTGGCAGCACATTGCGAACCCGCTCCGTATCTACGTGAGCGCTCGCCACGAAGCGGGGAGTTGGGCCACGCTCGGCACCATCCCCCTCACCCTCGATGGCGTGAGCAGCCGCGGCACCTTCCGCTACGGCGATATCGCCCTTGATGTGCCGCTTCCGTCTGGCGAACCGTCGCAGCCGCTCGCCGAGACGCAGAACCTGCGCTGGCTGCAGCACCATTACCCGGATCTGCACGGGCAGCTCACGACGCTGCCCTGGGTCAGTGACGGTGTGAACGCGACCGAGACCACGGCCGTTGACAACCTGCTGTATATCGGCGTGACGGACATCGACAATCTGCGTTCCACTTTGGCCCTGGGGTGGGTTCGGGATGACGTGACCGATGTAGAGGCCGACGCCATTGAGTGGTTCCAGTGGCTGGGCCACGCCAGCGCGCACGACGCCGCTAGCGTCCTCGCCATGCCGTGGTTCCGGAATGGGGTCACGGCAACGGAAGCCAGGGCTATCCGGTCAGTGAGCTGGCTTGATGACGAAGACGATGCCAGGGGCACGGCCGTCATCGAGTCGGTGGTGGCCCTGCCATGGTTCCGGGACGGCATCACCGAAGTCGAAGGTGAGGCGCTTACATGGCTGCGTTCGCTGGACTACTGGAGCGAGGAAGCAGCCCTGGCAGTGATCGGCATGCCCTTCCTGGCGTCTATCGAGAACAATGACGTACTGGCGCTTCGTAGCCTCCAGAGTTTGGCCTTCCAGCAAGACGACCGCCTGGACGCCGTGCTGGAGCACCAGGACTTCCACGACGGCATCACCGATGACCAGACGACCCTCGTGGTGGCGGCGGGCACAATCCGTACCGCGAGCGCGATCCGCAACATCCTGGGCCCCGGTGTCGCACGCACCGAAGTGGCGTTCGCGGCGACGGAGCAAACGCCGGACCTCAAGATCAGCGTTGTCCGCACCGGCACCCAGTCTCGACCGGCGACGGTGGATGACGTCAGGGACACGGTGGAGTTCGTGGAGCGCATCATGCAGCGCCCCCTGCCCGTGGACCACGTCGTCGTCGTGTTGGACGACTACGCCGTCACCGAGAACTACGGCGGAACGAATTTCGGCTATGCCCTTAGCCTGCTGTCGGACAGCGAGCAGCACGGGACGCCACACGACACGCTCGTTTTCCGAACGAACCTCGTCCACGAGATCGCCCACTTCTTCTGGAGGGGCCACAGCGGTTGGGTCGACGAAGGCGTGGCGCGGGTCTTCGAGTACCTGTACGGAGTGGACGCCGGGGTGAGTCCGGGGTTGCTGGTCGCGCCCCGCCGCGACGGCTGCGAGGCCCACGATCTGGCGATGCTGGCCGAGTGGAATCCTTCGCCGGGGCAGCAGGGACGCTACGGTTGCAACTACTTCCTCGGCCAGATGCTATTCCAGGAGCTGCTGGAGACGTTGGGGCGCGAGGCGTTCACCCAGAAGCTGCGCGAGTTGTACGGGGTGGCGCTCACGACCGAAGAGGACAGTGAGACCGCTGGCATCGCGGAGGTGCAGGAGGTATTCGACGGCCAGCTGGCCATCGTCGAGAAGCACTGGTCCGGCGCTCTGAACGCCCCTGAAGGCCGTCCCTTTGACGAGGGCGTTACCCGGACCAGCCACGGCCTGATTCAGTGGGACCAGTACCCAACCCAAGACGGCGCATTCGTCACCTTCAGCGGCACTTTGCTTGGCGACGCGGTTCTCTCAAAGGAAACCATGGCGGATGCGCGAACGGGTGGACAAACGAATTTCAACCTGAGCTCTGCCGACGACTACGACTATGCGGGCTCGATTCTCCCTTCGCTCGTTTCGGGCCGGTGGATACTCGACGACCCGGGCGACGTTGTCGCCAGCGAATACGCACTGGACGGCAGGACGTTCACCGCTACGTTCCGGTTCCCGGCGGTGCTTGGCGCTCCGTCGGACTACGTGATTCTGGTCTGGGGATTCCCCGATGCGAGCAGGATGCCGTTCATCGGAAACGAGATTGACGTGCTCGGGTACGCCCGCGTCCGTGCTGAGTAGCCTATCCGGAGCCCTGGTGGCGGCTGTTGGCAGTGGTTGAAGAACCTGTGCGTCACCGCAGGTTCTGGTACGCGAACCAGACGCCGATCCCCGCCGCCACCAGCCCCCACAGCGCGAAGTGCTGCCCGCCGAACAGGATCAGCACCACCCACGCCAGCACGATTCCGCCAATCGCGAACCCCACCATCCCCGGACCCCGCTTCCCGCCCGTCGCGAACTCCAGCAGTCGCGTGAAGCCGTAGCCCAGCGCCACCCCCACGATGAGCGCGAAGAACCCTCGTGTGAACGGCAGCAGGATGAGCGCCCAGAGAAGCCCCATCACCACCCCGCCTACGACCGACGCCAGCCCCGCCCGCAGCATGTTCTGACCCGAGAGCACGTACATGGGCGCTCGCACCACCCGGGCGCAGTCCGGGCAGCGCGCCCCCACGGGCGACTGGATCAGGCAGGACGGACAGATCGGGGCTTCGCAGCGGCTGCAGCGCAGGGCGGTCTCGACCCCCGCGTGGCGGGCGCACTCCACCGTTTCGGGCATCGACTCCATGCTAGCAGACGCCCCGGACGCCTCCGGTAACGGACCGTGAGGGGGTGTGAGCAGCCCTACTGGCCGGTCGGGTTCTCCACCAGCGCGAACGAGATCGTGCCGTCCGCCACCACCTGCCCGTCGACGCTCGCCTCGACCGCCCCGCGCCCCACCGGGCCCCGCATCCGCTCCAGTGTGAACGACAGCCGCAGCTGGTCGCCCGGAGTCACCGGACGCCGGAAACGCATCTTCTCGATGCCCCCGAACATCGGGATCTTCCCGGCCTGGTCCACGTCCCGCAGCAGCGTGATCGCCGCTACCTGCGCCAGCGCCTCCACGATGAGCACGCCCGGCATCACCCGGTTCCCGGGGAAGTGCCCCTCGAAGAACCACTCGTTTGCGGTCACGCTCTTGATACCGACGCCGCGCGCCCCGTCCTCAATCTCGACCATCCGGTCGACCAGCAGCATCGGGTAGCGGTGGGGGATGATCTGCTCGATCTCGTCGGCGCTCAGGTTCACGTCCATCAGGATGCTCCCGCCTGCGCGAGCCCGGGGACCGCGCGCTCTTCGAGGAAGGCCACGAACTCCGCGACGGCGCTGTCCTCGAAAGGAATGTCGCCGATCTCGCGGTCATTCGGATTGCCCAGCCCGTGGTAGTCGCTCCCTCCCGAGCGGGCCAGCCCGAGCTTCTCCGAGAGCGCTTCGTGCGCGGCTATGGTTTCCGCGTCGTAGAACTTGTAGTACGTCTCGATGCCGTCGAGTCCCATCCCCGTGAGTTCGGTCACGCGTTCCTCGTAGTCGTCTCCGAGGTACACGGGATGCGCCACGAAGACCGCCCCGCCCGCTTCGTGCAGCAGCGCGATCGCTTCCGCCGGCGTCAGCCGGTCGCGTGTGATGTGGGCGGGCTTGCCGTCACCGAGCCAGGTACCGAACGCCTCGGCAACACTCCCGACGTATCCCGCCTCCACGAGCGCTCGCGCCACGTGGGGTCGCCCGACGCTCGCATCACCGGCGATCTCCTGCACGCGCTCGGCATCGATGGAGACTCCGTGTTCGCCCAGCACGCGCACCATGCGCTTCATTCGCCCAACGCGGCCCTCGCGCTGCTCGCTCAGGTACGCCTGTAGCGGCCCGTGCCCGATGTCGAACCCGAAGCCGAGCAAGTGCGCATCCGCCCCGTCGATGTCGACGCTTAGCTCGATGCCGGAGATGAGGCGCAGCCCCACCCTCTCCGCGGTGGCCCGCGCCTCCGCCAGCCCCTCCGTCGTGTCGTGGTCGGTCAGCGCCAGCGTTCGCACGCCGTTGGCCGCCGCCGTCTCCATCACCCACGTAGGGCTGCGGACCCCGTCCGAAGCAGTGCTGTGCAGGTGGAAGTCACCGGTCGCCACGACGCCGCCTAGCGCGCGTACTCGGTCGCGCGCGTCTCGCGCACGACGGTCACCTTGATCTGCCCCGGGTAGTCGACGCTCTCCTCGATCTTCTGACTCACGTCGCGCGCGATGCGCATCGATTCGAGGTCGTCGACCTGCTCGGGGCTGACAACGATGCGGAGCTCACGGCCCGCCTGGATGGCGAATGCCTGCTCCACGCCCTTCTGGTCCTTCGCGATCTGCTCCAGCGTCTCCAGGCGCTTCACGTAGCTGTCGAGCGATTCGCGCCGGGCGCCGGGGCGCCCGCCGCTGATAGCGTCCGCCATCTGCACGATGACCGCCTCGACCGTGCCGAGCTCGACCTCCTCGTGGTGCGCTTCGATGCAGTGCGCGACCTCCTCGCGGACGCGGTAGCGCCGCGCGATGTCGGCCCCGATGAGCGCGTGCGTGCCCTCGACCTCGTGGTCGACGGCTTTGCCGAGGTCGTGCAGGAAGCCGCCCGCGCGGGCGATGTCCTCGTCCGCGCCCACCTCCCGCGCGATCATCGCGGCGATGTGCGCCGTCTCCACGGAGTGGCGCATGACGTTCTGGCCGTAGCTCGTGCGGTAGCGCAGCCGCCCGAAGGTCTTCATCACCTCGGGGTGCAGGTTGAGTACGTCGGCCTCCGTCGCCGCGGCCTCGGCCGATTCGGCCATTGTCGTTTCGACGTTGCGTTGCGCCTTCGAGACCGCCTCCTCGATCCGGGTCGGGTGGATACGCCCGTCCTGAACGAGTCCGGCAAGCGCCACCCGTGCAACCTCGCGCCGCACCGGGTCGAACGAGCTGATAGTCACGGCGTCGGGTGTGTCGTCGATGATCAGGTCCACGCCCGTCGCGGCTTCGATGGCGCGGATGTTGCGCCCCTCGCGCCCAATGATGCGCCCCTTCATGTCATCGCTGCCGATAGGCACGACGGAGACGGTCGTTTCCGCCGTCACCTCGCCTGCGTACCGCTGGATCGCCGTCGCAATCACCTTGCGGGCGCGCGTTGCTGCGGTCTGTTCCGCTTCGCGCTCCATCTCGCGGACGCGGCGGCTTGCTTCGTCCCGTATTTCATCATCGACGGCCGCGAGCAGCTGCGCGCGAGCCTCCTCGCGGCTGAGGCCGCTGACCCGCTCGATCGCGCGCTCGTGCTCCGTACGCAGGTCGGCGATCTCGTCCTCGGAAGCGCGCAGCGCCTCTGAGCGGTCCTGCAGGGCAATTTCGCGCGAATCGATCCCCTCGGCCTTGCGGTCCAGGTTCTCCTCGCGCTGGGAGAGGCGGTTTTCCGTCCGCGAGAGTTCCGAACGCCACTCGCGGATATCGGATTCTGCTTCGTTTCTGAGCTTGAGCGCTTCCTCCTTGGTTTCCAGCTCAAGCTCGCGGCTCTTGGTTTCGGCCTCAGAGAGTATCTGCCGGGCGTCCTCCTCCGCCTGCTGCAATGAGTGCTGCGCAGAGCGGCGGCGCAGGATGTAGCCCACGCCGATCCCGATCAGAATGCCCACGAGGCCGGCGATAACGGCAATGATCGCCGGCATGGTCGTGCTCCAGGTGAATCGCAGGTTGCGACATAGTCTTCCCAAAGCGGCGGTACGCCGCTCTCGGGCGATGGTACGTGTCTTGCCAAGAAGCCGTCAAAGCTTTCATGGTGCAATGAGCGCCACCCGAGGGCGTGCCCCTACCGCCGCTCCGACTCCGGCACGGTCTCGTTCCAGACCGTTCGTACCGCCTCCTGGATGTCGTCGTAGGCGAACCCGCGACGCCGCAGAAAGCCCCCGAGCCGCTGGCTGAACACCCGGAATTCGAGGTCCGCCAGCCGGTGCGCCCGCCCCCTGGCCACCGCCAGGGCGGCCGTCCGGTCGTCCACCGACAACACCGCCTCGTCCGCCACCTCGGCCTGAACGCCTTTTCCGAGCAGCTCGTAGCGCAGGAGGCGCTGCCCACGGGGCGCGCTCGCCTGCCGCTCCCCCACCCAGGACTCCGCGAACGCCTCGTCGTCCACCAGACCCGCCCCCCGCAGCCGTTCCACTTCCTCCTCGATGATGTCCGCTGGGATGCGCCGCTGCCGCAGGTACGTGCGCAACTCCTTCTCGCTGCGGGGTCGGCGCGACAGGTGACGGAGCGCTCCGTTGTGCGCAGTCTGGCGGTACTTCTCAAGGTCCAGCTTCTTTCGTGCCTTGTGGTCGAAGATGTCTCCTTCGCGTATCCCCGCCAGCTTGAGCGCTTCCGCATGCACGATGACGGTTTCGCCGTCGCTTGTGGTCAGCACGGCAGGCCCCTCCGGCCGCCGCTTGATCGCCGTGACCCGGGGAGGTCCGTCCCGTTCATCCGGGGACATCGAACCGCTCAGGATGCTCCGGCCGCCATCGCCGTATCGACGGCCTCGCTACTGGCCTCACCCTCGTCCGCCACGGGCAGACCCGCCTCAAGCCGCAGTTCGCGCTCGATCGCCTCCAGGATGTCGAGGTTCTCGTACAGGAACGCCTTCGCCGCTTCGCGGCCCTGGCCGATGCGGAGGTCGCCGTAGCTGTAGAACGCCCCCGACTTCGTGAGGATGCCCGACTCCGCGCCGAGGTCGACAACGTCCGCCGTGCGGCTGATGCCGCGCGGCGCCGTGAACATGATGTCGAACTCCGCCGTGCGGAAGGGCGCCGCCACCTTGTTCTTCACGATCTTGGCTCGCACCCGGCGCCCCACGACGGTCGTGCCTTTCTTGATGCTCTCGATGGCGCGGAGGTCGATGCGCACGGACGAGTAAAACTTGAGCGCCCGCCCGCCCGGCGTCACCTCCGGGTTGCCGAACACCACGCCGACCTTCTCCCGCAGCTGGTTGATGAAGACGACGGCCGTGCTCGTGCGCGAGATCGTCGCCGTCAGCTTCCGCAGCGCCTGCGACATGAGCCGGGCCTGAAGCCCGACGTGCGAGTCTCCCATCTCGCCCTCGATCTCGGCGCGCGGTACGAGCGCCGCCACCGAGTCCACCACGATGCAGTCGATGGCGTTGGAGCGCACGAGCGCCTCGCAGATCTCCAGCGCCTGCTCGCCCGTATCCGGCTGGCTGATGAGCAGGTCTTCCGTGTTGATGCCGAGGTCCTGGGCGTAGGAGGGGTCGAGCGCGTGCTCCACGTCGATGTAGGCGACGGCCCCGCCGCTGCGCTGCGCCTGCGCGATGACGTGCTGGGCGAGGGTGCTCTTGCCCGCCGATTCCGGTCCGTAGATCTCCGTGACGCGGCCACGTGGCAGACCGCCGATGCCGAGGGCGATGTCGAGCGAGAGCGATCCCGTGGAGATGGCGCCCACCGTCATGTTGGCGGTCGCGTCGCCCATCTTCATGATGGCGCCGCTGCCGTACTGCTTCTCGATCTGGCTCAGGGCCAGGTCCAGCGCGCGTTTCCGATCCGCTTCCTGCTTCGCCGTCTGGGCCATGGGGTGTCCCTCCCCTTGTGTTGGAAGGCAATGCTACGGCACTAGAACGTATGTACGCAACCTCTTCGGCCTGACTAGAACACGTCGAACAGGTTGAACCGCGGCCCGTCCTTGCAGCACAGGCGAACACCGTGGCGCGTGAAGATCGCGCACCCGTAGCACAGTCCCCAGCCGCAGGGCATGTTCTCCTCCATCAGGATCTCGGGACGCTGGCGCCGACCGTTCTGCCGCAACGCCTCCGCCATCGAGGCGAACATCGGGTTCGGACCGCACGCGTACAGCCTGCTCGACCACGCCACGTACTCGTCGAGGTGCTCCGTGACCCGCCCCCGCAACCCCTGCGACCCGTCCTCCGTCACCACCACGTACTCGACCTCGCTCGGCCAGGCCGAGGCCGGCAGGAGCTGCGAGGCCGTCCGTGCGCCCATCATCGCTGTCACCTGGTGCCCCCGGGCCAGCCCCACCTCGGCCAGGTCAACCATCGGCGCGACGCCCACGCCCCCTGCCACCAGCAGCAGGTTCCCGGAGCCGTCGGGAAGCCGGAAGCCGTTCCCGAGCGGGCCGTAGAGCGACACCGTGTCCCCCCGGCGGCGCCCCGCCAGCCAGGCCGTCCCTCGCCCCGCGACTGTGTAGAGCAGTGCGACCCGCCCCTCCTCCGCGCGGTGGTAGCTGAACGCGCGTGAGAACTCGGGATCTCCACCTTCGGCGGCGCAGCGCACCATCACGAACTGTCCGGGCGTGTGTCCCGCCGCCGCCAGGTTGGGTGCATCGAGCCAGATGACGTAGCCGCCTTCGTAGCACGGCTCGTTCGAGAGGACCGTCGCCTCTTCGCGGATCATCGCGCCACGTACTCGTCCAGCCGGGCGACCGCCGGCGTCACGGTCCCGCGCATCGTCTCGATGGCCGCCCGTGCTGTGTCGATCGACGTGAAGCAGGGAATGCGCTTCTCCGCCGCCGCCCGCCGGATGTGGAACCCGTCCCGCAGCGAACCCGTCATGCGGTTTTCGGACGTGTTGAGCACGCAGCGGACGGAGCCGTCCTCGATCACGTCCACCACGTTCGGATGAGCGCCGCTCAGCACCTTCGTCACCACCGTCGAGGGGATGCCGAGTGCGTCCAGCATCGCCCCCGTGCCTTCGGTCGCGTAGAGGTCGCAGCCCGCGTCGTGCAGCGCGTGGACAAGCGGCAGCGCCTCCGCCTTCGTCTGGTCGCTCAACGAGAGGAGCACGGGCGTTCCCGGCTCTAGCGCGAGGTCCGAGGCGACGAGCGCCTTCGCCAGCGCCGGTTCGTAGGCGCTGTCGATGCCCATCACCTCGCCCGTGCTTTTCATCTCCGGCCCGAGGTACGTGTCGACCTCGGCCAGTTTCGACATCGAGAAGACGGGGGCCTTCACCGCCACCAGGTTCCGTTCCGGCCAGAGGCCGCCCTCGTAGCCCTGGCTCTCCAGCGACTCACCGCACATCGCTCGCACCGCCAGTTGCACCATCGGCACGCCGGTCACTTTCGAGATGAACGGCACCGTGCGGCTCGCCCGGGGGTTCACCTCGATCACGTACACCTGCGGTTGGCCGGAGGCATCCCGGGGGAGCACCACGTACTGGATGTTCGTGAGCCCGATCGCCCCCATGCCGAGCACGATCTGCTCCGTGTGGTGGCAGATGGTCTCCCGCTCCTCCTCGTCGAGGTGAACCGGCGGGTAGACCGCCATCGAGTCGCCCGAGTGCACCCCCGTGCGCTCGATGTGTTCCATGATCCCGGGGATGAGGACGCGCTCGCCGTCGCAGATCGCGTCCACCTCCACCTCCCGGCCCTCAAGGTACTTGTCGATCAGGATCGGCCGCCCCTCCGCCGCCTCTGCCGCCTGCGCGAGGAACCCCACCATCTCGCGTGGGTTCTGCACGATCTCCATCGCCCGCCCCCCGAGCACGTACGAAGGCCGCACGAGCACCGGGTAGCCGATCGTCTGCGCTGTCTTCAGCCCCTCCTCCAGCGTGCGCACCGCCGCGCCCGGAGGCTGGGGAATGCCGAGGTTCTGCAGGAACCGTTCGAACAGCTCGCGGTCCTCGGCCGTGTCGATCGCCTCCGCGCTCGACCCGATAATCCCCTGTCCCGCCCGCCACAGCGGCTCCGCCAGGTTCACCGCCGTCTGCCCGCCGAACTGCACGATGCTCGTCGGCGTCTCCCCTGTCTCCCCCGCCTCGTTCTCGAGGATGTTCCGTACCGCCTCCTCGTCCAGCGGCTCGAAATACAGCCGGTCGCTCGTGTCGAAGTCCGTCGAGACCGTCTCCGGGTTCGAGTTCACGAGGATTGCGCGACGGCCCGCGTCCTGCAGCGCCCAGGCGGCGTGCACGCTCGCGTAGTCGAACTCGATCCCCTGCCCGATCCGGATCGGGCCGCTCCCCAGCACCACCGTCGAGACTCCCGGCTCTGGCGTCGCCTCGTTCTCCTGCTCGTAGGTCGAATAGAAGTAGGGCGTGAACGCATCGAACTCGGCCGCACAGGTGTCGACCATCTTGTAGACCGGTCGCATCCCAAGCTGGAGGCGCAGCTCCCGCACGTGCTCCGCGAGCCGGTCGGCGAGCTGTCCCACCATCTCGTCGCTGAACCCCATCTGCTTTGCTTCCAGCAGCAGCTCGGCGTCGAGCGGCTCCGAGAGCAGCCGGCGCTCGACCCCGACGATCCGCTGCAGCCGTTCCAGGAACCACGGGTCGACACCCGTCTCCGTCGCGAGGTCGGCGACCGGCACGTCCCGCCGCAGCGCCGCCATCAGCGCCCAGAGGCGCGTGTCGGTGGCTCGCAGATCGATTGCCTTGTCGCGCCACGCGGCGTCCTCCCAGAGCAGCGTGCGGCGCCCGAACTCGAGCGAGCGCACCGCCTTGTTCAGCGCCCCCTCGAAGGTGCGGTCGATGGCCATCACCTCGCCGGTGGCCTTCATCTGCGTGCCCAGCCCCCGATCGCCCAGGGCGAACTTGTCGAACGGCCAGCGCGGAATCTTGACGACGCAATAGTCCAGCGCCGGCTCGAACGCCGCCGTAGTGCGCTGCGTAACCGCGTTCGGGATCTCGTCGAGCGTTTTCCCGCAGGCGATCTTCGCCGCCACCCGCGCGATCGGGTACCCCGTCGCTTTCGAGGCCAGCGCCGACGAGCGCGAGACGCGCGGGTTCACCTCGATCACGAAGTACGGAAGCGGTTCGCTCGGGTCGCCCTCCCAGTCGCGCACGTCCTTGCGCGGCGCCATCGAGAACTGGATGTTGCAGCCGCCCTCGATGCCGAGCTCGTCGATGATGCGCAGCGCCGCTGAGCGCAGCATCTGGTAGTCCTTGTCCGTCAGCGTCTGCGAGGGCGCGACCACGATCGAGTCGCCCGTGTGGACGC
This sequence comes from Dehalococcoidia bacterium, assembly GCA_009841435.1. Classification (GTDB taxonomy): domain Bacteria; phylum Chloroflexota; class Dehalococcoidia; order Tepidiformales; family Tepidiformaceae; genus UBA2991. The sequence continues at coordinate 27,139 of VXLW01000120.1, read as the reverse complement.
CCATCGGGTCGAGGTTCTCCATGTTGCAGATCGTCACGCAGTTGCCCGCGCCGTCCCGCATCACCTCGTACTCGACCTCTTTCCAGCCGCCGAGGTAGCGCTCGACCAGCACCTGCGTGATCGGGCTTGCCGCCAGGCCGCTCGTCGCGATCGTGCGCAGCTCCTCCGGCGTAAACGCGATGCCTCCGCCCGTGCCCCCAAGTGTGTAGGCCGGTCGGATCACGACCGGCAGCCCGATCCGCTCCGCCGCCGCCTCGCACGCCTCGACCGTTTCGCAGGGCTCGCTCTCGAGCACGGGCTCGCCGATCTTCGCCAGCAGGTCGTTGAACAGCTCCCGGTCCTCCGCTCGCCGGATCGACTCCAGCGGCGTGCCCAGCAGTTTCACGTTGTACTTCTCGAGAATCCCCGCGTTCGCGAGGTCCACGGCGAGGTTGAGGCCCGTCTGGCCCCCGAGCGTGGGGAGCAGGCCGTCCGGCCGCTCCCGCGCGATGATGCGCTCGATCGTCGGCACCGTAAGCGGTTCGATGTAGACGGCGTCAGCCACGTCGAGGTCGGTCATGATCGTGGCCGGGTTCGAGTTCACGAGGATGCTGCGCACCCCCTCCTCGCGCACGGCCTTGCAGGCCTGCGTGCCGGCGTAGTCGAACTCCGCGGCCTGCCCGATCACGATCGCCCCGGAGCCGATGATCAGGACGCTTTCCGGCTTCGTCATCGCGCCCTCCTTCCGGCGCCGCGCCGCATCAGCCACCCCAGCCCTTCCCGCAGCGGCGGCGTTGCGAGCAGGAGCAAAAGCAGCGGCGCGAGCACCGCTCCGCGGCTCGCCCCGTCCAGCACCAGCGCCCCCACGATCGCACCCGTCGCGATGCCCGTCGCGACCGGAACCAGGTAGCGGCCGCCCTCTCGAGCCCCCTCGCCCAGCAGCAACAGCCCCAGCATCCCCAGGAACACCCCGGAAAGCCCGAGCCCGGCCGCGAACAGCAGCGCCCAGAACCGACCCGCCTCTTCGCCGGCCACGTTCTCGCCCGCGAAGGTCGCGATGAGGACGAACACCGCCATCGCCAGCGCCGTCGCCGCGAGGGCGATGAGCACGTCTGTCCAGCTCGCCGCCGCGCGCGACGCGTCGCGCCGGACGGCTCCGCCGCGTGTCGGCGGCAGGGGGCGGCGTGTGCTGCTCACGGCTGCCATCTAAAGGGGCAACTCGAACGTCATGTCGGGGTTGCGCAGGGGAACCATCCCCCCGATGGAAGAGAGGAAGCTGAGCGCGGGCTCGTTACCCTCGGGCAGCCGCCCGCGGATACGGCGCAGGCCGCGCTCACGTGCGAGCGCCAGCAGCTCCTCCGCGAGCTGCGTGGCGATTCCCCGCTGGCGGTGGTCGGGCAGCACCCAGACCCCGAGCTCGGCCGTCTCCGGCTCGTCCGGGCTCGCTTCGACCATCCCGAACGCCACCGGAATCGACCCATCGAGCGCGATCGCCGCGGCCCCGCGCTCCCCGATGCGCGACAGCCAGCCTCGTGCCATGTCGGTGTCGAGGTTTGGCGGAAGGCTCGTGTTCGACTCGTCGCGGAGGGCGTGCGCGATGGAGGCGACGGCAGCCGCGTCGTCCGTTGTCGCCTGCCGCATGGCCGTGGTGCGCGTCATCGCCTGCCTCCTGCCGAGTCCATCATCTCCACGAAGCGGTCGAACATCCCCATGCTGTCGAGTGGCCCCGGACTGGCTTCCGAGTGGTACTGGATGGTCATCACCGGCTCGTCACTCATGCTGAGCCCTTCGACCGTGCCGTCGTTCAGGTTCACGTGGCTTACCGCCGCTGATGCCGCCAGATGCTCGGGGTCGACCGCGTAGCCGTGGTTCTGCGCCGTGATCGTCACGGTGCCCGTGCGCTCGTCGCGAACGGGGTGGTTCCCGCCCCGGTGCCCGAACGGCAGCTTGAACGTGCCCGCCCCCAGCGCCCGCGCGATTACCTGGTGGCCCAGGCAGATCCCGAACAGGGGAACCCTCCCGATCAGCTTGCGGGTTTCCTCGACCTGCGCGTTCTGCACCTGCGGGTCGCCCGGCCCCGGCGACCACAGGACGCCGTCCGGCCTGAGCGCGAGCACCTCCTCCGCGTTCGCGTCGATGGGGAGAACGGTCACCTCGCAGTTTCGCGCGACGAGCGAACGCATGATGTTGCGCTTCACCCCGCCGTCGATGAGCACGACTCGCTTCGGACTCCCCGCCGCCTCCGCTCCCTCAGGCTTCACGATCGCCTTGTTCGAGCGCGACTCCATGGCAGGCCGGAGCTCGTGCTTCTCCGCGAACGACTCCCAGGCGTACTGCTTCCCCGTCGAGACCTGCGACGCCCAGTCGATACCGTCGTACCCGGGGAGCGTGCGGACGCGCTCCTGCGCCTCCTCGACCGGCTCCGTCGTGATCACGCCCAGCATCACGCCGTGACGCCGGATGCGCCGCGTGATCGCGCGCGTGTCGACCCCGTCGATGGCGACCACGCCGCGCTCGGCCAGGAACGTCGCGAGGTCGCTCGTCGAAAGCGGATGGCTCGAGACCGGCGCCACCTCGCGCACGATCAGCCCCCGCGGCTGGATCTGCCCCGACTCCTCCACCGCCGTATCGACCCCGTAGTTCCCGATCATCGGGTAGGTCAGCGTGAGCAGTTGCCCCGCGTAGGAGGGGTCCGTCAGCATCTCCTGGTAGCCCGTCATCGAGGTGTTGAACACCACCTCGCCGCCCACCGACCCGGTCGCGCCCACCGCGCGGCCCTCGAAGACGCTCCCGTCGGCGAGCACCAGCCTCGCGCTAGACATGCGCCGCCTCCAGCACATGCCGCAGCTCACCGCCGACCACGACTGCCCGCACCCGCCCCTGCAGTTCGAGACCCGCAAGCGGCGTGTTCTTCCCCTTCGACGCGAACGCCGCCGGGTCGACCGTCCAGCGCTCCTCGGGGTTGAACACCGTCACGTCACCGGGCGCTCCGACCGCGAGCGTTCCGATGCCCGGAACATGGCCATCGAGCGCGAACGTCTCCGCCGGTCCCTGCGTCAGCGCCCGTAGCGTCGCGCCCAGCTCAAGCTCCCCGCGCGACACGAGCGTCGTAACCGTCGCGAGCGCCGTCTCGGCGCAGCTGATGCCGAACGGCGCGTGGTCGAACTCCCGCAGCTTCTCTTCCGGCGCGTGCGGCGCGTGGTCCGTCGCGATCGCGTCGATCACGCCCGAATTGACGCCTGCCAGCAGGGCCAGCCGGTCCGTCTCGGTGCGCAGTGGCGGGTTCACCTTCGCCGAGGTGTCATAGGCGGGAGTCAGGTCGCTCCCCGCGACCGCCTCGTCGGTCAGGAAGAGATGGCTGGGGGTGACCTCGCACGTCACCGGCAACCCACGCTCCTTCGCGTGCGCCACTTGCTCTACGCCTCTCGCCGTCGTCACGTGCATGATGTGGAAACGTCCGCCGGTAAGCTCGCAGAGTTCGATGTTTCGGGCTATCGCGACCGTCTCCGCCGCCGCCGGCTGCCCCTCCAGCCCCAGCCGTTCGCTCACCGCGCCTTCGTGCATCGAGCCCTTCCCGCTCAGCGAGGGCTCGTCGCAGTGCTCCGCCACCGCCAGCCCCAGCGCCCCCGCCAGCGTGAGCGCGTTCCGCATCAGGTTGCCGCCGGGAACCGGGCTGCCGTCGTCGCTCAGCGCGACGCACCCTGCCTCCGCCAGTTCGCTCAGCGCCGCCAGCCGCTCCCCCCTGCGCCCAACTGTCGTCGACCCCACCGGCAGGACGCGCACGCGCGCCTTCTGCGCCACCAGCTTCAGGAATCCCTCGACCGCCGGAGCGCTGTCCGGCGCCGGGTCCGTGTTCGGCATCGCGCACGCTGTCGTGAAGCCTCCCCGCAGCGCCGCCTCCGTCTCCGTTGCCAGCGTGCCCTTCTGCTCGAACCCGGGCTCGCGCAGGTGCGCGTGCAGGTCGATGAACCCCGGCGTCACGATGCACCCCGCCGCGTCCACCACCTCCGCCCCGTCGCCGGACAGGTTGCCCCCGACCGCGCTCACGCGACCGTTTTCGATGAGCACATCGCCCTGCTCGTCCCGACCCGATGCCGGGTCGATCAGCCGTCCCCCGCGAATCAGCAATGCCCTCATCGCCGCCTCGCCGTCGCCATCAGGTAGAGGATGGCCATGCGCACCGCCACCCCGTTCGTGACCTGCTCCTCCACCACCGAGCGCAACCCGTGCGCCACCTCGGGCGCGATCTCGACCCCCTCGTTCATTGGGCCGGGGTGCATCACCAGCGCCCCTGCGTTCGCCCGCGCCAGCCGCTCCTCTGTGATCTGGTACTGCCGGATGTATTCGCGCAGGGAGGGCAGCAGGCCCTGGTCCTGCCGTTCCCGCTGGATGCGGAGCGCCATCACCACGTCCGCGCCCGTCAGCGCCCCCTCGAGGTCGGTCGTCACCTCGCAGCCCCCCGGTCCCTCGTATCCTGGCAGCGAGCGCAGCGACTGCGGCAGCAGCGTTGCTGGACCGCAGAGCGTCACCTGCGCCCCCGCCGCCTGTAGCGCCCACAGGTTCGAGCGCGCCACGCGGCTGTGGAGGATGTCGCCCACGATGACGACCTTGCGACCCTCGATCTCGCCTACGTGCCGGCGCATCGTGTACAGGTCGAGCAGCGCCTGCGTCGGGTGCGCGTGCGACCCGTCCCCGCCGTTCACGACGCTCGCGCTCGTGTGCCGCGCTGCCAGCGCCGCCGCCCCCGAGTTCGGGTGGCGCATCACCACCACGTCCGCCCCCACTGCCTCGATCGTCCGCACCGTATCGACCAGCGACTCCCCCTTGCCGACGCTGCTCCCCGACGCCGCGAGGTTGATGACGTCGGCGCCCATCGCCTTCGCCGCGATCTCGAAGCTGGCCCGCGTGCGCGTGCTGTTCTCGTAGAAGAGGGTCACGACGGTCGTGCCCCGCAGTGTCGCCACCCGGCCCACGGGCCGCTCCCGCACTTCCGCCATCGCGTCTGCCGTCTCCAGCACGAGGTCGATCTCCTCGGCCGAGAGCGTGTCCGTATCGAGCAGGTCCTTCCGCGCCCAGACGGCGGGGTCCTCCGTGACGGCCGGCCCCTGCTGCTCTTCCGGCTCGGTGGCTGTCGGGGCGGCCGGTTCAATGCTCACCATGACTGTCGGCTCCCTCCATCAGGTAGATCGCGTCCTCGCCGTCTGTTTCCGCCAACCGCACCTCGACCGTTTGCGAGGGCGCCGTCGGGATGTTGCGGCCAACGAAGTCGGGGCGAATCGGCAGCTCGCGGTGGCCGCGGTCCACCATCACCGCCAGGCGCACCCGCGCCGGCCGCCCGAAGTCCATGATTGCGTCCATCGCCGCCCGGATCGTGCGTCCCGTGTAGAGCACGTCGTCGACGAGCACCACGGTGGCGCCGTCGACCCCGAGGGGGATGTCGCTGGGGCGTACGGGAGCAGGGGGGTCGCGGTGGGCCACGTCGTCCCGGTACAGCCCCACGTCGAGCCGCCCGACCGGCGGGCACTCGCCCTCGAACGCCTCGATCGCCGACGCCAGCCGTCCCGCCAGGGGCGCACCCCGCGTCAGCAGCCCCACCAGCACCAGGTCCTCCGCGCCGCCGTTGCTCTCGACGATCTCGTGCGCGAGCCGCCGGATCGTGCGCGCGACTTCCTGGCCCCGTTGCAACTCAACGGGACTCACAGCGGGAACGCCTCGGTCAGGTGGGGGGTATTCGGGCCTGCGCAGGGCCAGCCGCTCATGGCGGCGCCTCCTCCCTTGGCAGCCTCTCGGGACCGCCTTAAAGGGCTAACCAAGACTAGCGAATCGGGCGGGATAGCGCTAGCGAGAAATGTTTAGCTTTCGCCCGCCAGCGGCACCAACGCCGCCATGAGTTCCGCCACGCTCTCGATGTCCTGCTCGATGACCTCGGCATTCAGGTGCCGCTTGCGCCGGTAGTAATTGCCATGCAATTCGTTCGCAATCCCCCGGAGATCTCGCAGGCGATCGTTGCCGGTGGCCTGCCACGCTTGGTTCAGGACAACGCTGAAGTCGGCGTGCGTCTCGTACTCCCACCCCTGGGCGACTGCCACGGCCTTCGCCATGTGGGCAGCCGCCCCCCAGCCCTTCTCGGACGCCTGGTGCAGGTCGCCGGCGCTCAGGTAGTCACGCGCCTTCTCGAGGAACTCCCGCGCCTGGCTCTCATGGTCTGCGATCACGCTCGGGTCGCTGGACACCATTCGTCTCGCCTCCGTTGTTCGAGTCAACTTTACCTGCTGGGGGAGCCAGATGCCATGTTGTCCGGCCTGCCACGCAGGATCCTGCTAGCTTCCAGCCGCCTCGCCCGCGATCTGCGCCTCCGCGAACGGCGTGATCGTTTCCGCCACGTCCACCGTGCTGTCGAGCCGCTTCTGCAGACCGCTCATCAGCCCCAGCACGCGCAGGATCAGCAGGATGTCCGGCGGCATCTCCGTCACCGGGTTCTCCGACAGCAGCCGCGCGAGCCGCTCGTTCACCTCGCCGATCACTTCGGCGTCGGCGTAGGGACGCTGCTCCGGCCCCGCGGACTCGAAGAAGGAGCGCCCCAGCGCCACCAGCATCTCCGGGTCGTCGTACCGGGTCTTGAACCCGAGGTCCTGGAATCCCTTCAGCATGCCCGCGTCGTTCTGGCTCAGGACGGCCAGCGTGAAGAGGTTGTAGGTCTTGCGGAAGTCGTCGGGCAGGTGCTTGCTCATGCCGAAATCGAGAAACACCACCACCGGACCCGGCAGCACCAGCAGGTTCCCCGGGTGCGGGTCCGCGTGGAAGAAACCGTTCACGAGGATCTGCTCGCAGTACGCCTCCATCATGATGCGCGCCACCACGTCCGGGTCGATCCCCGCCCCCACCAGCTCGTCCGTCGCCGAGATCTTGATGCCGTCGATGTACTCCATCGTCAAGACGCGCCGCTCGGTGTGCTCCCAGATGATCTCCGGGACGCGCACGTCCGTCCGGTGCGAAAGCTCTCGCGCTACCCGCTCCGCGCTCCGCCCCTCCGCCACGAAGTCGAGCTCCCGCGGCGTGTAGTCCGCGATCTCCGCGATCAGCATGCGGAAGTCCCAGCGCCGCTCGATACGCGCCAGGATCTCGATCAGGATGCTGATGCTGCGGAGGTCCGTCTCCACCACCCGCGAGATGCCTGGGTACTGCACCTTCACCGCCACCTCGCGACCGTCGTGCGTGACCGCCCGGTGCACCTGCGCCAGCGACGCCGCCGCGATCGGCTCGCGTTCGAAGCTCGCGAACGCCTCCTCCGGCGCCGCCCCCAGCTCCCGCCGCACCTGCCCCGCAATCTCCTCGTACGACCGTGGCGGCACCGAATCCTGCAGCCGGCTCAGCACCGCTACCAGCTCCGGCGGCGCCACGTCCGCCCGACTGCTGAGGAACTGGCACGACTTGATCAGCAGCCCCTGCATCCGGATCGCCAGCCGGTAGAGCCTTTCGCCCGTCGCGCGGTGCTGGTCGCGGTAGCGCGCCTTGCGCTCCGCCTCGCTCAGACCGGGCGTCTTCTGGATGCGCTTGTATCCCAGGTAGAGGACGACGAAGTTCCAGGCAACGAGCAGGAACCGCCAGATGCGTCGGGGCCAGGGAAGGGGTTGGAGACCCGTGTGAATCCTGGCCATAAATCCACTGTAGCAGAGCCCCCGATAGGGGCTGGCAGAGCGGATCGGGCGGCCCTCACCTGTTGCCCGTTCCCCCGCCCCGCCGGAAACTGAGAGCCCGTTCCCCGGTAGCTCAACGGTAGAGCGAGCGGCTGTTAACCGCTAGGTTCGAGGTTCGAATCCTCGCCGGGGAGCCAACGCCTAGGCGGGGTGCTCTGGAGATTGCGCACGTACCTCCCCATCCCCGCGTCGAGACCGTACCCCACAGCATCCCAGAAGCCCGTGGCCCATAGGTGGTCCCTCTCGACGAGGGCGGTGATTCGCTTCGCCCCCATGTCAGCGAGGCGAGCCTCCAGGTCACAGACCAGCCTGCGAGCTATTCCCTGCCTCTGGTAGTCCGGATGCACTGCCAGCCTGTAAATGTTGCCCCGCCAGCCGTCGAAGCCCCCGATGACCGTCCCGACGATGCGCCCCTCCTCCTCGGCAACCAGCACTACTGAAGTGGCCCCATTCGCCGCCTGCAGGACATCGCCGAGGGAATCTGTCACACCTACCGTTCCGTAGGCATCTCGCCACAGGGCCAGGACCGCTTCCAACTCCTCGTCGCGAACCTCCCTTACGGAAGCGTGGCCGGCCATGCCTTTAGGCCTGCCAATCCTCTCGAAGGATGGAGTAGAGGAGGTCGTCAACGCGATCACCGTGAACCAGGCGGTTGCTGCGGAGGATGCCCTCGCGCTTCATCCCCACCTTCTCAAGCACCCGCGCCGACGGGTCGTTGCCGACGATCACGAAGGCATAGATGCGGGCCAGCCCACGGTCCTCGAAACCGTGGGCGACCACTGTGCTTGCTGCTTCGGTCATCAGTCCACGCCCCCAGAGTGGCCTGGCGATGGAGTAGCCGAGTGTCGCAGAGCCGGGACCCTCCCCGCGCAGGTAGATGCTGCCGGAGCACCGCTCTTCATGGACAATTGCCCACATGGAGACTGCTTCGGGGTCGTACAGCATGGCCTTCGCGACGAACTCCTCGGCGTCGCGACGGGAGTAGGGTTCGGGCAGCCCGAGGTAACGGTTCCACTCCGGGTCGGCCGCAAAGGCATAGACGTCTTCGATATCGCTTGGACGGAACCTTCTCAGTACGAGCCGTGTGGTTGTCAGCTCGGGGAGCTGGTTGCGATCGGTCGTCTCGTATTCTCCGGACGGGAGCACGGTGGAGGGCAGAGCTCCACCAGGGCTACTCCACTCGCTCCTCAATAGCGCGTAGCGGGCAATCTCGCGTTCTCCTCGCTCGATCTGGTCCCTCCGGTGGAGGCCCTCGCGAGTCATTCCAAGCCTCTCCATGACGCGCAGCGAACGCCCGTTGCGCGCGTCCGCTTCCGCGAAGATTCGCGCAAGCCCGTACTCCCGGAATCCCCAGTCGACCACGGCTGCCGCGGCCTCCGTCGCCAGGCCTCGTCCCCACATGTCCCTGGCAAGGTCATAGCCCAACTCGGCCGCCTTTGACTCAGAATCAACCTCGAGACTCACCAGACCTACCACACGACCCTCGGACTCCATCGCGAATACGGCTTCCTTCTCCCACGAGATCACCACCGATCGCGCAACCATGTGTTCCGTAACCCCACGGTCGTAGGGCCGTGGATAGAACCCTGCCCACTCGGGATCACTGGCGTAGCGGAGGACATCGTCGATGTCCGAAAGCCGAAACGGCCTGAGGAGAAGGCGTTCTGTCCTCAGTTCGGTGGGCCTGGTCACGCCGGTGCTCCTGGCAGGCTGGGCCGCCGCCTCCCACCGTACAGTCGAACCGGCCTGGTTGTGGTTGGTGCATGTGCTCGCGTTGTCAGCCGAGCGTCCGGCGTGACGCAGCGAAGGGGCGGGATCGGGACCGTCCGGGCGGTTCATGCGAGTGCGGCTTCGACTTGACGCTCCTGCTCGGCAACTGTCGACATGTGCCTGGCAAGGAGCTCGCAGTCGCCTTGAACTGCCGCAGCGTGAGCCCTCCCCAGGCATAGTGCCTGCCTGCTCTTGAGGTCGGCGAGCTCCGAGTCGACATCGCGCAAGAACCAGGCGTAGTCCAGGGCTCGTCTCACGCCCAACGGCAATGCGAATCTTCGCAGGTGCTCCAGCCCCTGCTCTCCCAGATCCCCAGCCCTGAGGGTTGCAGCCAGGGACTCCACCGCATCGGGGCCGATAGCGACTCCCGAGGGAACCGTGGCTCGGGACTCCCCGTAGGCCTGAGCAAAGGACTGAATCGCCATCCCGGAGATCTCTTCGGGAGCTGGGCTCTCGACGCGAACGGGCGAGTGCCACCGACGGTATGAACCCCTGCGGTACTCGATCAGGTCTGCTTTCCAGGCGCGATCAAGCGCTTCAAGGGCGATCGGCACCGCGGGGTATCCGTCGGGATCGTGCAAGACAACTTCATCGCCTTCGAAGCCGAGGGCGAGGACGAAGTGATCGACACCGTTCCCTCCCTGGCTATCAGGCTGGTAGGGGAGCTCTCCCACGTCCAGCGGACCGAGCAACACCGGCCCGTCGTCGAGCTGTCGGGCCAGCGCTTCCGCAGGCATGGGGGCGCCGTCGGACTCCGCTTCCTCGGCCACCTTGAATCCCAGCAGCCCGAACGCCCGAGACAGGCCCACATCCGGCATGGATGCCCAGCCGCTCAAGAACAGCGTCTGAGACTCGGCGAGCCAGAAGGCTCCCAGCCCCACGCCAGACAGGACTTCGAGCAGCCGTGGCTCGATTGTCTCGCCGACGCTATCCAGGAGCATCGCGGCCGAGTTGGCGTAGCAGTACGGACCGTTCCCGATGTAGCCCAACATAGACATCTCACAGTCGCCTGACCGCTTCGCGGAACGATCGTGATCCCGATCGCCACGCGTCCACAACACTTACCACACGTTACCGTAGGCAGAACCGGCGACGAAAGAGGCTGCGCCCGGTTCTTCGTGGTGCTGTCGGGAGGCGTGGGCATCGAGTAGTTGATGACAGCCTTGCTCGGCGAAACCCTGACTCCGTTCAGCGGCCAGGGCCCCAGCAAACAACGGTACCGCTCGTCGTGACGCCGCATGTCTGGTTGAGTCCAGCACTCGCCACGGTGAATTGCCCGGGCGGGGGCGTCGCCTGACCCTGCGCGTTCAGTCCCCAGCAGGCGACCGAGTGATCTGGCCTTACCCCACACGCGTGCTTCCACCCGGCGGTGATGGAGGTGAAGCTCCCTCCGGGCGGTGTGGCCTGCCCGGCGTCGTTAGCCCCCCAGCACTCGACAGACTGGTTGACCCTGATGCCGCAGGTGTAGAGAGGACCGGCGCTGAGTGAGCTGAATGCGCCCTCGGGCGGCGCAGCCTGCCCGCGGTCGTTCACGCCCCAGCAGGCTACAGAACCATCGGCCCGTATCCCGCAGGAGTGGTAGTTGCCAACACTCACCGCGGTGAAGTCGCCTTCGGGCACGGTGCCGTGGACAAAGCCGGGGGAGCCCCAGCAGCGCAACGCGCCAGCGCTCGTGACCCCGCACGCCTGGTCGAGCCCCGAGCTTACTGAGGCGAACCGGTCACCCTGCGGCTCACCCCAGGGCTTGCCATCTGCTCTCCAGCAGACGACAAGGCTGTCGGTCGTCACGCCGCACGCGTGGTGCCTCCCCACGCTCACGGAGACGAAGGTCCTATCGGGTCGACCATCCTCGCGAAACGATCCCCAGCATGCTACTGCCCCGTCCCTGAGAAGCGCGCATGCCCCACGGGACTCCATACTGATGGACGTGACGCCCTCGAGGCTCTCCCAGGGATCGTCGCGGAGGCAGGAAGGGAGGGCTATGAGGAAGAAGACGCCAATGGCGATTGCGAACACGGCAAGGGTTACGAACCATCCCGAGCCCCAGTCCCTTTCGCCGATACGGAATCCAAAGCGCACGTAGTTCTCCCGCGGCCTCATGGGCCGCCCTTCACGATCGTGCCGATGGATCCGGGGTGGGCAGGCCCACCCCGGACCTGGCTCGTGTTTAGGCCCTCCTGCGGCCCAGTCGGTAGCCGGTTGCGCCCGCGACGAGTGCGGCGAGGATGACGGTGAGGGCGATTACCCCTGCGGGCGCACCCACGTCCTCCTCCACGCCGAGTCCCGCGTTGCCGGCATCCGCAACGGCCGGCGGCTCGGCGCTCCTGGCGACGATGGTCAGGGTTGCCGTCGCGACGCGGTCCTTGACGCCGCCGCCAAGGCCGACCGTGCCGCAGGGCGCGACGCCGTCCTCGGGGTAGTCCCCGTCGGGCCCGGCCCAGCAGGAGATTACGACCAACTCGTGGTCGCCTGCCGGCAGGTCGTCCGGCAATACGAACGTCGCGATGAACGCCCCGTCAGGGGTGGTGTCCGGCGGGTCGATGTGGATGTGCTCGGCGATCCACTGGCCCGAGTCGGAGTACCTGCCGGCGTGGAGGTAACCCGACTCGGCGTCGACGCTCGCCACGCCGGCAATCGGTATGCCGCCGATGGTGATGGTGGAGCTGTAGATGAAGGACCCGTCCTCTTCCACCCGGAAACCGGAGCCCGCAACCGTGATGGTCTCGCCGGGCTGCGCCTCGCTCACGCTCAGGGTCAGTTGGGGCGCGTCGTGGATGGTGAGCGTTGCCGTCGCGACGCGGTCCTTGACGCCGCCGCCCAGGCCGACCGTGCCGCAGGGCGCGACGCCGTCCTCGGGGTAGTCCCCGTCGGGCCCGGCCCAGCAGGAGATTACGACCAACTCGTGGTCGCCTGCCGGCAGGTCGTCCGGCAATACGAACGTCGCGATGAACGCCCCGTCAGGGGTGGTGTCCGGCGGGTCGATGTGGATGTGCTCGGCGATCCACTGGCCCGAGTCGGAGTACCTGCCGGCGTGGAGGTAACCCGACTCGGCGTCGACGCTCGCCACGCCGGCAATCGGTATGCCGCCGATGGTGATGGTCGAGCTGTAGATGAAGGACCCGTCCTCTTCCACCCGGAAACCGGAGGCCTCAACCGTGATGGTGTCCCCCGGCTGCGCCTCGCTCACGCTCAAGGTCAGCTGGGCTCGCGGCTCCTCGGTGTCGTCCTCCGCCTGGGCGGAGCCGGCCAGGACAGTCAGCGCCGCGGCCACGGCCAGAAGTGCAATCAGGGCGCGGGCCACCTGCGTCGATAGTCGCTTGCTCACGGTGTGTCTCTCCTGGGTTTAGGACGGTGACGGCCATCCTATCCGCCCCAGTCTATGGCCTCTCCCCCGCCCTGGAAGCCGTAAAGGCCCCGACAGGGAACGATTCCCGGCTCCACCGCATACTCTGTCTATGGCGGGAGAGGAGTGAACCGGTGACGCTTCTCGTTTCGCATGCCCTCGTTGTCGCCGTCTTCGCAGTGGTCGCAGCTGTTTCAGCCGCCTGTGGGTCCGGATCGGAGGGCGTGATCAGCGGCGAGGTGCGCTTTGCCCGCGCGGTCGACTTGCCCGAAGGCGCCGTCGTGACGGTAAGGCTGCTCGACACGTCCCTGGCCGATGCGGCATCGGTAGAACTCGGCCGCGACGTGATCCACGACGCCGAGCGCCTCCCCGTTCGCTTCCGCATCGAGTACGACCCCGACGAAGTCTCCGAACGCAACGAGTACTCCCTCAGCGCCGAGGTCCGGCACGGTGATGACCTGCTCTACATCAACGACACCGTCCACACAGTCCTTACGCGGGGAGCGCCCCGCAACTCTGATGTCGTAGTCGTCTCAACGAACCCCTTCGACGCATGCGTCGAGCCCTTGCCGGGGGTGCTGCACTCGAGCTTCCCCGATCGAGAATTCCCCGCGGACGCCGTGCTCCACGTTCGCCTGGTTGACGTCACCGACCCCGAAGAGCCGGTCGTGGTCACGCAAGTGATCCAGGGCGACCTCGGCGACTTCCCGTTCGAGTTCGAACTGCCGCACGAGGGCGTCCAGATCAGCCGCAACCACCGGTACGAGCTGGAAGCCGAGATCGTCGTCGGCGACGAGGTCCTCTTCCACATCCCCCGGGAGGAGTGGCGCCGTGTCTGGCTGCCGCACTGCCCGAACGACGACCTGCAACTGGTGAACGACGTCTTCCCGGCCGACGAATTTCCCGAAGAGTAGTCAAGCCGCTCGGCTCAGCCCCTCTCCCGCGACTTCGCCACGAGCGGCTCGCTCGCTTCCCACAACCTGGCGCCGTTCTCCGGTTCCGAGGCGGTGGGAGAGACGGCCTTCCGTTGCATCAGGTGCAGGTACATCCCTGTCGTCCGGCCCGCCTCCTCCGCGCAACACAGGTAGATGACGGGCCCGATCGCCTCTTCCGGCGTCTGGAAGAAATGCTTGAGCACGGCCCTCGCCAGCGGCTTGAGCAGGAGCGGCGTGTCCCGCGCGATGTTCGACGCTACGCCTCCCGGGCACAGGGCGTGCACCGCCACCTCTACGCTTCCCTCCGGGTTGAGCCTGCGCGACAGCTCCGTTGCGAACGTGCACTGCACGAGCTTGGTGAGGCCGTAGCGCACCATGCTCTCCTTCATGCCGTAGTCCACGAAGGCGCCAAAGTGCTCGAAGTCGATGGTGTGATCAGACCGGTGTGCCTCCGACGAGACGAAGACGACCCGCGGAACCTCGCCGGCGACACCGCCCGGTCGAAGCACGCCGTTCTCGAGCCAGCGGTCGATCATCACCCGGCTGGACAGGAAGTGGACCGCGAACATCGTCTCGTACCCCTGCGGGGTCCTCTGAGCCGTTCGCGGCATCAGGCCGGCATTGAACACCACAATGTCGATCCGGGTGTCGCGCTCGGCGAGGCGGTCGCAGAGGCGGTGAACGGAAGCGAGGTCCGCCAGGTCCACCTCCAGCATCTCCACCGCCTCGGACCCCGACAGCCGCGCGACCTCGTCGCGGATGTCCGCGTGCCCCGGCCTGCAGGCGAGGATCATGTTGCCCCCGCGCCGGGCCAGCTCCACCGCCGCCGCCTTTCCCAGCCCGCTGTTCGCTCCCGTCACGAGGCAGGTCCTGCCGTCGATGCGAGCGTCTCCCGGGGCCGGGTCTACCTCCGCAACCTTCGGAGCCCTGAGGTCCCGGCTTGCTCTGACGAAAGCGTTCACGAAGCTGCCATCGCCCATCTGTTTCGTTTCTCGTCCCATCGAGCCTGTCCCCTGCCTCTACTCGTCTTGCTCCACCGGAATCGCGTACCTAGCCCGGTAGGCCACGAACGCCCGGTCGATGGTTTCCTCGTCCAGCCCGAAGTCGTCCAGCCGGTAGCTGTGCCGGCCGAACCGGTTCTGGGGGTTGGCCTGCAGGTACTCCTCGGCGTTCCGCACGGCCTCGCCGTCGAACGCAAGCCCCGCGCGGTCGGTAATGCGCCGAAGCTGGCCGATGGGGTCGTCCATGAGGTCGTAGTACGACACGTCGATGAACTGGTCGGGATTCGCCGTGACTCGCGTCTCCATGGCCGACTCCACCATCCGCTGCGTCTTCCTGAGCCAGTGGCTGGCGATTTCCCGCGGGTCGACGGCGTCGCTGAAGATGCCTCGGCCGTGCGCCACCATGCTGCAGAACGACGGCACTGTCTTGCGCGGGTCGCGGTGCGTCTGGACCACCAGCGCTTCGGGAAAGACCTTCAGGAACACGTCGAGGTACTCCATGTGCTGCGGGGTCTTGAGCACCCAGTGCCGGCCGGGATGCCGCCAGCACAGGATCCTCAGCACCTTCGCGAAGTACTCGTAGGCCCGTTCCTGGTCCTGCTCCTCCAGCCAGCGGGCGTACGTCGGGACATGCATGGTCGCTTCCGGCGTCTGGCTCATGAGGCTCAGATCGAGCAGCAGGATGTCTTCCTCCGGCTCACCCGGGTCCATCGGATGGATCGCGTTGAAGTTCGGGGACAGGTACCCGATCGCGCGTTGCGCAAGCGTGGCGCGGGTGATCGGGACGGCCGGTCGCCGCCCGTTGACCGCCTCGGCCGGAACGGGCTCCATGGCCTCAAAACCCGTCACCCCGCGAATCTCCGGATGCGAGAACAGCAGGCGGTGGAGCAGGGTCGTTCCGGTCCGCTGCAGCCCCGTGATCACGATGACTGAACCGAGTTCGACGTCGTTGATCTCCGGATGTCGCCTGAGCAGCTCCTGAATCCGCAGGCGCTGCACCAGCGCCCCGTCGAGCCGCGACCGTTGCACCACTCTGCCGGTGGCGGTCAGTTGCGCCTCCTCGTTCATCGACCGCACCAGCACGCCCAACGCCTCGACATGGCCATCGTCCCCGAAGTCCGAAAGCCCGGTCTTCCGCTTCGCGGAGTCGACGAGTGCCTCCACGCTCAGCGCGTTCGACCAGCCAACGGCTCCCGCGGCCCGGCCAAGGGCGTTGAACGCCCTGACAGGCAGAGGACGGTAGGGGTGCCGGTAGTCGGTGGAGGTCTCCTCGGTGCGGCTGGCCATGTCTCTGTATCCGGCTAGTGCAGGCTGCTCAGCTTGACCAGCCGCGTCCGGGGTTGAGGGTGCTCCTCTGCCTGCACCCAGCGGAAGCACATGGTTCCCGACGTGTGTCCCGTGGTCTCAAGCCAGTTGGGGTGGCCGGGATCCGTGTGCGCCACCACCAGCCGAATGGACCCGTCAGCCTCGTAGCTGGCGAGATGCTTGTTCGTATGGATACGGTGGTGGCGGTAGTCCAGCGACTCCATCCAGTAGTTATTCAGCTGGAAGTTCCAGTACTCGCACTCAGGCGGCATCACCTCGATCACGAGTGCCTCGTCCTCCGCCACGGCCCAGTGGCTGTGGTAGTAGGCGATGTTGGGATCGCCTCCCGCCGCGAGTGAGCGGTCGGGATCGAACTGTGGCAGCTCGTTGCTGTGCTGCTGGAAGTCGCGCGCCCACTTGGCGAAGAGCAGGGGTGCGCCGGCCACCAGTGCGCCTGCCTGTTGCAGGCCCTCGTCGAGCTGCCTCGCCGTGAACGGCGAGGGCCTCCGCTCATCCTCCGCGCAGTTGATGCGCTCGATGTGGAGGTCAGCCGGCACTTCCGTCTCCCGGTCACGGTACGTCTGGCGAACGACGAGCGTCCGCGTCTCCGGCGTCATCGGGAGCCAGTTCCCCTCCTGCGGACGGCTGCTGAGGATCAGATCGAAGTTTCCGTCCTCGTCCATCTCGATCTGGTCCGACTCGATGTGGCCGGTGGGGGGCAACCCGCGTCCCTGGCCGTAGTTGCCGGACTGCGTGCCAAGGCTCAGGTAGGCGATGGTGTTGCGCCGCCCCGTGATCTTGTACTCGTACTCGCCGTGCAGGGCGGCCGTCTGATAGAAGTTGTCGGGGTTGTCCGCGCCCAGCTTCGTGATGTCGTTGACGACGCGGTGCAGGACCGGCGCCTTCGGGTCGGAGTGCTCGATGAATGCCATCAGGCCCGCCCGCGTCAGGCGGCTCAGGTACCGGTAGCCCTCCGCCTGGCTGAACGCATCCCGGGGCGCCCCGGGGAACTGCAACGCGACGCCCGCGGCCTTCAGCGTGTCGCAGAACTCACTCCACGAGTCACCGCGGGTCACGCGCTGCGCGGTCACATCCTCTTCTGTCTTGCCGCGCAGCTTCCAGAACAACAGGGAGGCCCATCGAAACAGGGCAAGCAGGCGAACGGCGAACTTCGGCAAGGCGTACCTCCTTGCAGCGCGACTGGTCCGGGCCAGTCTACTGGCCCGCACGGCGCCGCCTGCCCGGCCCGGTGCCGGTTAAGCCGCCTGACCGGGTCGAAACCGCGCACCCCGTATCATGGATAGCGAACGCGCAGCCCGTGCTCTTGAGGCGCCCCGGCGCGCACCGCAACACACACGGAACGAGAGGCGCAGCCATGGCCTGGCTCTTCGGCAACAAGCACGAGCTCCCCACCGCGGAGGAGGCCCTGCCGGGCCGCTCCGAGCGCATGCCCGTCCCCCCGCAGCACTACGTCCACGGCACCCCCCTCGAAGTGCCGTTCCCCGAGGGCCTGGAGCGCGCGATCTTCGGGCTGGGCTGCTTCTGGGGCGCGGAGCGCATCTTCTGGGAGCTCCCGGGCGTCTACAGCACCGCCGTCGGCTACGCCGCCGGGCACACGCCCAACCCCACCTACCACGAGGTCTGCAGCGCCCTCACCGGCCACAACGAGGTCGTCCTCGTCGTCTTCGACCCCTCACAGGTCAGCTACGCCGACCTGCTGCGCGCCTTCTGGGAGGGCCACGACCCCACCCAGGGCATGCGTCAGGGCAACGATGTGGGCACGCAGTACCGCTCCGGCATCTACGTCTACGGCGAGGCCCAGCGCGAGGCCGCCGAGCAGAGTCGTGACCGCTACCAGCAGGCCCTCACCGCTGCCGGCTACGGCCCCATCACCACCGAGATCATCGACGCCCCCGAGTTCTACTACGCCGAGGACTACCACCAGCAGTACCTCGCCAAGAACCCCTTCGGCTACTGCGGTATCGGCGGCACCGGCGTCGGCTGCCCCGTAGGCGTCGTCGAGGCGAGCTAGCGGGCCTCCCGGCTTACTCGCCGGCGCTGCTCTCCCGGATGAGGCTCAGGTACGCCTCTTCCAGCGACGGCTCTCGAGTGACGACGCTCTGGATCGCGTCCGTCCCCGCCAGGTTTCGGAGGCCGGAGGCGATGTCCCGCCCCGCATCGGCATAGACCTTCACCCGCTGCGCCGCCCCCTCCATGTCCGACTCGATCGCCGTGACCCCGCGAAGGGCCCGCAGCCGGTCCGCCAGTCCCGGGGTCGCCGCTCGCAGCGTCGCCTCCGTCACCTGGCCCTGGCCGAACCGCCGCTTCAATCCCTCCGGCGTGTCGAGCGCGACGAGCCTCCCGTGGTCGATCACGGCGATGCGCTCGCAGAGGACGTCCGCCTCCAGCATGTAGTGCGTCGTGAGCAGCACAGTCTTGCCCCGCTCCCGTAGCTCCGGCACGAGCCGCCGGAAGTCCTGCGCCGCCTCCGGGTCCAGCCCGATCGTGGGCTCGTCCATGAAGATGACATCAGGGTCCGGGAGCAGCCCCCGCGCGACGTGCAGCCGCTGCCGCATCCCCCGCGAGTACTGCTCGACCCTGCGATCGGCTGCGTGCGTCAGCCCCACATCCTCCAGCGCGGCATCCGCCCGTTCCGCGCCCCGCCGGGGGCTCATCAGGTAGAGCGAGGCGAAGTACTGGAGGTTCTGCCGCCCTGTGAGGCGCTCGTACAGCCCCCGCTCGCCCCCGAGGATGAGGCCGATGCGCCGCCGCACCTCCCCCGCTGCCTTCACCACGTCGTGCCCCATGACGTACGCGGAACCCGCCGTCGGGATGAGGAGCGTCGAGAAGATGCGGATGGCGGTGGTCTTGCCTGCCCCGTTCGGCCCCAGCACCCCGTACACCTCGCCCGGTTGCACCTGCAGGCTAAGCGAGTCGAGCGCCACCACCTCCTCCACCTGTCCCGTCAGCCGCCGGGAGCGGAACACCCGTCGCAGCTCGTCGCACTCGATCGCGTACCCGTCCGTCACCGCGCTCTCCTACCCCGCCCGCGCCAGTACGCCGCGTCTCTTGGCCTGGATCTCGGCCACCCGGAAGAGTGCCAATCCCACGACACCGTACCCCAGCCCCAGGACCGCCTCACGTGCCAGGTCGGGCCAGTAGCCCGAGCTCGGCCCGCCCGCGAACGCTTCCCGCAGCCCGTCCAGCCCGTGCGTCACCGGCAGCATCTGCCCGATCTCGAACAGCACGGCGGGCAGTTCCGCCGTCGGGATGATGATGCCGGTCAGGCTCAGCAGGAGCCCGTCGAGGATGATGATCCAGTTCGCCCAGTTCGTGCCCGAGAGCAGGATGAGCGTGGCCACGAACAGCGAGAACAGCATCGTGGAGAACGTCATCACGGCGAACGCCGCTACCAGCCCGCCCCAGTCGACCTGCGCGAACCCGAGGTCCAGGAACACCGCCGCCGACACCAGCACGCTCACCGCCACGAGGGCGGCGTTGGGCACGTGCAGGATGCAGCGGCTGAAGTAGAGCATCCCCCGGTTCACCGGCGAGGCGTAGACGGCCGCCAGCGTCCCGAAAGCGGCGTCGCGATAGAGCGACTGCATCACGCCCCCAGCGATGATGCGTCCCACCGAGTAACCCGCCAGCCCCACGGCGTACACGCGGGCCGTCTCCTCATCGATGGCGTACTGCGCCAGGAACCCGAACATCATCACCGCGAGCACTGGCCGCAACACGACGTTCGACACGTAGCTCACGGGTGTGAGCCACAGGAAGAGCCCCCGGTACGATAGGTACGACTGCAGGGCGAAGCGGCGAACGGTGGTCAGCATCATCACAACGCCAGGTCTCCCGAGACTCGTACCTTGCGTTCGACCACCCGCAAGAGCGCCTGGGCGAACCCGAAGAACACCACCATCAGCAGTACGCCCAGCGCCAGCTGGCCGGCAATCTCCCCCCACGGTGCCCCGCGGATCGAGCCGTCAACCGCCCGCATTGCCCAGGCTGTCGGCCAGAACCAGGTGAACACCTCAAGGCCTATGGGAAGCACCGGAGCCGCGAACGTGAAGCCGCTGATGACGGCGGCGAAGGGCCGCACGGCGTTCGTGAAACCGCTTCGCTCTCGCGAGAGCACCATCAGCGGTGAGAGCAGCAGCCCGAGGCACAGCAGCGTGACGTACCCGAAAACGGCCGAGAGGGCGAACAGCGGTACGTTCGCGACCTGGAGTGGCACGTCCGCGATGGCCACGATCGTGAGGACGCCGCCGACCGCCGCCACCAGTCCGAGGGTCAGGTCGGAGGCGACCCGCCCCGCGAGGATCACGAAGAGCGGCGCGCGCGTCAGCAGGCTCGGTCCGAACGTCCCCAGGGAAAACTCCGTCTCCAGCGAGAACCCCGTCCGGAAGGCCGCCCCGTTCCAGACCCCGAACAGCACGACCCCCACGCACAGGTAGGTGAAAATCGCTTCGTCCCCGCGTGAGTTCGCCACCCACGCCACCACCGCCGCCGTCGGCACCCCCGTGGCCAGCCCCATCAGGAACGCGTCGAAGTCGCGGCCCTCGCGCAGCCCTTTCGTGTACGACCCCACGAAGGCGTGCACGTAGCCCCACTCGATCACTTGTGCTCTCCCCGGAGCACGTTCACGCTGAAGTGCGACACCCCTGACAGACTACAGCCGAAGAGCGCGGGTGGCCGAAGCGCCCCATCATGGCCAGACCAGCCTGAGGAGTCCGAAGTGACCGACATCCGCATCGAGTCCGACACGATGGGAACCGTCGAGGTTCCCGCCGATCGCTACTGGGGCGCCCAGACCCAGCGCTCCCTGCAGAACTTCCGCATCGGCGGCGAACGCATGCCCCGACCCCTCCTCCGCGCCCTCGGGATCGTCAAGCACGCCTCCGCGACGGCCAACCAGGAGCTGGGCAAGCTCGATGCCGAGCTCGCCGGCGCCATTCGCACCGCCGCCCAGCAGGTCATCGACGGCGATCTCGACGACCACTTCCCCCTTGTCGTCTGGCAGACCGGGTCGGGCACGCAATCCAACATGAACGGAAACGAGGTCATCTCGAACCGGGCCATCGAGCTCCTGGGCGGGGAGATCGGCTCCAAGTCGCCCGTCCACCCCAACGACCACGTCAACATGTCGCAGTCCTCGAACGACGTCTTCCCCGGGGCCATGGCCGTCGCCACCGCCGAACAGACCGTGCACCACCTCGTCCCCGGCCTCCGGCACCTGCGCGACGCCCTCCAGCAGAAGGCCGACGAGTGGTCCGAGATCGTCAAGATTGGCCGCACCCACTTCATGGACGCGGTTCCGCTTACGCTCGGGCAGGAGTTCAGCGGCTACGTGCAGCAGGTCTCCTACGGTATCGAACGCGCCGAGCAGGTCCTCCCGCGCCTTTACGAGCTCGCCCTCGGCGGGACCGCCGTGGGCACCGGAATCAACTCGCACCCCGAGTACGCCGGACGCGTGGCGGAGGAGATTGCCCGCTACACCGGCCTCCCCTTCGTGACCGCCCCCAACAAGTTCGAAGCCCTCGCCGCGCATGACGCCCAGGTCGAGCTGGCCGGCGCCCTCAACACCATCGCCGTGTCCCTCATGAAGATCGCGAACGACGTGCGCATGCTCGGCTCCGGCCCGCGCGCCGGCCTCGGCGAGCTGCAGCTCCCCGCGAACGAGCCCGGCTCCTCGATCATGCCCGGCAAGGTCAACCCCACACAGTCCGAGGCCATGACCATGGTCTGCGCGCAGGTTATCGGGAACGCCGTCTCGGTCTCCGTCGCCGGAGCCACCGGCCACTTTGAGCTCAACGTCTTCAAGCCCGTCATCGCCTTCAACAACCTGCAGAGCATCCGCCTGCTCGGCGATGCGGCCGTCTCCTTCACCGACAACTGCATCGCCGGCGCCGAGCCCAACCTGTCCCGGATCGACGAGCTCATGCGCTCCTCCCTGATGCTCGTCACTGCGCTCAACCCGCACATCGGCTACGACAACGCCGCCGCCATCGCGAAGAAGGCCCACGCCGACAACAGCACCCTGCTCGAGGCCGGCCTTGCGCTCGGCCTGCTGACCGAGGAGCAGTTCGCCGAGTGGGTCCGACCCGAGGACATGACCCGCCCTTGATGAGTGAATGACGTGAACCTTCCCCGTGCCCTCCTCGTCGACCTCGACGACACCATTCTGGACGCCCACCGGAACCCCGACGCCGCCTGGATCGGCGTTTGCCGCGAGTTTGCCGGTCGCCTCGGGGCCGCGTCTCCGGAAGCCCTCCACGCCGCTGTGCTCGAATCGCGCGACTGGATCTGGGGCGACGCTGAGCGCTCCCGTCGCGCCCGCCTCAATATGACCGGGACGCGTCGAACGATCGTGCGGCGGGCCCTCGGCCACCTCGACCTCCCCTACTCCCCCGCGGCCGAGGATATGGCTGACCGCTTCACCGCCCTTCGCGACGAGGCGATACGGCCCTTCCCCGGCGCCCTGGAGACCCTCGGGCGCCTGAAGGAGGCGGGCGTCCGCCTCGCCCTGCTCTCCAACGGCGACGGCCCGTCCCAGCGCGGGAAGATCGAGCGATTCGCGCTCGAAAGCTACTTCGACCACATCCAGATCGAAGGGGAGTTCGGTGCCGGGAAGCCCGAAGCGGGTGCGTTCCGGAACGCCCTCGCGGCCCTCGGCGTCGAGCCCACGGAAGCCTGGATGGTCGGCGACAACCTGGGCGCCGACATCCTCGGCGCCCAGCGGGTCGGCGTCTACGCAATCTGGGTCGACCCGGACGGGGCTGGTGTGCCCGAAGGAAGTCCGGTCCGCCCGGACAGGATCATCGCCGCGCTATCGGACCTGCTCGCCTGAGCCTGCGCGGAAGCGCCGCCCCGTCGCGTAGGAGAAGGTCGCGCTACAGTCGTTAGCAGGGCTCCTGCCCACGAGAGACGCGCCATGGACAACCCGAACGCCGCCACCTACGGCGACCGCTTCGCCGGAATCTACGACGAAGTCCACGCGCATCTGAGCACGCCCGAAGTCGTCGCCCCCATGGTCGACGTGCTTGCGGAACTTGCCGGCGGGGGGCGCGTACTCGAACTCGGCATCGGCACTGGCCGCATCGCCGCGCCCCTCGCCCGGCGCAGCGTCGAAGTCCACGGTGTCGACGCCTCCGAGGCGATGGTCGCGAAGATGCGCGAGAAGCCGGGCGGCGACGGCATCCCCGTCACCATTGGCGACTTCGAGCAGATGGAGGTCGAGGGGCACTGGTCCCTCATCTACGTCGTCTTCAACACCCTCTTCGCCCTCCCCTCGCAGGAAGCTCAGGTCAACTGCTTCCGCAGCGTCGCCGAGCACCTCACCGACGGTGGAGCCTTCCTCGTCGAGGCGTTCGTGCCCGACATGACCCGCTTCGACCGGGATCAGCGTGTCTCGACGGGCATCGTCGAGCACGACCTCGTCTCCATCGACCTCGACCGCCACGACCCCACCACCCAGACGGTCGCCTCATCCCATATCTACATAACGCCAGAAGGCGTCCAGATGTACCCCGTCGATATCCGCTACGCCTGGCCCTCCGAGCTCGACCTGATGGCCCAACTCGCCGGCATGCGCCTCCGCTCCCGCTGGTCCGACTGGCGCCGCAACCCCTTCACCTCCGCCAGCACCGGCCACGTCTCGATCTACGAGCGGGCATGAGGCGTAGCCGTCACGCGTCGCCGTCGGTGCTGGGCACCTCAGGGAACTGAACGACCTGCCCTTTGGCACTTGTGATGGCCGTTCGGCAATCCTCCGCGTACTTCTGGTCGGCGGTGGCTTCGAGGTAGGCAGCTGGCCCGAACATCTGGTGAGTCAAGACAAGGGCGAATTGGTTTCGCTCAGCACTGGTCATGCATTTGGGTGTGAACGTCTTCTCTCGCTCGCCCGGAGCGGTAAGGCGTTGCGGATTTCCGAAGAGAACTCCCCGCGCATGTTCTGCGACTTCGTCTCGGGTAAAGTCCTCGCCAATGTTTCGCTCAAGTTGAGTGATCTTGTCGATATCGATCGCAGCCCTGTCCCGTCCCTCTGTCTCACCCAGGAATCGCTGCCCATCGATACCGAAGACGGCGTCAAACTCAGATTCGTCGTCCACGTGCCTCTGGGCTTCGATACCCATTAACCTGAGTGCACGGAGGACGGCCTCTTCGAGTTGTCGACCCTGGCCAAACAGCAGCCCCTGCAGCGAGCTGGCATCCTGAAGTGCACTCTCAATTTCCTCCTTGTGCCTTCGCGCCGCTTCCTCTTCTGCCTGGGCTTTAAGGAGGTCCTCTCGCAGTTTGCGTTGAGTGGCGGTCTCGTACGCAGTGCCTGTGGCCCAGCCTGGTGGGGGCGAGGAAGGGGTTCCCCTGAGTTCCGAGTCGACTCCCAATAGCCGCTGGACGAAGTCAATGGAATTCAGACGGAAGCTGGCTTCGCCAGCGCTGCTGTCTCCTCCCTCGGTGGCATCGTCGTGTTCTCCGAGGTACACGGCTGGCAGTAATACCAAGTGGCCCCCTCCCTCCGCAGCGACGACTGCGCCCACCAGTTGCTCGGAGTTTCTGCTCGTTAGGAGTGGTTTCAACCCCTGTTGTTTAGCGAAACGCATCTCGTACCACGACAGTGACCCAAACTTCGTCCAATACGAACTCAGCAAGCGGGAAGCAGGCACACGCCGAATCTCGTGGCCTTCGCCTATCACAATGCCATCAAGGTCGTAGGGAATTGCGGCCAAACTCGACACTTCCTCTACGAGACGCGTCTTCTCGGCGTTTCGGCCTGTACCGCTGCGCTGAACCTCACCGGTGCCAGCGTAGACAACATCCGGGGACGTGAGTTCGACGAAGACAGTCTTGCCTGCTCGTAGTGCTGAGAGGAGCTCGGTACGCCACCGGCTCAATAGGGCCTTGTATCGAAACGAGTCATCATCGTCCAAGGATGGCTTTCCCCTGTAGCGTTTGGGCTCCCAAGGCGCTTCCGGCAATCCGAAGAAAACGACATCGGCGTCATCCAACGACACCTCTTGGCCGTGCTCGTACAATTCCGCTCCTGAGTCGGCATGTAGCGGGCCGCAACCTACTGCAAAGAACCTAGCCATAGCCGAGGGACGCACCGCGAACAGCGTGGGTCACGTCCGTTCTGCCTCCGATGCCTCGACCATGGAGATGTCCGCTGGCTGGGTTTTCTGGGACCGCGCGCCTCTCCGAGCCTCGCCCCGCAAATCGTCAGCCCAGGGCTCCGAGGCAAGCCGCGTCAGCTCGTCAAGAAGGAACGCCTGCATCGACTGACCCTTCCGCGCTGCCTGGGCCGCCAACTCGTCCCGAACGTGGGGCGGTACGTTCTTGACCGTGATTTTCATTGGCACGGGACCACTCTGCCACTGAGAGCAAGCACTGGGCAATCCCCTCGCCTGCCGCCTGCATCCCCAACCGGACGGCGCTGCTACCATCGGGCGGGCGCGCCGCAGCGTCGTCGCCATGGGGAGGCTCCCGTTCTCGCTCGCCTGCCGGGACTGCAGCAAGTCGCGCACCCCAGCCAGCTCTTCTATGGCTGGTGGATCGTCGGCGCGGGCATGGTCCTCAACGCCCTCATCGGCGCCCTTGTCATGCATGCCTACGGCGCCTACGTCGCCGTCTTCAAGACCGAGTTCGGCTGGAGCAGCACGATGCTCGCGCTCGGTTACTCCACCATCCAGGGCACGAACGGCGTCGTCGGCCCCGGCCAGGGGTATCTGACCGACCGCTTCGGGCCCCGCGCCGTCATCCGCGTCGGACTCGTGATCCTCGCGGGCGGGCTCATCCTCTTCAGCCGGATATCCGAGCTGGGCCACCTCTTCCCCACCCTCTTCGTCGTTGCGATCGGGATGAGCCTCGGCGGCTTCCTCTCCGTCATGGTCGCCATCGTCAACTGGTTCGAACGCTACCGCGCCACGGCCATCAGCTTCATCACCGGTGGCTTCGCCATCGGTGGGGTGATCGTCGCCGTCGTCGTGCTCGCGATCGAGGCCTTCGGCTGGCGCACGACGGCCCTTAGCTCGGGCCTCATCGTGCTCGCCCTCGGCCTGCCCGCCTCCCAGCTCATCCGCACGCGCCCCGAGGACTACGGCGAGCGCATCGATGGCGCTCCTCCCCCCGAACGCTCCACCTCCGCTGGCCCCGGCACCGTCGCCGAAGTTCCCCATGAGGCCTCGGGCTTCACCGTCGGCGAGGCCCTCAGGACGCGCCAGTTCTGGTTCATCTCACTGGGCCACGGGTCCGCCCTCCTCGTCGTCTCCGCGGTCATGGTCCACCTCATCACGCACCTCACGGAAAGCCTCGGGTATTCCTTCACCGAGGCCGGCATCATCCAGAGCATCATCCCCATCGCCATGGTCGTGGGCACGCTTGCCGGCGGCATCCTCGGGGACCGCGTGAACAAGCGCGCCCTCGGAGCCGGCGCGATGATCACCGCGGGCATCGCCATCCTCATCCTCGTCGCTGCCAACGCCCTCTGGATGATCTTCGTCTTCGCTCTCCTGCACGGACTCGCCTGGGGTGTCCGCGGCCCCGTTCTGCTCGCCCTCCGCGCCGACTACTTCGGTCCCCGCGACTTCGGCAAGATCATGGGGCTCTCCCAGCTCGTCATGACCTCCGGCATGATGACCGGCCCCCTCTTCGCCGGCCTCATGCGCGATTTCACCGGCGGCTTCGAGACCGGCTTCTTCATCCTCGCCGTTATCGCCCTCGCCGGCGCTCTCCTGATCGTGTTCTCCCCCCCGCCTCGCCGCCCCTTCGCTGCCGCCGCCTGAGCCGTACAATCGCGCTCCCACCCCCGGAGGCTGCCCATGACCACCGACCACGGTCCCGACCCCGGCGTCGCCCAGTTCGCCGTCAGCGCCAGCGACATGCCCCGCGCCGCCCAGCTCTACTGCGACGTCATCGGGTGCCTTAAGGCCGGCGGCCTCCTCATCTGGGGCGACTTCCTCGCCACCCTCCAGAAGGTGCCCGACCCCGCCGCCGCGCTCTGGTGGCTCATCGACCGCCAGGACTTCGTCCAGCTCGAGGTCTGGGGCTACACCCGCCCCATCCCCCGGCGCAGTCTCATATAAACCTATCCGCGACCACCAGACAAGAAGC
>VXLW01000114.1 GCA_009841435.1 Dehalococcoidia bacterium | reverse complement strand
GCCCGTTTGCGCTGGCGGGCATTTCCATCTCGCGGACCAGCCGCCCCGCAACCGCGCCCCCGCCCTCAATGAGCACGGTGAGGCCGTCCGCGAAGCGGTCGCGAAAGCGCTAGGGGAACCGGGGACCTAGCGGGACTGCTCCTCGCGGAACGCCGTGTAGCTCTCGCGGATGTCGTCGTGCGCAAGCGAGAGGATCGAGGCGGCGAGATAGGCCGCGTTGCGCGCCCCCCACCCTCCGACGGCCACCCCGGCGACGGGCACGCCGGGGGGCATCTGCAACACCCCATGGATGGCGTCCTGCCCGCCGGCCACCTCGCTCGTCGCGAGGGGCACGCCGATCACCGGCACCGTCGTCAGCGCCGAGACCGCCCCGGGGAGAGCCGCCGCGCCGCCGGCCGCGCAGATGAACACCTCGATCCCCGCGTCGCGGGCGTTCTTCGCGTAGTCGTGCACCTTCTCCGGGTTGCGGTGCGCCGACATCACGTGCGTCTCGTACGGGATGCCGAGCGAGCCAAGGATCTTCTCCGTGGCCTCCATGGCGGACATGTCGTTCTTCGAACCCATCAGGATCGCGACCAGTGACTTGCTCATTCCGTCTCCTCGACTTGTGCGATATCGGTGCGCATGTAGGCGCCTTCGAATGTGATGCGGCGGGCGTTCTCGTACGCCTTCGCCCGCGCCGCCGCGAGCGTCTGCCCCCGTGCGGTCAC
Organism: Dehalococcoidia bacterium; assembly: GCA_009841435.1. Taxonomy (GTDB): domain Bacteria; phylum Chloroflexota; class Dehalococcoidia; order Tepidiformales; family Tepidiformaceae; genus UBA2991. Next base: position 11,884 of record VXLW01000114.1, on the reverse strand, counting down.
GGTCAGGACGCGCCCGCCGTTCGTGACTACGCCCTCGGGCGTCTCCTTCGTCCCCGCGTGGAACACCTGGACGTCCTCGTCGATCGCGTCGAGCCCTCCGATCAGGTGCCCGGTCGTGTACGACTCCGGGTACCCCCCGCTCGCCACGACCACCCCGACCGCAGGCTCGTCCGACCAGTCGATGTCGACCGATGCCAGCTCGCCCGCTGCCGCGGCCGAGCAGATAGTGAAGAAGTCGCTCTCCAGCCGCAGCATCAGGATCTGCGCCTCGGGATCGCCCAGACGCGCGTTGTACTCGAGCACGTAGTTGCCCGCCTCCGTGATCATCAGCCCCGGATAGAGCGTCCCGTTGAAGGGGCGTCCCAGCGCCGCCATCCCCGCGATCGTCGGCTGTACCACGTCCCGATCGATGGTGGCGTTCATCTCTGCCGTCACGTCCGCGCTTGGGCTGTACGCTCCCATTCCGCCGGTGTTGAGTCCGAGGCCGCCCGTCAGCGCGCGCTTGTAGTCCGTCGATGAGGGCGTCATAACGGCCGTCTCGCCGTCGCAGATCGCGTGGGCGCTTGTCTCCCAGCCCTGCAGACATTCCTCGACCACGACCTGGTCGCCCGACGCCCCGAACTCCCGCTTCACCATGATCAGGTCGAGCGCAGCCAGCGCCCCCTCATGGTCGTCGCACACGAGCGCGCCCTTCCCTGCCGCCAGCCCGCTCGCCTTCACCACCAGCGGCCCGTCCGGCAGCGACGCGACGTAGGCCACCGCCTCGCGATGCTCTTTGAACGTGCGGTGGAAGGCCGTTGTGATCCCGTGGTCGACCATGAACTGCTTCGACCAAGCCTTGCTCGCCTCAATTTGCGCCGCGTCCGCCGTCGGTCCGTAGCAGGGAAGCCCCCGCGCGCGCAGCCGGTCGACGAGCCCCAGCGGCTGGGGGTCGTCCATCGTGGCCAGGTAGAAGTCGATGTTCAGGTCTGCCGCCGCCTGCACCAGCCCGTCGATATCGCGCGGCCCGATGGGTACGTTCGTCGCGACCTGCGAGGTTCCGCCGTTCCCCGGCGCGACATAAATCTCATCAACCTCGGGGCTCTGGCTCAGCTTCCAGGCGACCGCGTGCTCGCGCGCGCCCTGTCCCACCAGCAGCACCCGCGCGCCCACTAGCCCCTCACTCCCATTCGATCGTTCCCGGCGGCTTGCTCGTGATGTCGTAGACCACCCGGTTCACGGCGTCGACCTCGTTCACGATGCGGTTCGAGACGCGCGCCAGCAGGTCGTAGGGAAGGCGCGCCCAGTCCGCCGTCATCGCGTCCTCCGCCACCACCGCTCGCAGGCCCACCGCGTAGCCGTAGGTGCGGAAGTCGCCCATCACGCCCACCGTGCGCGTGTCCGTCAGCACGGCGAAGCTCTGCCACAGGTCGCGATAGAGCCCTGCGGCGCGAACTTCCTCCATGAAGATGGCGTCCGCCGCTTGCAGCACGCCGACCCGCTCCTCGGTCACCTCGCCGATGATGCGCACGGCCAGCCCCGGCCCCGGGAACGGCTGCCGCCAGAGGATCTCGTCCGGGAGTCCGAGCTCGGCTCCGATCCGCCGCACCTCGTCCTTGAACAAGAAGCGCAGCGGCTCGACCAGGTCCAGGTCCATCCGCTCCGGCAGCCCCCCGACGTTGTGGTGGCTCTTGATGCGCGCCGACCCCGCCCCGTGCGAGGCGCTCTCGATCACGTCCGGGTACAGCGTCCCCTGGCAGAGGAAGCGCGCCCCCTCGATCGTCTTCGCTTCCGCCTCGAACACCTCGATGAACGTGTTCCCGATGCGGATGCGCTTCCTCTCCGGGTTCGTCACCTCGGCCAGCGCCGAAAGGAAGCGTTGGCGCGCGTCGATGTGCCGCAGGTTCATGTGCAGGTTGCGCTCGAACGTGTCCACCACCTCCTCCGCCTCCCGCGCCCGCAGCAGCCCGTTGTCGACGAAGATGCACGTCAGCCGGTCCCCGATGGCGCGGTGCACGAGCGTTGCCGCCACCGCGCTGTCCACCCCGCCCGAGAGGCCGCACACCACCTGCCCGTCCCCCACCTGCGCCCGGATGGCTTGGACCGTCTCCTCGATGAAGTTCCCCGGCGTCCAGTCCGCCTTCGCCCCGCACACCCCCCGCACGTAGTTCGCGATCAGTTCCCCGCCTCGCGGCGTGTGCACGACCTCGGGGTGGAACTGGAGCCCGTAGTACCCCCGCTCGATATCCGCCATGACCGCGATCGGCGAGTTCTCCGAGACCGCCAGTGATGCGAATCCCGCCGGCAACTCCTCGATGCGATCGCCGTGGCTCATCCACACGTCGAGTTCGGCAGGCAGATTCGTGAGGAGCGGCGCACTTCCCGAGGCCGTAATGGTTGCGGGTCCGAACTCGCGCTCCCGCCCCGGTCCCACCTTGCCCCCGAGCTGGTCTGCCATCAGCTGCATCCCGTAGCAGATGCCCAGCACCGGCAATCCCGATTCGAACACCCAGGCGGCGGCGCGGGGCGCTTCCGGGTCGTAGACGCTGTTCGGCCCGCCCGAGAGGACGAAGCCGCGCACGTCGAGATGGTCGAGCACGGAGGCTTCGGCGTTGTAGGGGATGACCTCGCAGTAGGTGTTCAGCTCGCGGATTCGGCGTGCGATCAGCATGCTGTACTGCGAGCCGAAATCGACGACGACGATGGCGGCGTGGGGCGAACGCGAGGTGGTCGTGTTTTCCGCTTCGGTCAGGGTCTCGGCCAAGTCTGCTCAGCGCTCCGTCATCGGAAACTAGCAAAACTGTATAGTCTGGTCAACGATTTCATGGCCGTCCCTGCCGCTTCTGAACCTTCCCCGCAATCGATCGCCCGGACCGTCGCCGCCCTGCGTGACGGCGGCCTCGCCATCCTCGCCACCGATACCGTTTATGGCGTCGCCGCCGACATCCGCCGGGACGACGCCGTGCGCGCCCTCTACGAGGCCAAGGGCAAGGACCCGGGTGAGCCCCTCCAGCTCATCTTCCCCGCCGACCCCGGCTCCCTCCCGCCCTACGCCCGCCTCAGCGCCGATGCCAGCCGCCTCATCGACGCGCTCGGCCCCGGCCCCTGGACCATCATCACGCCTGCCGCGGATGGTTGGTCGAGCACTGCGCTCGCCGGTGGTGACACCGTCGGCGTCCGCATGCCCCCCGTTCCGACCCTTCAGGCCGTTCTCACCGAGCTTGGCGCGCCCCTCGCCGCCTCCAGCGCCAACCGCCACGGCGACCCCAGCCCCACCACCTGCGCGGAGGCCCTCGCCTCCCTCGGCGAGTCCTGTGCCGCCGCTATCGACGACGGACCCACCTCCCACGGCCTCGACTCCAGCGTCATCGACTGCAGCGTCACCCCGCCCCGTATCCTTCGCGAGGGCGCGCTCCCGGCGGCTGAGATCGCCGGCCACCTGGGCCTCGCCGGGATCGAGGTCGTGCGGCGCGCGGGGGTGAACGGGTGACCGCTGACGGCATCGGGAAGCAGACCGTGCGCGACATCAACGTGCAGGGAGAGCGCGTCCTTCTCCGCGCCGACCTCAACGTGCCCCTCGAAAACGGCGCCGTCGCCGACGACACGCGCATCCGCGAGTCCCTGCCGACGATCCAGTATCTCGTCGCGGGCGGCGCGTCCGTCCTCGTCTGCTCCCACCTCGGGCGCCCGAAGGGCGAGCGCAACCCCGACCTCAGCCTCGCGCCCGTGGGCGAGCGCCTCGCCGAGTTGCTCGGCCAGCCCGTCGCTTTCGCCGAAGACTGCATCGGTGCCACCGCCGTCGAGGTGGCCCAGTCCCTCGGGACCGGCGACGTGGCCCTCCTCGAGAACCTGCGCTTCCATCCCGAGGAAGAGGCGAACGACCGCGTCTTCGCCGCCGTCCTTGGCACCCTTGCAACCGTCTACGTGAACGACGCCTTCGGTGCCGCCCACCGCGCCCACGCCTCCACGGTCGGGGTCGCGAACCTGCTCCCCGGCGTCGCCGGCCTGCTCCTGGAGAAGGAGGTGCGCTATCTGGGTTCGCTCGTCGCCGATCCGCCCCGCCCCTTCGCGGCCATCGTCGGGGGCGCCAAGGTCAGCACGAAGATCGCCGCCATCGACCACCTCCTTCCGAAGCTCGACCGCCTCCTCGTCGGCGGCGGCATGGCCAACACCTTCCTCAAGGCGAAGGGCGTCGATGTGGGCGCCTCGCTCGTCGAGGACGACCTGCTCGACATGGCCCGCGACATCCTCGCCCGCGCCGATGCTGCCGGCGTGACCGTCAGCCTCCCCGAGGACGCGGTCGTCGCGGCGAAGCTCTCTCCCGACGCCCAGGCCGACACCGTGCCCATCGACGCCTTCCCGCCCGACCGCATGATCCTCGACGTCGGGCCAACGACGCTCGCCTCGTTCGAGGCTGCTCTCGCCGGCAGCGCGGTCGTCGTCTGGAATGGCCCCCTCGGTGTCTTCGAAATCGAGCAGTTCGCAGGCGGCTCCTTCGGCCTTGCCCGCGCCCTCGCCGAGCTCGACGCCACAACCGTCGTCGGCGGCGGCGAGACCGCCGCCGTCGTCGCCCGCTCCGGCCTCGCCGAGCGCTTCACGCACGTCTCGACGGGCGGGGGCGCCTCCCTTGAGATGCTCGAGGGCCGCGAGCTTCCCGGCGTCGCCGCCCTTCTCGACGCCTGAGTTTCGACCCTCCCCCCCTGCGCCCGTAAGATCGCCGCATGGACCTCGAACTCGCCGCGAAGCTGCAGCAGCCCGCCGAATCCAAGGTCGTCCTCTGCGTCCTCGATGGCCTCGGTGGCATGGCCCGGCCCGAGACCGAGCGGAGCGAGCTGGAGCAGTCCGACACGCCCAACCTCGACCGCCTCACTGAAACCTCCGACGTTGGCCTGACCATGCCCGTGGGGATGGGAATCACCCCGGGCAGCGGTCCCGGCCATCTCTCCCTCTTCGGTTACGACCCCTATCACTTCGACATCGGCCGTGGCGTCCTTGAGGCCGTTGGCATCGACTTCGAGCTCGGCCCCGACGACGTCGCCGCCCGCGGCAACCTCTGCACGCTCGACGCCGACGGCAACATCAGCGACCGCCGCGCCGGACGCATTGCCAGCGAGAAGTCGGCCGCCATCGTTGAGCGCCTCCGCGCCATTGAGCTCGACGGGGCCGAGGTGTTTGTCGAGCCCGTCCGCGACTACCGCTTCGTCCTCGTCCTGCGCGCCCCGGGCCTCGGCGAGGACGTGACGACAACGGACCCGCAGCGTGAAGGCGTCCCACCCCGGCCCGCGGAAGGCGGCGACCCCGCCGGTGAGCGCACCGCCGCGCTCGTCAACGAGTTCGTCGCGAAGGCGGGCGAGCTCCTCGCGGACGAGGAGGTGGCCAACGGCCTCACCCTGCGGGGCTTCGCCACCTACCCATCCCTCCCGCAGCTGGAGGATGTGTGGGGTCTCCGCGCCGCCGCACTGGCCGTCTACCCCATGTACCGCGGTCTCGCCAAGCTCGCGGGGATGCGCGCCCTCGCCTGCCCAGGCGGCATGGAGGAGCAGCTCGCCGTCGCCCGCGAGCGCTGGGACGAGTTCGATTACTTCTTCATCCACTACAAGAAAACCGACGCCGCCGGCGAGGACGGCGACTTCATCGCCAAGGTACACGCCCTCGAGGAGTTCGATACCCACGTGCCCGGCCTCATCGACCTCGGCGCCGACGTCCTCATGGTCGCCGGCGACCACTCCACCCCCGCGCTCATGGCCGCCCACTCCTGGCACCCCGTGCCCTTCCTCCTCAACTCCCCCTTCGCTCGCGGCGGCAGCGTTCAGCACTTCACCGAGCGCGAGTGCCTCGGCGGCAGCCTCGGCATCTTCCCCGCCGTCGAGGCCATGCCCCTCGCCATGGCCCACGCCGGTCGCCTGCAGAAATACGGAGCCTAGGAGAGCGCCATGCGCCGTCCCTTCATCGCCGGCAACTGGAAGATGAACACGACCGAGGCCGAGGCGGCCGAACTCGCCCGTGGTGTCGCCAGGGCGACGGCCGGGGCTCCCTGCGATGTCGCCGTCTGCCCGCCTTTCTCCCACCTTGCCGCCGTCCGCGATGCCGTTGTCGGCAGCGAGGTCGCCGTCGGCGCCCAGGACGTGTACTGGGAGGCATCCGGCGCCTTCACGGGCGAGGTGAGCGTGGCTGCCCTCGAGTCCTACTGCCGCTACGTCATCATCGGCCACAGCGAGCGCCGCGCCCTTTTCGGCGAAACGGACGAGTCAGTCAATCGCAAGACCGCCGCCGTCCTCGCCTCCCCCCTCGACCCCATCGTCGCCGTCGGCGAGACCCTCGCGCAGCGCGAGGCGGGCGAGATGGCGGACGTCCTCGACCGCCAGGTCCGCCGCGGTCTCGCCGGCCTCGACCTGAGCGCCCGCGTGACCGTCGCCTACGAGCCCGTCTGGGCTATCGGCACCGGCCAGACCGCCACCCCCGAGATGGCGCAGGAGGCCTGCGCCCTCATCCGCAGCCTCCTCCGCGAGCTTGGCGGCGACATCGCCGACGACATCCGCATCCAGTACGGCGGCAGCGTGAATCCGGGTAACGCCGCCGACCTCCTCGCCCGGCCCGACATCGACGGCGCGCTCGTCGGCGGCGCCTCCCTCAAGGCCGAGCAGTTCGCCGCCATCGTCGCGGCCGCGGGCTGATCCCGTGCGGCGGCTCGTCGCCGTCGTCGGTCCGACTGCCGCCGGCAAGTCGGCCCTCGCCCTCTCGCTCGCCCAGCGCTTCGGCGGCGAGATCATCAACGCGGACAGCCGCCAGGTGTACCGCGGCATGGACATCGGCACGGCAAAGCCCTCCCCCGAGACTCGCGCCCTGCTCCCCCACCACCTGTACGACATCGCCGACCCCGCCGACGCCTACAGCCTCGCCCTCTACCGCCGCGACGCACTCGCCACGCTGGAAGACATCTGGGCCCGTGGCGAGCTTGCCTGGCTCGTCGGCGGCACGGGCCAGTATGTCTGGGCCCTCCTGGAGGCCTGGCAGGTCCCCGACGTCGCCCCCCAACCCGACCTCCGCGCCGGGCTTGCCGCCCTCGCCGACCGCGACGGCCCCGTGGCCCTTCACACCCGCCTCCGCGCCGTCGACCCCGAGGCCGCCGATCGCATCGACGCCCGCAACGTGCGGCGCGTCATCCGCGCCCTCGAGGTCTACGAGGTGACGGGCAGGCCCATCACCACCTGGCAGACGAAGGGCGTCCCCGACTTCGACTTCCGCATCCTCGGCGTCCAGTGCGAGGAGAAGGAGCTCATCTGGCGCATCAACCGCCGCACCGAGGCGATGTTTGCCTCCGGCCTCGTCAAGGAGACGCAGGCACTCCTCGACGCCGGCGTTCCCCCGGACGCCTCCGCCCTCTCCTCCATCGGCTACGCCGATGCCCTCCGCGAGATTCGCGGTGAAATCACCCGCGACAAGGCAATAGAACTCACCAAGCGCTCCACCAAACGCCTCGCGCGCCGCCAGCGCCAGTGGTTCCGCCCCCAGGACCAGCGCATCACCTGGGCCGGCGATGTCGACGGCGCGAGCGAGGCGCTGGCCGAGTTCCTCCAGCCCCGCTGACGACCGTCCACCCCGTCGGTTGTACACTCGCGAACATGCGCGTGACCAAGATGCACGGACTCGGCAACGACTACGTCTACGTGCGCCCTGAGGCGGAGCGAGACTGGTCGGCCATTGCCCGACAGGTCAGCGACCGCCACTTCGGCGTCGGCAGCGACGGCCTGATCCTCGCCCTACCCTCCGACGTGGCCGACCTGCGCATGCGCATGTTCAACGCCGACGGCTCCGAGGCGGAGATGTGTGGCAACGGCATCCGCTGCCTCGCGAAGTACGCCGTCGAGGAGGGCATGGTCCCCGCCGACATCGAGTCCGTCACCATCGAGACGCTCGCCGGCGTGCTCACGCTCCAGCTCTTCCGCGAGAACGGCGCCGTCAGCGCCGCCCGCGTCGACATGGGCCCGCCCAGCTTCGACCCCGCCTCCCTCCCCGCGGACATCCCCGGCCCCGGCCCCGTCGTCGACCACCCCCTGGAGGTCGATGGCATGGAGCTGCGGCTCACCCTTGCCAGCATGGGCAACCCCCACGCCATCCACTGGATCGATGGCGACGTCGACGACTTCCCCCTAGAGCGCCTTGGCCCCCAGGTCGAGCACCATTCCCTCTTCCCCAACCGCACCAACTTCCAGGTCGTACAGGTGCTGAGCCCCGAGCACGTCCGCCATCGCGTCTGGGAACGCGGCACGGGCATCACCCTCGCCTCTGGGACCAGCGCCTCCGCCGTCTGCGCCGCCGGACGCCTCACCGGACGAACCGGCGACTCCATCACCGACTCTCTTCCCGGCGGCGACCTTCAGCTCTCCTGGGACGGCCAAGGCTCGGTCTTCATGACCGGCCCCGCCGCCCGCGTCTTCGACGCCGAGTGGCACGAAGCGTAGCCCCGATGCCCTTCGTCCGCGCCGGCGACATCGACGTCTACTACGAGCTTCAGGGCGATGGCCCGCGCGTCCTCAACATCAGCGGTACCGGCGGGGATCTCCGCCGCCGCCCCGGCCTCGCCTCCCTCCTCGGCGATGGCTTCACCCTGCTCTCCTACGACCAGCGCGGCCTCGGCCAGACCAGCATCCCCGACGGCCCCTACAGCATGGCCGGCTACGCAGAGGATGCCGCTGCCCTCCTGGATGCCCTCGGCTGGGACAGCTGCAGGGTCATGGGCACGTCGTTCGGCGGGATGGTCGCCCAGGAGTTCGCCGTCACCTATCCCGACCGCGTCGAGAAGCTGGTTTTGAACTGCACGTCGAGCGGTGGTGCAGGCAATCCTTCCTACCCGCTGCACGAACTCCAGGATCTGGAGCCCGAAACCCGCATGCGCACCCAGCTCCGCCTGAGCGACACGCGTGTCACCCCCGAGTGGGAGCAGGAAAACGCCGCCGAACTGGAGGCCCTGCTCGACCAGCGCCGCAAGATGGCCCTCATCGGCGCCGACGAGCCCCGGCGCGAGCTAGGCGCGCGCCTCCAGCTCGAAGCGCGCGTCCACCACGACGTCTTCGACCGCCTCCCCGCCCTCACCATGCCCGTTCTCGTCTGCGCCGGCGCCTATGACGGCATTGCCCCGCCCGCGAACAGCCGCGCCATCGTCGGCCAGGTCGCGACCGCCCGCTACGAGGAGTTCGAGGGTGGCCACGGCTTCTTCTGGCAGGACCCCCGCGCCGCCGAGGTCATCACCGCCTTCCTCCACGGCGTCTGACCCCGCCGCCCCTCGCGCCCCAACCACTGCTGGCGTAGCATTGCCGGTATCACTGAGCGTTGCCGCGCCTGCGCGCAGCGCACTGCTGGAGAGCCACTGCATGGTCATCGAAACCGGCTACGTTACCCCCTCGGAGAAGGCCACTGAGCCATCGATGGGGACCGCACTCATCCCCAAGGAGCGCTACACCTCGAAGGAATACATGGAGCTCGAGTGGGAGCGCATGTGGACCAGGGTCTGGAACATGGCCGGCCGCGAGTCCGACATCCCCAACGTTGGTGACTACTTCACGACGGAGCTCGGCGCCGAGTCCTTCCTGATCGTGCGCGAGGCGGAGGACAAGGTCCGCGCCTTCTACAACGTCTGCCCCCACCGCGGGAACCAGATCCGCAACGCGGGCATGGGCCATGCGGAGTCGTTCCAGTGCGCCTACCACTTCTTCGAGTTCAACCTCGACGGTTCGAAAAAGTTCGTCCCGGACGAGGACACCTTCACCCAGGGCGTTCCTCAGGAGACGGCCCTCGTCGAAGTGCCCTGCGACACGTGGGGCGGCTTCGTCTGGTTCAACATGAACCCCGACGCCGAGCCCCTGCTTGAGTTCCTCGGCGTCGTCGCCGAGCACCTCGCCCCCTACCACTTCGACGAGTACGCCATCGTCGGCGACATGACCGTCGAGTGGGACACGAACTGGAAAGCCTCGGTCGATGCCTTCAACGAGGTCTACCACGTGCAGGGCATCCACCCGCAGCTGCTGGAGTCGCTTGACGACATCCACGTGCAGATCGACCTCTACGAGCGCCATAACCGCTACCTGGTTCCGTTCGGGCTGGTGAGCCCGCGCTACCCCAACCAGAAGGAAGTCACGCAGCCGCTCAAGGAGTACCTCCGCGGCTCCGGTATCGACCCCGACACGTTCGAGGGAGGCATGGGCGATGTCCGCCCGGCCATGCAGAAAGCCGTCCGCGCCGCCGCCAACGCCCAGGGCATGGACGTCTCAGGCCTGAACGACGACCAGATGTCGGACGACTACCACTACTACCTCTTCCCCAACCTCACCTTCAACATCACGGCGCTTGGCTTCGGATTCTTCCGCCAGCGTCCCCATCCGACCGACCCGAACAAGATGTTCTTCGACCTGCAGAGCTACGCGCGCATCCCCCAGGGCGCCGACTGGCCCCCGCGGCCCGTGCACACGCAGCGCAAGCACGGCGAGATCTCCATCGGCCTCGTGATGGACCAGGACTCCTACAACCTGCCGCGCGTTCAGAAGGGCATGAACTCGCGGGCGTACAAGGGCCTGCTCATCAACTACCGCGAGCGCCGCATCCGCCACATGCACACGGTCCTCGACGGTTACCTCGAGGGCCCCGACCGCTAGCCCGCCCTGCGGCCAGCACAGCCCCGAAGCCGGACCCCCATGGGTCCGGCTTCCTCGATCCCAGTGTCTCGACGCCCTGCGCGAGGGAGCGGTATCGTCCCCGCACGTCCACTCCCGGAGGCCCCATGGACCACGCCACCACCCTCCGCGCCATGCTCCACCGGCCCGAGATCGTCGTCCTGCCCGGCGCCTACGACGCCCTCTCCGCCCGCCTCGCGGAGCAGGCCGGCTTCGACGCGCTCTTCACCACCGGCTTCGGCTTCTCCGCCTCCGCCCTCGGCGCCCCCGACATCGGCCTGCTGACCATGTCCGAGACGATGGAGCGCGTCCGCCACATCGTCCGCGCTATCGACGTGCCCCTCGTCGCCGACATGGACACCGGCTACGGCAACCCCCTCAACGTCATCCGCACCGTCCGCGAGTGCGTCGAGTCCGGCGTCGCGGGCATCATCCTCGAGGACCAGGAGTGGCCCAAGAAGTGTGGCCACTTCGAGAACAAGCGCGTCATCCCCGCCGAGGAGCAGGTCGCCAAGCTCCACGCCGCCGTCGAGGCCCGTGGCGACAGCGACCTCGTCATCATCGGCCGCACCGACGCCCGCGGCCCCCTCGGTCTCGACGAGGGCATCCGTCGTGGCAAGCTCTACCACGAGGCCGGCGCCGACGTCGTCTTCGTCGAGGCCCCGCAGTCCCTCGGCGAGCTGCGCGCCATCGCCGGCGCCTTCCCCCGCGGCACCCCCCTCTTCGCCAACATGATCGAGGGCGGCAAGACGCCCCTCCTTACCGCCGCCGAGCTCCAGGAGATCGGCTTCACCATGGTCGTCTACCCGCTCTCCGGCCTCTTCTCGGCGGCGAAGGCCATCGGTGAGACCTACCGCGCCCTCCACGACACGAAGACGACCGCTTCCCGCCGCGACCACATGGTCGACTTCCACGAATTCGAGGGCATCGTCAACGCTCCCGGCTGGCGCGACATCGAGACCCGCCACTCGGTGCGCTGATGCCAGAGTTCGACGCCGAAACTGAATCTACGCTCGACCAGCTCTCCCGCTTCCTCCCGCCTGGCGACCGCGAAGCCGCCCGCGAGGCCGCCGTCTACGCCATCCTCATGACCGAGAGCGACATCGCCCCGGGCACGGCCACGGTCGCCGCCTGGTGCTACGAGTACGCCGGCGAGGGCATCGCCTACCACCAGTGGCCCGCGCTCGTCGCCGCCCGCAGCCTCACCCCCGACCCGGCCGCCTCCCCCCCCGCCCGCG
>VXLW01000058.1 GCA_009841435.1 Dehalococcoidia bacterium | reverse complement strand
CCCCCCCCATATTTTTTTTCACCACCCCCCCCCCCTCCCCCGCCTTGTCTTGTTGGCGGGGGGGTTCTTTTTTTTTTATACCCACGCCCGCGCGAGACGCGACTCCATCGCCCAGGGCCTCACCGACAAGGGCGAGATCCCGAACTAGCGCCGCCGCGCCGCTGCCTGCTCCTCGGGACTCGTCACGTCGATGCCCGCGTCGCTGAACGCCTTCTCGACCGCCGCCCGACTGATCTTCGCGTCCGGCGTCGCCGCGACAAACTCCTGGCTGCTCCGCTTCGCATCTAGCTGTCCCCGGAAGTGCGGGATCACGTAGCGCGAGAACAGCTCGTAGCTGCGCACCGTCTGCTCCCACGTCCCCCACTCGTGCGCCCGCGCCAGGAACCCCCCGAACCCGCCCGTCATCTCCAGCAGCCGCTCGATCCCCGCGATCGCGTCGTCCGGCGTCCCCACGATGGCGCCGCCCTGCTCGATGCCCGCCTCGATCGTCGCCGCATCGGGCTGCGTGGCCGAACTGATCGTCCCGCCGAAGTACTCCACCAGCTCCCGTTCATACCCCTCGCGCGCCTCCGCGATCGCCTGCTCGCGCGAGTCCGCCAAGTAGAAGGGCACGCCCAGCCGCCACTGGTCCCGCGAGACCGTGTGCCCCGCTTCCCCCGCCGCCTCCTCGTACCAGCCCCATGTGCGCGAGAGCGCCTGTCCGCTCGCCTCGCTCAACCCCGCAAAGGAGACCATGTCGATGCCGTGCCGCCCTGCAGCCTGCGCTCCCGCCGGCGACCCCGCCGCCGCCACCGCCATCGGTGGGTGCGGGTGCGTGTACGGCGCGATCTGGAGCCGCGCCTCGTGCAGCCGGAACCAGTCCGTCTCCATCGTCACGACCTCGCCGTGGAACAGCCGCATGATCACGTCCAGTGCCTCGTTCATCATGCGTCGCTGGTCGAGCGGGTTGATGCCCAGCATGTAGGCGTCCGAGCTGAGCGCCCCCGGCCCGATGCCGAGGATCGCCCGCCCCCGCGTCATGTGGTCGAGCTGCACGAACCGGTCCGCCACGATCAGCGGGTGCTGGTACGGCAGGCTCAGCACGCCCGACGCCAGCCGCAGCTTCTTCGTGCGCTCCGCCGCCGCCACGATGAACAGCTCCGGCGAGGCGATGATCTCCCAGCCCGCGCTGTGGTGCTCCCCGATCCACGCCTCGTCGAAGTCGAGCTGCTCCAGCAACTCCAGCAGCTCCAGGTCCCGCTCGAACGCGACCGTCGGGTTCTCCTCGAGCCGGTGGAACGGCCCGAGGAAGATGCCGAATTTCATCCGTGGAGGGCGGTAGGTACTCATCGACGGCTCATCCTACAGCCGGGAACCGTCGCCCGCCGTCGGGGGGTTCTGGCGACCGTCCTAGCTCGGCAACGACTCCGCGTGCGAGATGCTCTTGCCCGAAATCTGTACAGACCCGACACGCTGGGTAGGCGTACCGGTCTCGACACGGGGTTCGTGGGTCACTGGTACGGGGCCCTCGGCTTTCTCTCTTGCAGCTTCCCGGATGAACTCTGACGTCGTCATGCCTGCGGCCTTGGCCGCGGCTCGAATTGCGGCGATCTCCGTTTTGGGAAATCGCACGGAGTAGACCGCCGATGGATTCTTGCGTCCCGGCTTCACGTCGGCGTTTTCGTAGTCCCACCCTTCGTGCTTCTCGCTCATCAGATACCTGCCTTCTCTGCGTGGGCCAGTTCCTCTCTGTCGCTCCGCCAAGCGGTCACCGGCCTCCAGATGCCTGACTGCCCAGTTGGTGCCACAACAATCGTAATCATCGTTCCCCCGTAGCTTCGACCGATCACGCGATGGCTACCGGCTCTGTTCCTCTTGTTGCGGATGATGGTGTGGGTGCTCTCCAGCACCTCGTCGATCTCAGCGGGGTCGAAACGCTCGGCGATCTTGGCTTCGTTGGCCTCATCCCACGCAAACGCCTCGATGTCCAAGCCCGACTCCGCTCCACCTTCGTAGTATACTCGTCTTACAATACGTATTACACCGAGGCGACAACGTGAACATCGACTATCTCATCCTCGCGGACTGGGCCGAGGTCATCAACGGCAAGATCTATGTGCAGGGCGGCGGCTGGACCACCATCAACGCCTACGAACCGCTCCCCGTGACCCGGGGCATTGCCATCGCAGTCTCACCGCGCGTCGAGTGGAACGAGACCAACACACCTCACACTCTCGAGATGCGCGTCATCCGCGAGGAAGGTCAGGCAGAACTCGCCCGCATCGATGCCCGCTTCGAGGTAGGGCGTCGCGCTGGCTTGCCCATGGGCGCCTCCCAGCCGCATCCAATCGCTGTCAACCTTCCCCTCAAGTTCGAGCACGCGGGCGAATACGAGGTCCGCGCCTCCATCGACGGCGAGGAGGTCACCACCCTCGCTTTCCGCGTCGACCAGCAGGCCTCCTAGCCGCCGCCCTTCCCCGTCAGGCCGTACTTCGGAACCGCCCCGAAGGCCGCGCACTCGAAGTGCGCCGAACCCACCTGGTCGCCGCTCTTCAGCAGCACGAAGCTCTCCGCCAGCACTGTCGGGAACTCCTCCTCCTCCCCTTCGCCGTTAATGATCTTGACCGGGTGCGTGCAGTCCCAGACCTCGCCCTCTTCGTGGTACTCGCCCCGGTAGGCCCCCTGCCCGAGCCGGTCGTTGAACCCGCCGAAGTAGCCCCCGCCCTGGCAGTAGACCCAGCCCATGTCCTCGATCTCGAACTCGCGGATGACGCCCTCGGAATCGTGGATCGCGATGCTGCCCCCGCTGATGCGGCTCGTGCCCTCGTAGAACGTGAGGTCGTGGTCGACGTCCGTCACGAGGACCTTCCGGTCCTCGTGCAGGATCTCGCCCGTCATCTTGTTCCAGGAGCCGTCGACGTTCGCGATTGCGCCCGACCACTTCGTCCCCTCCGGATCCTCGATGAACTCATAGAACCCGGCGTGGTCCGGCATCGTGTAGAGCACCCAGTTCCGCAGGCCCGTCGGGCGCTGTACCGTCGGCTGCGGCGAAGCGTGCATGGGCGGTCCGCCCCGGCCCCGCAGCACCCCCCACGAGTGGTTGCGGAACACCCCCGACCGCTCCGGCGTCAGCTCGAAGCGCTTCCCCGCGACCTCGATCCACCCCTCCGCGCGCCCCGCCACCTCGTACGTCATGCGCTCCATCAGCAGCCACCCGTCGATGCGGTTCGTGCTGAGCGGACCGTGATACGGCCGCCCCACCGTGTGGCAGACGATGTCGCAGGCGATCCCGTAGTCGTTCGGCTCCAGCACCAGCCGGATGGCCTTCATCGGCTCCACCAGCTCCACCCGCAGCGGCCCCACCCGGTACTCGAAGTCGGGCCGCAGCTGACGCGACACGCGGATGTTGTACTGCATCCCCTCGTGCCGGATGCACACGAACCCATCGAGCACGTTCGTGTTCTGGTAGAGCCGCACCGTCGAGACGAGCGATACGTTCCCGTCCATGTCGCACAGGCAGATGTAGTGCCCGTCGTTCCAGTGCTTGTCCGAGGTGTGTACCGCCGCGAACGACTCCGCGATCTGGTGGAACGGGTACTCGTCGGCCTTGATCAGCATGGCTCTCTCCTCAAGCGGCGTTGGTCGTGCGCTGGGTGCCCCGCGTCCGCAGGTTTCGGTGTGTAATCACCCACTGATGGCCATCGCCGGCCCGCGCCATCTCGTCCACGTAGGTGGCCCAGAGCGTGGTGACGGTGTCCGGGTCATCGACGATGAAGTGGGTCGCCTGCACGTCTGTCTCCACGTGCGCCACCTCGCCGTTGATCTCGACGACCTGGTTGCCAAGCAGGTGCTGGGTCGCTCCGAAGGGCACCAGCAACCTGCGGATGACGTCCGTGTAGGTGTCGCCCCCGTGCTGCGCATCCGGCGATCCGATGTTCAGGAACACAAGGTCGTCGGCGAAGCAGGAACGCATTGCCGCGAAGTCGTGGCTGTCGACCGACCTCGCATAGCGGATAAGCAAGTCCATGATCGCCAGCCGGTCCAGTTCCTGGCCGAGGTCCCTGCTCATCGCGCTGCTCCGGTTGGCGAGCCTACACGTCGTCGGGGGTCGCCGTGCGAACGAGGGGGTGGCGCGAGCCACCCCCTCGCGAGCGATCTAGTTGGCGGCGGCAGCGGCCTGCCGGCCGGGGATGGCCGCGGCGCCTTCGCCCGTGTAGAGCGGCATGCCGCTCTCGTTCACGTCGCGCCAGTGCGTGTGCGCGAGCGTGTGCATGATGAAGACGGCCTGCTGGGCCGTCCACAGCCCCTGGGCGTCCTGCGTCTGGTTGACCGCTTCCTTCGTGATCTTCAGGCCGAAGGACGGCTTCTCCGCGATCTTGCGCGCCAGGTCCTCGACGTACTCGCTCAGCTCGTCGCGGGGCACGACCTCGTTCACCATGCCCGCTTCGTAGCAGCGCTGGGCGCTCACCCAGTCGCCCGTGTAGAGCATCTGGCGGGCGAGGCGATGGCCGAACTCCCAGGGGTGGGCGAAGTACTCGACCCCGGGGATGCCCCAGCCCACGACGAGGTCGCGGAACTCGGCGTCATCCGAGGCGATGATGATGTCGCAGACCCACGCCAGCATGAGGCCGCCGGCGATGGTCTTGCCCTGCACCTCGGCGATCATCGGCTTGGGGAGGTTGCGCCAGCGGCGGCACATCTGGAGGTAGATCTCCTCCTCGCCCGCCATTGCCCCTTCCGCGCCGGGCGCGTCGAAGTTGGCCCACGTGCCCACCGGCTTGAAGTCGGCGCGCGTGGCGCCGGTGCCGCCGCGCATGTCGTGGCCGGAGTTGAAGTGCGGCCCCTCGCCGCTGAGGATGATGACCTTCACCTGGTCGTCCTGGTTGGCCGCGTCGAACGCATCGTTCAGGTCGTAGGTCAGTTGCAGGTCCTGCGCGTTGCGCGCTTCAGGACGGTTCATTCGCACCCGCACGATCTCGGGTGTCAGGTTTTCGTACAGCACGGTCTTGAATTCGGGCATACGTACCTCCTCGGTCGTGCGGAGAATCTTAGGGGACTCCTGCGCTGACCGCCCGCTAGCCGCCCCGTGCCCACGCCACGCGCTCGTCGATTTGCCGTTCCAGCGTGTACTCCACCGGCTCGAACCCGTTCGCGAACCAGAACGGCTCGCCGCTGTAGTTCGCCGAGAGCACGTGCAGGCTGCAGCGCTCGTACCCCTCTCCCCGCGCCCACGCCATCCCGCGGTCGAGCAGCGCCCGACCCACGCCGCCGTCCTGCGCCTCCGGCTCCACGACTCCCATGAACAGGTACACGTTCTTCTCCGGGCTCACGTACGGCGGGAAGAATCCCTGGTTGAGGAAGCTCGTCAGACCAACCGGCTCGCCGTCCCGGTACGCCACGAAGTGCGGGTTCCCCTCGCCCTCCAGCAGCGAAGAGAAGAGGGTGCGCGCCATCGCGTCGTTCTCCGGCAACACGGGCCAGAACATGAAGATGGGCGAACCGATGTGGTGCAGCCCGAGCGTTCGCGCCAGCCCCACCAGCACCTCCACGTCCTCGCTTCCGGCCTCCCGGATATCGATGTCTTCGGCGTACGCCCCCGCCACGGGCCCCGTCCCCTCCCGCATCGACATCGAGACGGTCCGCCCGAACCCGAGGTTGAACCACGCGTCCTGCAGCCGCTCCTCCCCCTCGATGAGGTGCACCGAGTGGTTGTAGTACCCCGCCGCCACCCATTCCCCCGCAAGCTCACGGTAGAGCAGCCGGCACACCGCCCTCGCGTCATAGCCGGCCGCAATAGCCTGATCCCGAGGGCCGACTCTGACGGTGCGAGGGTGTGCGAGTTGCCCCATGTAGCTGTCGGGCGCCGCCCCCGCCATTCGCTCCCCCATGAGGAATCCCGCCAGCACGTCCCCATCGACCGCCACCGCCCCATCCGTCCGCTCGTTGTCGAGCCACTCCGCCAGCATCGAGCGTGCCTCGCCCTGGTCCGCGAGCGACTCCACGAGCACCGGGTGCCGCTCGCGGTCGCGCCGGTGCGCTTCCGCCACCAGCGCCGCCGCCGCGTCGAGGTCGCCCCGTTTGAAGGGCCGGACCGTTACCCGTGCCACCGCGCCTCCCCGCCGCCTGTTGCGGCGCGAACCTCTACCCTACGCGCTCAGGAGGTGCGACATGGACCTGGGACTGGCTGGACGGAAGGCGATCATCCTCGGTGCGAGCCGCGGCATCGGCCGCTACACGGCGGAAGCGCTCATCGACGAGGGCGCGAATGTCGCCATCTGCGGGCGCGATTCCGAGCGCCTTGAGCAGACGCGCAGCGAGCTCGCCGCCCGCGGCGACGTGACCGTGCACGCGGCCACCGCCGACCTCGCCGACTCTGACTCCACCCGCGCCTTCGTGGCCGGCGCCGTCGACGCCCTGGGTGGACTCGACATCCTCGTGCACAACGCCACCGGGCAGTCCGGCCAGGACGCCGAGGGCTGGCAGAGCACCTTCGATGTCGACGTCATGGCCGCCGTCCACGCTGTCGAGGCTGCCCAGCCGGCGCTCGAGGAAAGCGACGCCGCGAGCGTCATCTTCATCGGCTCGACCGCCAGCAAGCAGTGGTTCGGGCGCTGGTCCTCCTACGGCCCCCTCAAGGGCGCCATGCGTGTGCTCGCCAACGAGCTGGGGCAGGCCCTCGGCCGCAAGGGCATCCGCGTGAACGCGCTCTCCCCGGGCGCGACCCTCATGCCCGGCGGCAACTGGGACCGGACCCGCGAGGCCAACCCTGACTTCTACAAGAGCGTCGAGCGCAGCATCCCCTTCGGACGGCTCGGAAGCGGCGAGGAGGTGGCCCGAGCCATCACCTTCCTCGCGAGTCCCGCGGCCAGCTGGATCAACGCCACCCACATCATCGTCGATGGCGGCCAGGGCAAGTTCGTCGACTAGCCAGGACTCGAGCTGAGCCGCGCCCGGAGTGTGGCCGCCGCATCCCGATCGCGGATGAGCAGGGCGACGAGCACCCCCGCGGCGATGAAGATCGCCGTCACGACGAACCCGTCGGAGAAGGCGCTTACCGAACCGGCCACGCTGTCGGCGGGTCCGAGGGCCGCTCCGTAGTGCGCCAGGCGGCTCGTGAGCACCGTCGCGATGATCGCCACGCCGAAGCTCTGCGCGACCTGGCGCGTCGCGTTGAGGGCCGCCGTCGCGCGGCCCGTGTCGGCCATGCTGATCTGGGCGAAGGCCGCTGTCTGTAACGGCACCAGCATCATGCTGAAGCCCACGCCCCGCGCGAACATCGTCCCCCGAACCCACCAGAGGTCCGTTTCAAGGTCCATCAGGATGAGCGGGACGGTTGTGGCGCTTGCGGCGAGCAAGCCCACTGCCACCAGCCGTCGCGGCCCCACTATCGGGTAGATACGAGCCAGCAATGGCGCCATCACCATCACGCCGATTGCCTGCGGGAAGGTCGCCAGCCCCGACTCGAACGGACTCAGCCCGCGCTCCAGCTGCAGGATCAGCGGTAACAGGAAGAGCGTCGCCGAGAACCCCATGAAGGCCACGGCCTGGCTCGCATTGGCGACGGCGAACAGGCGATTTGCGAACAGCCGAACGTCGATGAGCGGCTCCTCCGTGCGCAACTCCACCAGCACGAAGAGAGCCAGCAGCACCAGCCCCGCCCCGCCGAAGCCAAGCACGACCGGATCGCCGAACCCGCGCTCCCCCGCTTCCGCCAGTCCGTACAGGAAGACCGCTAGCCCGCCCGATGCCAGCACCAACCCGGGGATGTCGATCCGGCCCGGCGCGTCTTCCCGCTGCTCCCGCAGGAACGCGATCGCCAGCACGATGGCGATAACGCCCACGGGGATGTTCACGAGGAAGATCCAGGGCCATGCGAGGTAGTCGAGGATGATCCCGCCGACGAGCGGGCCGCTCGCCGGCGCGAATGTCGTGGGCACGATGAGGATGCCTGCCGCTTTCGAGCGCTCCTGCTGCGGGAACGCCCGGAACACCATCGTCTGCGAGACCGGCATCAGCAGCCCGCCGCCCAGCCCCTGCAACCCCCGGAACACGATCAAGCTCTCGATGTTCCAGGCGAACGCGCACAGCGCCGACCCTATCGTGAAGAAGGCCAGCGCCAGCACGAACATGAGCTTCGTGCCGAAGCGGTCCCCCGCCCATCCGCTTACCGGGATCCCCACCGCCACCGCTAGCAGGTAGGCCGTCACCACCCACTGCACCTCCTGCGCGGAGGCGTCCAGCTCGAACGCCAGCACGGGCACGGCCACGTTCACGATCGTCAGGTCCAGCAGGTTCATGAACATGCCGAACACGCTGATGAGCGCGACGATGTACTTGTGCTCGAGCCGCATCCCCGCCGCCGCTACTCCGGCTGCTCGTCGGGCGGCTCACCGGCCAGGTTGCGCGCGAGCCCCTGCAGGAAGTCCCGGATGAGGATCCGGATCGAACCGCCGATAAAGCGCCCGCCCAGCCGCGTCAGAGCCCCGTGCACCGTCAGGTCGCCCCGATAACGGAAGAGCACGCCCTCTTCGTCCTCCTGCAGCGTGATCGTCCCCTGGGCCATCGCCGTCCCCTCCGCCGCCGCCCCCGAGAGCCGCAGGTGGTACGACTGCCCCTCGACGATGTGGCTCACCCGCGCCAGCCCCCGGAACCGTCCCCAGAACCCCCGCACCTCCACGAACGCGACCAGCTCGTACGTGTCCTCGTCGATCCGTTCCAGCGACTCGAAGGCGGGCAGCGCCGCCCGCAGCGTGGCGGGGTCGAACAGCGCCTGCCAGAGCGTGTCCTTGGCCGCCTCGAAGCGGTGCTCACCCTCGATCTCCACCACAACCCGCCCGCGCGAAGTGGCGCGCGCGGCACATGCTACCCCGCCTGCCGCTCGCTATGATGCGCCTCCCATGCTCGATCGTTTCCACGTCCCCGACGACATTGCCGTCCGCGTGCCGCCCCCCCTCATGAAGGCGACCGTCAAGAGCATCTTCGAGGCGCTCGGTTCGCCCCCCGACGATGCCGAGCGCTGCGCCGAGACGCTCCTCTACGCCGACCGCCGCGGTATCGATACCCACGGCGTCAGCAACATGATGCGCGTCTACGTCGCCGGCATCCGCGGCGGCGCCATCAACCCCGCCCCGAAGTGGCGCATCGTCCGCGAGGCCGAGGCCACCGCCACCATCGACAGCGATGAAGGACTCGGCCTCACCGTCGGCCCCCAAGCCATGGACCTCGCCATCGAGAAGGCGCGCAAGTGCGGAATCGGCTCCGTCGCCGTCATGAACAGCCGCCACTTCGGCGCCGCCGCCTTCCATGCCCACCGCGCTGTCCCCCACGACATGATCGGCGTCGCCACCACCGTCGGCGGCAAGCAGGTCGCCCCTACCTTCGGCGCCGAAGCCCTTATCGGGCTCAACCCCATCGGCGTCGCCGTCCCCGCGCGCGAGGAAGCCCCCTTCGTCTTCGATGCCTCCATGAGCTCCGTCGCCGGCAACAAGATCCGCCTCGCCCGCCGCCTCGGTGCGAGCGTGCTTCCCGGCTGGATCGCTGAGAGCGACGGCACTCCCATCATGGAGGAGCGCCCCGTCCCCGATGAATTCATGATGCTGCCCGTCGGCGGCACCCGCGAGATCGGTTCGCACAAGGGCTACAGCCTCGCCATCGTCGTCGACGTGCTCAGCGGCGTCCTCTCCGGCACCGGCCCCGGCTTCGCCACCCGCATCGGCAACGGCCACCACTTCCTCGCCTACCGCATCGACGCGTTCACCGACCTCGACCAGTTCAAGGACGACATGGACCTCTACCTGCGCACCCTCCGCGAGAGCAAGACCGCCCCCGGCCAGGAGCGCGTCTACTACGCGGGCCTGAACGCCTCCGAGAAGGAGGAGGAGCGGGTCGAGCTGGGCATCCCCTACCATCCCGAGGTCATCGGCTGGTTCCACGAGGTACTGGGCGAGCTCGGCGTTCCCGACGAGCTCCCCGCCGTCTGACCGCACCCCTGAACCGGCGCGGTCGCTAGAATCCCCCGACACTCACCACGTACCAGGGAGGCCACCATGGAGATTTCGGGAAAGGTCGCGCTCGTAACCGGCGCTTCATCGGGTATCGGACGCGCCACCGCTAAAGCGCTCGCCGCGGAGGGCGCCAGCGTCGCCGTCGCCGACATCGACCGCGCCGGCGGCGAGGAGACCGTGCGCGCCATCGCCGACGAGGGCGGCGAGGCCTGCTTCTTCCACGGCGACGTCTCGACGCCTTCCGGCATCCAGTCGCTCTTCGCCGCCGTCGAGGCCGCCTACGGCGGCATCGACATCGTCCACAACAACGCCGGCATCATGACCGGCGACACCCCCGGCTGGCCCGAGGTCGGCCTGGACAAGATCCACCTCGTCGTCAGTGTCAACGCCGCCGGCGTCATGATGGGCACCGGCGCCGCCGTCCGCGCCCTGCGCAAGCGCGGTGGCGGAGCCGTCGTCAACACCGCCTCCGTCGCCGCCCTGGGCCCCATGCCCTTCGACCCCATGTACGCCGCCACCAAGGCCGCCGTCGTCAACTTCACCGAGGCCTGCGCCATGCTCGCCGAGAGCGAGAACATCCGCGTCAACGCTGTCCTCCCCGGCATGGTCGATACCCCCATCATCGGCAAGACCGGCGACGGCGAGACCCCCGCTGCCTGGCTCGCGCCGGCGATCGCGGCGACGACCATGCTTCAGCCCGAGGACATCTCGGACAAGGTGCTGGAGCTCATCAAGGACGACTCGAAGGCCGGCGCCGCCGAGCTGGTCGTCCAGCCAGACACCCCTCGCGCCGCCGAGATCGCCGCCGCCGAGGAGGGCTAGCGCGCCGCCCGAGCCCTTGGGACGCGCGGAAACTCCAGCCGCGCGTCCCCGAACGTCGCGAACGCCGTCACGTTGAACGCGGGGCGAAGCTGCCGCCAGACGCCCGCGCCCCGGGGCATCGCGGCTTCCCAGTCGCGCGAGAGCGTGCCCTCCACCTCCGGAAGCGGGATGCGCACGCCGTAGCGCAGCAGCGCCGGCGCGGCGTCTTCCTCCCCCGGGACGAGCAGCGCATCGAACTTGAGCATGGTCGCGTCGCAGCGCCGCAGGTCTCCCATGCGAATGCGGCACAGTTCGCCTTCCTCGGACGCGATGACGGCGTTGATCCCGTCGTCGCTCACGTCGAGGTCGATCGTCCCCGTCCGGCGCGACCCGCCGAAGCAGCGGCGGCTGCTCGCGAGCTGCTCGTCGCCCTGCACGATCGCGTCGAGCAGCACGTTCCGTATCTGGACGCGGTCCCGCGCCCCCAGGTAGAGCCCCGCCTCCCGGTACGGCCCCGCCGGCGAGTCCGGCGCGTCCACGATGATCACCTTCGCGTACGGCGGCACCGGCCGGATCAGCCCCTCTGGCAGCAGGTCCATCATCTGTGTTTTGGACAGCTCGAACGTGAGGCTCACGACGCGCGTGTCGGACAGCTCCCAGCCGTCCTCCCCCTCGCCCTCCCCGGGCGCGATTGCGAGCAGATCGGGAATCGACGCGAGCGTGCGCGTCCCGAAGTCAGGCACGCGGGCCCCGCTGCCTGTTCACGCCGAGGCTCGCGGCGCGATTGCGAAGCAGAGCGCCTCGCCGAAGTGGGTCGCCAGGAAGGTCGGGAGCTCGCACGCGCGCCATTCTACGGGCGCGGGCGTAGCCCGCTTCCATGCATCCAGCCCCTCCGGCGCGTTCGCCACCAGCCCCACGCCGCCCGCCGCCGACACCGATGCGAGCGCAGCCTCCGCAGCCTCCTCGACGCTCTCGAAACCGCCCATCACCCGCGAGGCCAGCCGCACGCGCAGGAGCGCGTACGGCTCCTCCGGGATGCCCTCGGGGGCTTCGATGAACGCCTCCGCGGGCGCCGTCTCCAGCCGTTCCGACTCCGCCACCACCCACATCCCCGTCGCGACGCTCGCGTCGTCGAGCCAGGCCATCGCCGCCTCCGGTGGCAGGCCCCCCTCCGCCAGGCTCGCCGTGAGCGCTCCCAGCCCGAGGAAGCTGCGTCCCACGTTGAGTACATGCACCCGGTCCGGGTCGATCTCCTCTCGCGCGAGGTCGTTCCGCCCTCCCGACGCCGCCGTGAACGCGGGCGAGTAGCCGTACGGACCGACCAGGCCCAGCACCGGTTCGGGACCGTGCCGGAGCGCCTCGCGGAAGGCCGCCGTGTACGTCGCGCGAGGCGCCGGATCCCCGAAGTGCTGCTTCCCCTCGTCCGGCGCCACCACGTCGACGTTCGCCAACGACCCCGCCTCGCGCGCGCGCGAGTAGTCGACGACGATCCGGGCCGCTTCGCTCACGGGCGCAGCCCGAAGAGCTGCTCCGCTTCGCGCTGCAGCTCCGGGCGAAAGTCGGGGTGCGCGACCGAGATCAGCTCCGCCGCCCGCTCCCGCGTGCTCTTCCCGAAGAGCTGCGCCACCCCGTACTCCGTCACGATCGTGTCCGCCAGCGACCGCGGGATCGTCACCACCGTGCCCGGCTCGTGCATCGGCACCACCCGCGACACCGCCCCGCCCAGCGCCGTCGACTTCATGACCGTGATCGCCCGCCCGCCCTTCGAGTACATCGCCGCGTAGTGGCTGTCGGGCTGGCCCCCCGTCCCGTTGATCATGCGCGGCCCGTGCACCGTCTCCGCGTTGATCTGCCCCTGGAAGTCGACGTTGATGGCGCTGTTGATGGCGTGAACGCGGTCGTTCGCCGCCATCACCTTCGGGTCCAGCACGAAGTCCGAGGGGTGCAGCTCGCAGCGCGGGTTCTCGGCGATGAAGTCGAGGTCCTGCGGCGTGCACCCGGCCCTGTCTCTTATTACCATATCCGAGCC
>VXLW01000004.1 GCA_009841435.1 Dehalococcoidia bacterium | reverse complement strand
CCGCAGGCCCGAGGCTAGCCCGCCCCGAATCCCTCCGCCCCGCCCCGCAGGGCGATGCCGCCATCACGGATCGTGACCTCGCGCCCAGCCGAGGCGGTGGCCGTGCCCAGCCGCCACCCCGCGATGCCGCACGACTCGCCCAGCGCGAGGGCGCGCTCGGCTTCCGACTCCGGCACGACTGCGCAGAAGCCCGCGCCCATGTTGTATTCGGCGTACATGGTCGCGTCGTCGAGCCCGGCGAGGTTCTGGATGACGCTGAAGATCGCCGGGACGGGGGGCAGCGCTTCGATGTCGAAGCCCGCCTCGGCCTCGAGGCGGCGCAGGTTGAGGAAGCCGCCGCCCGTCAGGTGGAAGAGCGCACGCACGTCGAGCTCGCGCAGCAGGGCCATGGCCAGGTCGACGTACATGGCGGTCGGCTCGAGCAGCTCCTCGCCGAGCGTTCTCCCGAACTCCTCGACGTAGCGGCCCAGCTCCCAGCCCGCCTCGCGGAAGGTGCGGCGCGCCAGCGTGAGGCCGTTGCTGTGGATGCCGGACGACGCGAACCCGACGAGCGCGTCGCCGGGGGCGACGCCCGCGCCCGTGAGGATGCGGTCCGGCTCGACGAGCCCCGCGCAGGTGCCGCCGAGGTCGAAGGCGCGTCCGGGGACGGCGCCGCGCAGCATCTCCGGGACGCGCGCGGTCTCGCCGCCGGGGATGGAGATGCGCGCCCGGCGCGCCCCCTCCCGCAGCCCCGCCGCGATCTCCGCCAGGAACGCCTCCTCCATCTCCTCCACGAGCATGCAGTCGACCATCGCGATGGGCTCCGCGCCCACGCAGACGATGTCGTTCGCGTTCATGGCGACGCAGTCGATGCCGGCCGTGTCGAACGTGCCCATCGCCTGTGCCACGAGCGCCTTCGTGCCGATGGTGTCGGTGGCCAGCGCGAGCGCCTGCGGGCCGCCCGTGTCGATGACGGTGGCGTAGTGCCCGAAGCCAAGAAGCGGCCGCGCCCGGCCCGAGAACGCGAACGTCTCGGTCAGCAGTTGCAGGCCCTCGGGGAGGGTGTCGGCGCCGGCGTCACCTGGGCTGGCGGTCACGCCCGCACGCTACCACGTTCCCCCGTGGCGAGCCTCCGCGCGACGCGCGAAACATCGTTGAAACAATGGGCGCGCAAGATACGCGCCACTCAAGCGGATGCTGCCCTGCGCCCGGTGCGCGGGGTCGCGGGGGGTGCGCGTGTCCGACTTCCAAATCGACGCTGGCAACACGGCCTGGATGCTGGCTGCCTCGGCCCTGGTGCTCTTCATGACGCCGGGGCTGGCGTTCTTCTACGGGGGACTCACCCGCAGCAAGAACGTCGTCGGCACCATCATGCATTCGTTCATCACCATCGGCGTGGTGGGTGTGCTCTGGGTCGTCGTCGGCTATTCGCTGGCCTTCGGCCCCGACCAGGGTCTCGGCCTCATCGGCAACCTCGACCACTTCGGCCTTAGAGGGGTCGGCGTCGACTCCGGCGCCGGGGGCGTGCCCGACCTGCTCTTCATGGCCTTCCAGATGATGTTCGCCATCATCACGCCCGCGCTCATCACGGGCGCCTTCGCCGAACGAGCCCGCTTCGGGCCGTTCCTCCTCTTCATCGCCCTCTGGTCGCTCATCGTCTACGCCCCCATCGCCCACTGGGTGTTCGGCGTGAACGGGTGGCTCAACACGTTCTCCGGTGAGGGTGTTCCCGCCGACATCGGCATCAACGGCCTCGACTTCGCCGGCGGCCTCGCCATCCATGTGAATGCGGGCGTGGCAGCCCTGGCCGCCGTCTTCGTGTTCAAGAAGCGCCGCGGCTACGGCGTCGAACCCATGGAGCCGCACGACATCACGATGGTGGTGCTGGGCGCGGCCATGCTCTGGTTCGGCTGGTTCGGCTTCAACGCCGGCAGCGCCGTGGGAGCGAGCGGCCAGGCCGTCTACGCCTTCGTCAACACGAACGTGGCCGCTGCCATGGCGGCCCTCACCTGGACGCTCATTAGCTGGAAGGTGTCCGGGAAACCGAGCGTGGTGGGCGCTGCCTCCGGCGCTGTCGCCGGACTGGTGGCCGTCACGCCCGCTTCCGGCTACGTCGAACCCATGGAGGCGCTCGCGATCGGCTTCGGCGCGGGCCTCTTCTGCTACTTCGCCGTCCGCCTGCGCCAGTACCTCCACTTCGATGACTCCCTCGATGTCGTCGCCGTCCACGGCGTGGGCGGTCTCTGGGGAGCGCTCGGCACGGGCCTCTTCGCGACGGCCGTTGTCGGCGCGCCCGAGTTCCGCGAGGGCCTCATCCACGGCGAATGGCGCCTGCTCTGGGACCAGGTCGTCGGCATCGGCGCCGTCAGCGCCTACTCCTTCATCGTCACCTTCATCATTCTCAAGGTGCTGGACATGACGATGGGCGTGCGTGTCAACGAGGAGGACGAGGAGGTCGGGCTCGACGTGACCCAGCACGGCGAACGCGCCTATCAGAGCGATGAGGCCGGTATCGCCATCCCGGTCGGTATCATCGAACCGGAGCCTGCCGCTGAGCAGGAGCCGGAGATCGGCAGGAGCGAGTCATGAAAAAGATCGAGGCCATCATCCGACCCGAGCGCATGCACGAGGTGAAGGACGCCCTCGAGGAGCAGGGCATCCACGGCCTGAACATCATCTCTGTCACCGGTCGCGGCGCCCAGCGGGGCATCGCCCACCAGGGCCGCGGCGGCGAGACCATCGTCGTGGACCTGCTGCCGAAGATGAAGCTCGAGATGGTCGTGAACGACGACGCCGTCGAGAACGCCATCAGCGCCATCATCGAGGCCGCCGGCACCGGCAACATCGGCGACGGCAAGATATTCGTCATTCCCGTGGAGGAGGCCATTCGCGTCCGCACGGGCGAGCGGGGGGACGTCGCGATCTGAGCGCACGCGACATCCAGCCGTAACACGAACTTCATCGCCAGACCCCCGGCGGGCGTTGCCCCTACGCCCACGGGCTGGCGATGATCACTCCCGCATCCCTGCGCCCGCGCGGGCGCGCCAGTACCGACCCAGAGAGGTAGCGCAATGACGACCCCTGAAGAAGTCCAACAGCTGATCGCCGACGAAGGCGTGCAGATTATCGATGTGAAGTTCACGGACCTGCTCGGTGCGTGGCAGCACTTCTCCGTGACCCCCAGCGAGTGGAGCCCGGATACGTTCGAGGAGGGGCTCGGATTCGACGGGTCCAGCATCCGCGGCTTCCAGGGCATCCAGCGCTCGGACATGATCCTCATCCCCGATCCCGACACCGCCGTGCTCGACCCCTTCGCCCGGCATACCACCCTCAGCATCACGGCCGACATCAAGGACCCCGTGACCGCCGAGGGCTACCACAAGGATCCCCGCGCCGTCGCCCAGCGCGCCGAGGAGTACCTGAAGCTCACGGGCGTCGCCGACGAGTCCTTCTGGGGCCCCGAGGCCGAGTTCTTCGTGTTCGACAGCGTCAGCTACGACTCCGAGCGCGACCAGTCCTTCTACCGCGTCGACTCCGTCGAGGCCGCCTGGAACACGGGCGTCGACATGGAGCACGAGGGCGGCCCCAACCTCGGCTACAAAACCGAGCACAAGGAGGGTTACTTCCCCGTTCCCCCGCGCGACACCCTGCAGGACCTTCGCACCGAGATGGTCCTGAAGATGCAGGAAGTCGGCATCCAGGTGGAGATCCACCACCACGAGGTGGCCACCGCCGGCCAGTGCGAGATCGACATGCGCTACGCGCCCCTCGTGCAGATGGCCGACAACCTCCAGTGGTACAAGCACGTCGTCCGCAACGTGGCCCGCAACGCGGGCAAGACGGCCACCTTCATGCCGAAGCCCGTCTTCGAGGACAACGGCAACGGCATGCACGTCCACCAGTCGCTCTGGAAGGACGGGGTCAACCTGTTCTTCGACAAGGACGGCTACGGGATGATCTCGGAGACGGCGCGCTACTACATCGGCGGGCTGATCAAGCACGGTCCCGCCCTCATGGCCTTCTGCGCCCCCACGACGAACTCGTACAAGCGGCTCGTGCCCGGCTACGAGGCGCCCAACGTGCTCGTCTACAGCGCCCGCAACCGCAGCTCCGGCATCCGCATCCCCATGCTCTCTGCGAACCCGAAGTCGAAGCGCCTCGAGTTCCGCTCGCCGGACCCGACCTGCAACCCCTACCTCGGCTTCTCCGCCATGCTCATGGCGGGCCTCGACGGCATCGCCAACCGCATCGACCCGGGCGACCCGGTCGATGACGTCGACCTCTTCGAGATCGACCCGCACGAGCACGGCTACCCCGTGCTCCCCGGCTCCCTCGGCGGCGTCCTCGACGCGCTCGAGGAGGACCACGACTTCCTGTTGCAGGGCGAGGTCTTCGACGAGGACCTGATCCGCACCTGGATCGACTACAAGCGCGAGAACGAGGTGGCCGCGGTCGATATCCGCCCGCATCCGCACGAGTTCTCCCTCTACTTCGACGCCTAGCGGCCGTTCGGAATCAGGCACAGACAAGGCGCCGGCCCCAGGGCCGGCGCCTTTGCGTGTCGGTTGGCCGACCTTCGGCTAGGCTCACAACGTGCTTCTCGACGTCGTCCTGACCGTTGCCGGCCTTGCCGTCCTGCTGGTGGGGGCGTGGCTGCTCGTGCGGTCCGCCTCCCTGCTGGCGATGACGTTCGGCCTGTCGCCGCTGCTGGTGGGGGCCACGGTGGTCGCTTTCGGCACCTCCGCGCCGGAGTTCGTCGTGAGCCTCGTCGCCGGCATCGAGGGTTCGGGCGACCTCGCCGTCGGCAGCGTCTTCGGCTCGAACATCACCAACGTTGCCCTCGTGCTCGGGCTCGCCGCCGTCATCCGGCCGATGGACGTGCATCCGCGCCTCCTGCGCTGGGAGATGCCGGTCCTGCTGGGCGCGACGCTCGCCATCGCCGTGCTCGGCTTCACCGCGGGCATCGGGCATATCGCCGGGGCGGTCCTCTTCGTGGCGCTGCTCGCCTTCGTGGGGCTCTCGCTCTGGCGGCAACCGGACGCCGCCGAGACGCTCGCCGCCGACCACGTCCCGGCAGCGCACGACCCGCTCACGCGTCTGGAGATTGCCCGCGAGGCGGTTCTCCTGCTCCTTGGCATGGGCGGCCTCGCGCTCGGCTCTGACCTGGCCGTCGAGGGGGCGTCCGGGATCGCCATGCGCGCCGGCATCAGCGAGGTCGCCATCGGCGTCACGGTGATCGCGATCGGCACGAGCCTGCCCGAAATCGTGACGACGGCCGTCGCCGCCTTCCGCGGCAACCACGACATCGCCCTCGCCAACGTCGTCGGCTCCAACATCTTCAACCTGCTCGGTGTGCTCGGCCTGACCGGCGCCGTGGCGACGCTCTCGGTTGACAACTCCCTCTACCTCTTCGAGGTACCGGCGCTGGCCGTCTCGACGGTGCTGCTCCTCGCGCTCTCGTGGACGGACACGCACCTCAACCGCAAGGAAGGCGCTGTCCTCCTCGTCGCCTACTTTGCCGTCATTGCGGTCGTGCTCGTGCGCGGGGCCGGGTAGGGGGCGGGAAGTCCGCCTCGCTCCGTCGCTGCCCGCAGGAAAGCCTCGCGTACCCCTTGCCGGATGAAGATTGACGACCGGGACATCCTTATTGATACTGAGTATCAAGTAAGTAGCGCGGGCACATCGCCACGCCGACGTGTCGCTCATGGGGATGCGGAACGTCGGCGTTGCAGAGGCAGATTCGACGCGTGGGTTGTTTCGTTGAGCAGCACTGATACGCCGTTGCAGGCGCCGCCGAACGAGGCGGGCTGGGTGGAGGCGGCCCAGTCACTGATGAACGACCAGTGCTGGTGCTGGGGTCAGGATGTTCTCTACCCCCGTGGCAATCTGCTCATCGGCTACGGACTGGAGCGCATCGCCCAGCGGGGACCGAACGGGCGGACAGCAGGCTACACCTGCTCGATCAACGATCACGGAGGTGTCTGGCTGCGCGGGTCCGGGGTGCTCTACTCGCCCGGGTCTGGCGCGGGCATCCTCCTCGGCCGATTCGACATGCGCCCGCGAGTGACCACTCCCGACGCCCCTCCGCTCGAGACCTGGATTGCGGGTGGTTTCACCCCCTTTCCCTTCGCTGCGGCCTCTGAGCGGGGAATCGAGGCGGCACGCCTCCTGGTGCCCGAGGTGTGTGCCTGGATCGCCGACTACGAGCACTGGATCATGGAGACGGTGGGCGTGGACCATCGCGAACACTGCCTCCAGCGCTGGCCGAAGCGCCAGACGCCGGCGGGGGAGTTCGAGATGCGCTGGCGCGCGCTCGGTCGTGGCTATTGCACCGGGGCGTCGTCCTACTGGTAAGCGGGCGCGGGGTCACGTTGATGGCCTCCCCCACTGGCCCCCGCCGACGCCAGGTGGCAGGCTGACGCCGTACAAATCCCCGGAGGTGACCCGTGCCCATTCCCGCCCCCGAACGCTGGACCATGACCCTCGGCGACGCCATGTACTCCATGCGTGCCATCCGCCGCTTCCGCCCCGACCCCATCAGGGACAGCGACCTGCGCGACATCCTCGACGCCGCCCGGCAGGCCCCCAACGGCGGCAACGCCCAGCCCTGGCGCTTCCTCCTCGTCACCGACGCTGAGAAGCGTGCCGCCCTCGGCGAGCTCTACCACGAGGCCTGGTGGGCCAAGCGTAAGGACGAGGGCATCAACGGCCCCGAGGACATCCCGCCCGGGAAGGGCGTGCGCCAGTCCGCCATGCGCCTCGCCGGCGAGATCGGGAACACCCCTGCCTTCGTCCTCGTCTGCGCGACGGCACAGGGCGCGGGCGCGGCCCAGTCCGTCATCCCCTCCGTCCAGAACCTGTTGCTGGCCGCCCGCTCGATCGGCATCGGCGGCACAATCACGACGCTCCACGCCGTCGTCGAGGAGCGCGTCCACGAGCTCTTCGGCATCCCCGCCGATGCGCAGGTCGTCTACTGCGTGCCCCTCGGCTACCCGCGCGGACGCTTCGGGCCCCTCAGCCGCAAGCCCCTCGCGGAGGTCGCCGCCCTCGACTCCTGGGACAACACCCCGGGCTGGCTCGCGACCTGAGGCGCTAGCGCAAGCCGTTCAGCCCGCACCTGTCGATGTTGGCCTGCAGGGATGTCTCCAGTGCCTCGCCCAGGAAGAACACAAGCTCCGGCGTGGCTGCGGTCTTGATCGAGAAGCGGGACGCGCCTTTCATCTTGCGCATCATCTCAAGGCCCGTGAGCGGGAGCAGTTCGCCCTTTTGGGCCCACGGGGGGCTGGTCCAGGAGTCGGCCACTTCCGCCGCTTGGTCCACTCGCCAGGTCACATCATTGGATGGCTGGCGCTCTCCCGTTTTCAGCAGAAGCACATGGTGGTCGGGGCTGGAATACAGGAGCAGCGTGGCCGTTCGCGCTTGCCCTTCCCTGTCATGCCACGGCTCGGAATTTATCCAGACAGCTACGCGGGGGCGGTTGGTGGGGAGTTCCATCGGCATCACCCTCCGGAATCCAGCTTAGTCGGCGAAAACATCCTCCCGAAGCTGGCCGCTGAGCCGCTTTACGTAGCGATCACTGCCCCTTTCCAAATCCCAGCCCCGGTCCTCCAGCAGCCGCTGCAGGGGCGCTGTCCGCTCCGTCAGTGGCAGCTCGGCCGTGTGTGACCCATGCGTTCCCGCGTAGTCGGCGGCGCGCTCGACCATCCACGTGTCCAGACCCCGCCCCTCGTACCCCGCCGCCAGCACCGGCTCGCGGATGGCGGCCAGTCCGCCCCCCGTGTCGCGCGCCTGGATGACGCCGACCACCCGGTCCCCGTCCGAGGCTACGAACCACCCCGGTCGCGTCCCTTGCTCGAACGGCCAGGGGTCTTCGTCCGCCAGCGCCGCGATCGCCTCGGCGTCGCTGCGCCGCTGTTCCCGCACGGTCAGGAGCGGCAGCCGCCGCTCGACCGTGAGCACGGCGAGTTGCTCACCACGGAACTCCTCGTTGGCGCGGGCGATGGGCAGGTAGCCCAGCGCCGCGAAGTAGTCGGCCAGGCGCGGCTCGTCGGGGAGCCGCGCGCGCACGAGCCGCAGCCCTCCATCCTGCGCGCCGGCCTCAACCGCCCGCACGAGCGCGCGCCCCGCCCCCGCCCCCCGCGAGGCCAGCAGGTCGAACCCGGCGATTCCCTCGTCCTCGTGCCGCCGAACCACTCCGACCACGTCCCCCTCGCACTCCGCCAGCAGGAACGCCTCGCCCGTCTGCATGCGTACCGCAAGGTCCGCTTCCGAGGGGGCCTCCGGCTCCGGGTAGCACGCGTTCGACGCCGCGAACGCCTCCGCCAGCAGCTCCGCCAGCTCGGGTGCGTCGTCGCTGTCGGCGGCACGGACGGCGAAGCGGGTCACGCCGCAATCGTAGAGGGCCGGCCGCTCAGGTGCCTGCGCCCTTGGGAGGCGGAGGGGCTACAATGTCGCGCACAATTCCGGCGGCGCATGCCGCCGCTCCCAGGGAAGGTACCGCCATGGAAGATGTTGTCCTCGCAAGCGGCGTTCGCACCGCAATCGGCACGTTCAACGGCTCGCTCGCCAATACGCCCGCCAGTGAGCTTGGCTCCACCGTCATTGCCGAGGCCGTCAATCGCGCCGGCGTCGACGTTGGCGAAGTCGACCAGATCGTCATGGGCATCGTCGGCCAGGTGGCCGAGGACGCCTATCTTTCGCGCGTCTCCGGCATCAGGGCCGGCATCCCCGTCGAGACACCGGCGGTCAACATCAACCGCCTCTGCGGCAGCGGCCTCGAGGCCATCAACACTGCCGCCCGCTACATCGAGACGGGCGACGCCGACGTCGTCGTCGCCGGCGGCGCCGAGAACATGACGCGCCTGCCCTTCTACCTGCGCAAGGCTCGCTCCGGCTACCGCCTCGGCCACGACACCATCGAGGACGGCATCGTCAAGCTCCTCAGCGACCCCTTCGAGGACACCCACATGGGGATTACCGCGGAGAAGCTGGCCGAGGAGTACGAGATCTCCCGCACGGCCCAGGACGAGTTCTCCGCCGAGAGCCAGCGCCGCGCCCTGAACGCTATCGAGAACGGCTACTTCAAGGACCAAATCGTTCCCGTCACGGTGCGCGAGCGCCGCGAGGAGCGCATCTTCGACACGGACGAGTTCCCGCGCGCGAGCACGCCCGACCAGCTGGCCAAGCTGCGCCCCGCCTTCAAGAAGGACGGCATGGTGACCCCCGGCAACGCCAGCGGCATCAACGACGGCGCCGCCGCCACGGTCGTGATGAGCGCGGCCAAGGCCGACGCGCTGGGCGTGAAGCCGCGCATGCG
This sequence comes from Dehalococcoidia bacterium, assembly GCA_009841435.1. Lineage (GTDB taxonomy): Bacteria > Chloroflexota > Dehalococcoidia > Tepidiformales > Tepidiformaceae > UBA2991. The sequence continues at coordinate 3,564 of VXLW01000004.1, read as the reverse complement.
CCTCATCGCCCGCGCCGAGGCCGGCGTGGACCCGTCGATCATGGGCAGCGGCCCCATCCCGGCCGTGCACAAGGTGCTCGACAAGGCCGACATGTCCCTCGACCAGATGGATGTGATTGAGCTGAACGAGGCCTTCGCCAGCGTTGCCTGCGCCTGCTCGAACGAGCTCTCGCTCGACCCGCAGAAGACGAACCCGAACGGTGGCGCCATCGCCCTCGGCCACCCCGTGGGCGCGACCGGCACCATCCTGACGGTGAAGCTGATGCACGAGCTGGAGCGCACGGGTGGCCGCTACGGCCTGGTCAGCCTCTGCATCGGCGGCGGCCAGGGCATCGCCACCATCTTCGAGCGCCTCGACTAGGAGAGCGCCGCGCTCAGTCGATCTGCGCGATGCGGCGGGCGTGGCGTCCGCCGTCGAAGGGCGTGTCGAGCCATGTCCCGACGATGTCGAGGGCTGTCTCCAGCGTGACCATGCGCTGGCCGATGGAGATGACGTTGGCGTCGTTGTGGCGGCGCCCCATCTCCGCCGACTCGTGGCTCCAGCAGAGGGCGCAGCGCACCCCCGCCACGCGGTTCGCGACCATCGCCTCCCCGTTTCCCGACCCCCCGAGCACGATGCCGCGCTCGCATTCGCCGCTCGCGACTGCCTCGGCGGCGGGGCGGATGAAGAGGGGGTAGTCGCACGACTCGTCCGAGTCCGTGCCGAAGTCGACGGGCTCGTGGCCGCGCTCGGCGAGGAACGCCTTGATCGCCTCCTTGTACTCGTAGCCGGCGTGGTCGGAGGCGATGGCGATGCGCATGGCGCGAGTCTACCGGCTGGGCCCGCAGGGCCAACGGCGGCGGCGGCGATCGCGGGACAGCAACAGGCCCCGGTTTCCCGGGGCCTGTGTAGGTCTCTTCGCGGCACTGCCTCCGCCCTGCACCCGTTCCGGGCTGGAGGCTTCCCGCTTCGGCCCGCGCGAGGCGGGCCTCAGAACTGCACGATCAATACTCCGTGGAGGAGGTGAGTCTTGACGTGGTACACGTGCGACCTCCCTACGGTGTTCTGGCCTCACCTTACACCGGCTGTCAAGGTCGCGAGGTGGGCTCGCTGACCTACACCCGGTCGGGGTCGTCGAGCCCGAAGGCCGTGTGCAGGGCGTTCACCGCCTGCCCCATGTGGTCCTCGTGGACGATGCAGGTGATGCGGATCTCGCTCGTCGTGATCAGGTCGATGTTCACCTCGGCGTCGGCGAGCGCGCGGAACATCCGCGCGGCGTAGCCCGGCTCCGTCTGGATGCCCGCGCCCACGATGCTCACCTTTCCGAGGTTCGTGTCGGCTGTGTAGCCGTCGGCCCCGATGGCCTCGCAGATGTCGTCCATCAGGCCGGCCGCGCGGCGCAGGTCGCCTCGCGCGAGCGTGAACGTGAGGTCCGTCAGGTTCCGCTCGCTCGCGTTCTGCACGATCGTGTCGACGCTCACGCCCGCCTCCGCGAGCGGCTCGAATATCTGGGCGGCGATGCCGCGCCGGTCGGGCACGTGCCGCAGCGTCACCTTCGCGATGTCGTGGTCGTCCACGACGCCACGGACGCGGTTGCGTTCCTCCATCTCGGAACCTCCATGGATGAGGGTGCCCGGCCCGTCGACCATGCTCGACGCGACCAGGATGGGCAGCTCGTTCGTCGCCGCCACCTCGACGGCGCGGTTGTGCATCACCTGCGAGCCCTGCGTGGCCATCTCCAGCATCTCTTCGTAGTGAACGTCGGCCAGTCGGCGGGCGGCGGGGACGATGCGGGGGTCGGCGGTGTAGACGCCCTCGACGTCCTTGTAGGTCTCGCAGCGATCGGCGCCAAGGGCCACGCCCAGCGCCACCGCCGTCAGGTCGCTCGCGCCACGCCCCAGCGTGACGTAGTCGGCCTCCTCGGTGACGCCCTGGAAGCCGGCCACGATGGGGATGCGCCCGGCGCGCAGCTCTTCCTCGATGCGATCCGCGTCGATGCGCTGGATGCGGCCGGAACCGTGGGATGCGCGCGAGTAGATTCCGGCCTGGCTCCCCGTGAGCCCGACCGCTTCCTGCTCCATCGCGTGCAGGGCCATCGCGAGGAGCGCCGCCGACATGTGCTCGCCGGTGGCGAGCAGTTGGTCGAGCTCGCGCGGGTCCGGGTCGGGCGAGACCTCGAGGGCGAGGTCGATGAGCTCGTCCGTGCGGTTCCCCATGGCCGAGACGACCACGACAACCTCGTCGCCCGCGCCCACGCGACCGGCGACCTGCCCGGCCACGTGCCGGATGCGCTCCGCATCCGCGACGGACGTCCCCCCGAACTTCTGCACGACCCGCATGAAATAGAGGATGCGCCAGCGCATCCTCACGCGCGAGGGGGCGGGGCTGGCGTAATTCAGGCCTTCGACCCCTAGGATGCTTCGAAGGATGCGCTCGCTCGTGCAGGTCGCCGCTGGGAAGGGCTCGTCAGCCCGCCCCGGTCGGCCGCCCCGGTACCTGTTACGAGCGAGCCATCCCGTCTTGTAAGACGGCAAACAAGAGGGCGCCCCTCAGGGGGCGCCCTCCGGATGGCGTGGCGGATGGGCTGGGGGCTAGGGGCGGACGCCCGTCAGCCGGGCCAGGGCGAGGGTGTTGAAGAGCGCGAGGCCCGCGTACCACTTCACCCGCAGGCGCGTCGCGTCCTTCGACTCCAGCGCGCCCACGCGGTCGACGGAGAGGCCGCTCGGCGCCGAGAGCCCGGCCAGCGCGCCCTCGCCGAACTGCATCGCGTACACCGTCGAGGCGTCGCGGCTCGTGCCCGCCGTCTGCGCGTCGCTGATGTAGTCGTTGATGCCTATGGGGATGCCGTCGTAGTACTGCACCATCCCCCCGAACTCGTCGCGGTCCGCCTCCAGGAAGGTTCCCGCGTCCCGCGCCAGCTCGTTCAGCTTGCGACGCGAGCGGCGGCTCATCAGCAGCATCTGCGGCTTCCCCGGGCGCACTTTGTCGACCAGCTCGTCGAGCTTGGCCAGCGTCAGGGTCGCCCCGTTGTTGCCCATGCTCACGGCCTGCGTGTTCGCGCAGAGCCGGTCGAGGCCGTCGAAGCTCTCGGTGTCGGTGGTCGCGTTGCCGGTCACGAACGTCTTGTCGAAGAGCGCCTGCACGGCCCGGGCCTTCAGCTGGAGCACGGCCGCCTCGAGGTCCTGGACGTTGGAGCGCGTTTCCTTGAGGAAGTTATCGATGTCGGCGTCGCCCCCGAGGATCTTGAGGGAGGCCGTCTGCTGCGTGAACGTGGGCGCGTCCTCGTCCCAGTCGTCGCCCACGGCGTAGAAGTCGGCCGCGGGGGCCGAGTCCTCGCGGTTGTAGGTGAGGCCGTTGCCCGTGATCTCGATGAAGGGCAGCCGCTGCAGGATGGGGCTCTCCTCGGCCATCGTTTCGATGACCCCGGCGAGCAGGGTGTCGTTGCTGAGCTTCGCCGCGTCGGTGAGCGTCAGCGCCATGAATCGCACCTCCAGGTGTCTGGTGTTGGCGCCCACCTTCCGCCCCCCCCCCCCCCCCCCCCCCCCGGTGGGGTTTAGACATATGCGGGCCCCCCGGGCAAGCGG
>VXLW01000086.1 GCA_009841435.1 Dehalococcoidia bacterium | reverse complement strand
GCGGGAGGGGTCTCGGCGGGGGGACGGGGTCCGAGCTGGCGGATGGCCTCCCAGCCGGCGTAGCTCGCGGTCGCGCCCAGCTCCGTCTCGATCTCCAGCAGGCGGTTGTACTTGGCGGTTCGCTCGCTGCGGGCGGGTGCGCCGGTTTTGATCTGGCCGGCGCCGGTGGCCACCGCGAGATCAGCGATGAACGTGTCCTCGGTTTCGCCGGAGCGGTGGCTGATAACGGCGGTCCAGCCTGCGCGGTGGGCCAAGGCGATCGCGTCGAGCGTCTCGCTGAGCGTGCCTATCTGGTTCAGCTTGATGAGGACGCTGTTGGCCGCAGCCTCGTCGATGCCGCGCTGGATGCGCTCGGGGTTCGTCACGAGCAGGTCGTCTCCAACGAGCTGAACGGTCGCGCCGAGGCGCTTGACGAGGGCGCTCCAGCCGGACCAGTCGTCCTCGGCGAGGCCGTCTTCGATCGAGGCGATGGGGTAGCGACTCGCCCAGTCGGCCCAGTGGTCGATGAGGCCCTCGCTGGTGAGGGTGCGGCCCTCCTTCTCAAGGACGTATTCGCCGCCCTGGTAGAGTTCGGTCGTAGCCGGGTCGAGGGCGAGGACAAGGTCGGATCCGGGGCGGTAGCCGGCGCCCTCGATCGCCTCGAGCACGACCTGCACGGCCTCCTCGTTGCCGGGAAGGGAGGGGGCGAAGCCGCCCTCGTCGCCGATGGTCGTGGTGAGGTTGCGATCGGAGAGGATGCGCTTGAGCGACTGGTAGACCTCGGCGGCCATACGCAGGGCCTCGGAGTAGGTTTCCGCGCCGACGGGCATGACCATGAACTCCTGGAAGTCGGTCGAGTCCTCCGCGTGGCGGCCCCCGTTGAGGATGTTGAACATCGGCACGGGGAGGCGGTTGGCGGCGGCTCCGCCGAGGTAGCGGTAGAGCGGTTCCTCGGCGGAGTCGGCGGCAGCGCGGGCGACGGCGAGGGAGACGCCAAGCATCGCGTTCGCGCCGAGGCGGGCCTTGTTGGCGGTACCGTCGAGCTCGATGAGCTGGTGGTCGACGGCGCGCTGGTCGGCGGCGGGCTGGCCGATGAGGGCAGCGTTGATCTCGCCGTTGACGTTCTCGACGGCCTTGAGGACGCCCTTGCCGCCGTACCGGCGGGCATCGCCGTCGCGCAGCTCGACGGCCTCGTAGGCGCCCGTCGAGGCGCCGGAGGGGACCGCGGCCTGGCCGACGGAGCCGTCGTCGAGAAGGACGGAGACCTGGACCGTGGGGTTGCCGCGGGAATCAAGGATCTCGCGCGCGACCAGCTCTTCGATCAGCATCAGGACGCTCCTGCCGCCAACCGCTCACAGGCGTCGATGGCCGCACCCGCATCGTCGCACGACACGAGCGGCGCGGTGGCGCCGTCGGGGAGGGTAAGGTCCCAGCTCCCCATGGTGACCACGGGTTTCCCCGCGATGAGGGCGAAGGCGATCTCGCTCAGGGTTCCGTAGCGGCCGCCGACGGCCACGAGGGCGTCGGCGGTGCGGGGGATCATGGTGTTCCGGGCGAACCCGATGCCGGTCACGATGGGGATGGTCACGAACTCGTTCATGTCGGCCCGGTCATCGCCGGGGAGGATGCCGACGGTCACGCCGTCCTCGGAGCGGGCGCCGCGACAGGCTTCGCGCATCACGCCGCCCCTTCCGCCACAGACGAGCGTATGTCCGCGCGCGGCCAGCTCGCGGCCGACGGCGAAGGCGCTCTCGCCCTCGGCTGGACTGCACGTCTCGCCGCCGATGACGCCGATCATCACGCCCCTTCCTCCACTTCCTCCGGTGCGGTATCGACCTTGACGAGCGCATCAGGACTGTCGAGGTAGTCGATGTAGAGGATGCCGTTGAGGTGGTCGATTTCGTGTTCGAGGGCCTCGGCGAGGAGGTCGTCTTCGGCGCGAATGCGAACCTCCCTCCCGGTCGCGGGGTCGATGCCCTTGACGAGGACCTTCACCGAACGCGTGATCTCGCCGCGGAAGCCGGGCACGGAGAGGCAGCCTTCGTGGAGCTGGCGTTCGCCCGAGCGCTTGATGATCTCGGGGTTGAGCAACGCGAAGGGCTCGGCCGGGGGCGTATCGAGCACGATCACCTGGAGGGGGATACCGATCTGGGGAGCGGCGAGACCCACGCCGGGGGCGTCGTACATTGTCTCGAACATGTCCTCGATGAGCTGCGGAATGCTCGAATCGCGCACGCGGACGCGCCTTGCTTTCTGCCGGAGGACGGGGTCGCCGGCGCGCCGGATTGGATGGATCGCCACCCTTGGCATTGTACGGCGGCGCACGATTCGGGCGACTCACGGGGCTCTTGAGGCGCGTCGCGGGGACTTCGTGTACCACGTACACTAAGTCCCGTGAGCGATCCCCCACGGGCGGATGGGCGGTACCGGGCGATCGTGGTCGGGAGCGGCATGGCGGGCCTCTTCGCCGCGCTCGAAGCGAGCGCGCTGGGCCCCGTCCTCCTCGTCACGAAGGGGGAGTTGCACGAGGGCAGCACGCGCCACGCCCAGGGGGGCATCGCCGCCGCGATAGGCCCGGACGACTCCACCGAACAGCACCTGAAGGACACGATCGCGGCGGGCGCGGGGCTCGTCGACGAGGCGATGGCGCGCATTCTCGTGGAGAGCGCGCCACGACGTATCCGGGACCTCGAACGCTACGGGGTCAGCTTCGACAGCGAGGGGGCAAACCGTGCCTTCGGGCGCGAGGGCGCGCACCGGAACGCGCGCGTTTTGCACGCTCGCGGCGACCGCACGGGGGCGGCCATCACCACCGCGCTCGCGGAGCAGGTCGAGAGCGGCAGGATAGTGGTCAGAGAGCACACGCTGGCGACCGAGGTTCTGCTGGAGAACGGCAGGACGGTGGGAGTTCGCGCCCTCGATCAGGGCGACGGGACGGCATGCGTCTTCGAGTCGGACGCGGTTGTGCTGGCGACGGGCGGGGCGGGGGCGGCCTTCTCGCACACGACGAATCCGCCGGTCGCGACGGGCGACGGCATCGCCCTTGCCTTCGACGCCGGGGCGGAGGTGACCGACCTCGAGTTCTACCAGTTCCACCCCACGGCCTTTCGGCAACCAGGAGCGCCGCCGTTCCTGATCTCGGAAGCGCTGCGGGGGGAGGGGGCGGTGCTGCGCAACGACGGTGGCGAGACGTTCATGCCGCGCTACCACGAACTCGCCGACCTCGCGCCGCGCGACGTGGTCGCGAGGGCGATGGTCGCGGAGATGCGCGCCGCCGGTTCGGACCACGTCTGGCTCGACTGCACCGCGCTGGACCGCGTGGACCCGATCGAGCGCTTCCCAGGCATTGCCGCCTTCTGCGGCGAGCGCGGAGTCGACCTGCGACACGACCCGGTACCGGTCGCCCCCGCCGCGCACTACCTGATGGGCGGCGTGCGCACGGACTCGTGGGCGCGCACGACCGTGCCAGGGCTCTACGCCTGCGGGGAGACCGCGGCGACGGGCGTTCACGGGGCAAACCGGCTGGCCAGCAACTCGCTACTCGAGACCGTGGTGTTCGCAAAGCGCGCGGTCGAGAACATCGCGGAGGGGACGGGCGGGGCGATGGCGCCCTGCCCTGACTCGACGCCGTTCGCGGCGCGAAGGACGGCGCCGCCCGACCATGCGGCCGTCCAGCGCCTGCTGTGGGAACACGCCGGAATCGAGCGCTCAGGCGAGGCGCTCCAGGAGGGAGTCGACGCGATCGACGGATGGCCCAAGGGCGAGCCGGAGCCCTCGCGGGAGAGACACGAGCAGCGCTGGCTGGGGGTCTTCGCGGAGTTGCTGCTGACGGCGGCGCTCAGGCGCGAGGAGAGCCGGGGCGCCCACTTCCGCACGGACTTTCCCGAGCGTGACGACTCGCGCTGGGCGCAACGGCAGGTGTTCCACCGTGCTGATTGAACCGCCCCCGGTGGGGACCATCACCTCCGTGGTGCGAACGGCGCTCTCGGAGGATCGCGCCGGCGACGACGTGACGACGCAGGCGGTGGTGGAGCCGGGGCTCGCCGCGCGGGGGCGGCTGGTGGCCCGGGAGGCTGGGGTGGCCTGCGGGCTTGTCGTGGCCCGGTACGTCTTCACGACGCTGGACGAGGGGATTGCCTTCGAGACTCACGTGAACGAAGGCGACGAGGTCGAGGGAGGGACAGTTCTCGCAAGCGTGGAGGGCCCAGCTCGGGCGATCCTGTCGGGGGAGCGGACGGCGCTGAATTTCGTGCAGCGGCTCTCGGGGGTCGCGACGATCACAAGTCGTTATGTAGAGGCCACCAAAGGGACGGACTGCGTCATCCTCGACACACGGAAGACCACGCCGGGGCTCCGAGACCTGGAGAAGTACGCGGTGCGCTGCGGGGGCGGGGCGAACCACCGGCGCGACCTCGCCGTGATGGCGATGATCAAGGACAACCACCGCGAGGCGGTCGCACGCCAGGGCAAGACGCTCGCGCAGGCGGTTGCGACGATCCGCCAGCACGCGCCGGAGACGCCCGTCGAAGTCGAGGTGGACACGCTCGCGCAGCTCCGGGACGCGCTCGACGCGCAACCGGAGTGGATCCTGCTCGACAACATGACAACGGAGCAGCTGCGCGAGGCTGTCGCTATCGTGGGGGGACGGGCGAGGCTGGAGGCGAGCGGGGGCATCACGCTGGAGCGGGTGGCGGAAGTCGCCGCAACCGGCGTGGACGCCATCTCGTCAGGGGCGCTCACGCACAGCGCACCGGCGCTGGACATCGCGCTCGATATCGAATTCGAGGACTGAGGCGCGCTAGCCGAGGCCGACGGAGCGCAGGAAGGCGGGCGCAGCGCGGACGTCGTCGTCGGTCTCGCGCTGGTCGATCTCGAGCGTGATGGCGTCGAGCGAGGCGAGGCCGCCTGCGACCATCTCCCAGTCGAGCTGGGCCGTGCCGGGGGCGCGGTGGTCGACGACGCCGCGCACGTCGTGGACATGAGCGCCGGCGAGGCGGTCACCGAGCCCGTCGAACCAGGCGGTGTGGGGCAGGAAGCCGAGGCGGTCTAGCACCTCGGCGTGGCCGGTGTCGTGCCAGTGGCCGACCTCGTCGGGAGCGAAGCCCTCCATGAGGGCGATCGACTCGGCGGGGAGGGGGATCTGGTGGAAGTCGAGGCGGTTCTCGATACCAATGACGATGCCGTGGGGCCGGGCCGCCTCGACAAGCTGCTCGAGCGACTCGCGGGCCGCCTCCAGGTTCGCGGGGGCTGCCTCGGCGCGGCGATGCTCCATCTCGGCGCGGGCCTCGGCGGCGCGGTTGTCCCTGATGCCGTGCTGCCGGAAGAGGCGGTAGAGCTCGGCGGTGGTACCGGAGAAGGAGCCCTCGACCTCGCCGAGGTGCACAACGAGCGCGGACGCCCCCGCTTCCGCCGCCCACTCGATGCTGCGGAGCGCGTGCCTGAGGGCGCGAGCGTGCTCGCTCCGCTTCGTCGAGGCGAGGTTCAGGTCGTGGTTGCTCTTGCCACCCTCGACCTCTACAAGCGGGGCAGGCTGGTGGACCGACGTGACCGGCAGGATGCCGCTGTCGAGGATCTCTCGGAGTTTCTCAGGGGTGGTCGAGTGGGAGACCTCGATGGCGTCGTAGCCGGCGTCGGCGGCGTACCGCGCGAAGCCTGCGCCGTTGTCGAAGCGCTTCTGCTGGGCGTACATGGTCGAGAGAGCAATAGTCATGGGGTCATCCCCGGACTCCAGGCTGCCAGCGACGAGAGACTCGCCGGGCGGTTAGCAACAGGGTAGGGAACGCAAATGCTACGACGAAGCTGAGGATGAGGCCGAGGCCATCGTCGCGGAAGACGGGGACGGCGAGACCGCCGACCACCGCCGCAGCCATGCTCAGAAACAGGTAGCGGAAGCCAGCGTTCCCACGGGTCGCAACGCTCAGCGCGAGCCAGGGCAGGAATCCAAGCGCGAGCCACCCGATGACGAAGAGCGTGATGAAGAGGGCATCGAAGAGCACGGCGGCGCGTCAGGTGATGAGGCGGCTGATGTCGAAGAACGTTATGACGAGGATCCCGGCCAGCAGGACGGCGAACCCGACGAAGTGGACGAAGCCTTCCTTCTCGGCGGAGATACGGCGGCCGCCACGCAGCATCTCGACGACGACGAAGGTCATGCGCCCGCCGTCGAGGGCGGGGATGGGGAGGGCGTTGAATACCGCCAGGGAGAGGCTGAGGAGAGCGGCGAGCTCGATGAGCGGTCGCCAGCCGGCCTGCTCGACGATGTCGCCGGTGGTGTTCGCGATACCGACGGGACCGGAGAGGAGGGGCTGGTCGGGAGCGGCTCCGGAGCTACCGTTCACCCGCACCTGGATCTCGTTCTTCGTGACGATGACGGCGTCGATCATGGCCTGCCAGCCGCGCGGAACCGCTTCCCAGGGCGGGTACGAGACGTTCTCGGTATAGGGGAAGCGCTGGCTGCAGCCGATGGGGTTGCCATCGTCGTCGACATCGGTGCAGACGGTGGGGGCGCCCACGCGGATGCCGGTCGGGCCCTGCCCTTCGGGCGGGCGCCAGCGGGCGTACAGCTCGGCCTCGAGGGTCGAGTTCGCGCGCGAGATCACCCAGGTCTGGGTCTCCCCGATGAAGCGGCGGGTGTGGAAGATGAGCTCGCTGACGTTGCGGACCTCGCGGCCGTTGACCTCCATGACGACGTCGCCGGGCTGGAGGCCCTGCGCCGGTTCGGTGCCGTCACGGAGCGTGCCGGAGATGGTCGCCATCGCGGCGGGGGAGTCGGGCATGACCTCGGCGACCTGCGCGAGGTTGAGGGCGCGTTCGCGCGGGACCATGAACGCGATCGTGAACAGCAGGAGGGCCAGCCCCACGTTCATGACGACGCCCGCGGCCATGACGGTGAGGCGCTTCCAGGCGTCGGCGGCGGCGAGCGAGCGGGGGTCGGAGGGGTCCTCTTCGCCCATCATGCGGACGAAGCCGCCGATGGGGAGCCAGTTGATCGTGTACTCGGTCTCCCCGCGCCTGAACGACAGGCCCTTGATGCGCGGCGGGAAGCCGATTCCGAACTCGAGCACCTTGATGCGGAACGCTTTCGCCGCAAGGAAGTGCCCGAGCTCGTGGATGACGACGAGGGGAACGAGGAGAGCCGCGAAGATCAGCGCCGAGCGAAGGATGTCGACGACCTCGAAGGCGGTGAGGAAGGTCACGCGCCAGCCCCCGCCGGAGCCACCTCCGCCGCGGTGCGCGCCCACCGGTCGGCCGCGAAGACCGCTTCGAGGTCGGGATCGGGCGTCGATTCGTGCCGCTCCATCACGCCCTCGATGATGCCGGGGATGTCGAGGAAGCCGACTTCGCCGGCCATGAAGCGCTCGACGGCGACCTCATCGGCGGCGGCCATGGCCGCAGGGTAGGTCCCGCCGAGGCGCCCGGACTGCATCGCGAGCCCGAGGCAGGGGAAGCGCGAGATGTCAGGCTCGCCGAAGGTGAGCTGGCCGGCACCGGCCAGGTCGAGGGCAGGGGCGGGAGGTTCGGGCATGCGCTCCGGGTAGGCGAGGGCGCACTGGATGGGGAGGCGCATGTCGGGAACTCCGAGCTGCGCCTTCACGCTGCCGTCGCTGAACTCGACGAGGGAGTGGACGATCGATTCGCGGTGGAGGACGACCTGCACGGCTTCCATGGGTACATCGAAGAGCCACATCGCCTCGATGGTCTCCATGCCCTTGTTCATGAGGGTGGCGCAATCGACGGTGATCTTGTCGCCCATGTTCCAGGTGGGGTGCTTGAGGGCCTGCGCGGGGGTGACGGCGGCGAGCTGCCCGGGGTCGAGGTCGCGGAAGGCGCCGCCGCTGGCGGTGAGCATGATGCGGCGGATGCCGTGCTGCTCCTCGCCCCAGAGGCACTGCCAGATGGCGGAGTGCTCGCTGTCGACGGGGCGGAGGTCGCCGCCGCCGGCGACCATGGCGCGGCGAATGAGGTGCCCGGCCATGACGAGCGCTTCCTTGTTGGCAATGGCGACTGGCTTGCCCGCCTCCAGCGCAGCGATGGTGGGGAGGAGGCCGGCGGCGCCGCCCGTGCCCGCGAGCACAATGTCGACATCGTCGGCGACGGCCATCTCGTCCATGGGCAGCCAGGTCGCGCCGGCTGCCTCGATGGCATCGTCGAGGGCGGCGTCGCGCTGGGCAGCGTAGACGTAGCGGGGGCGCAGGTCGGCGACCTGCTCGGCGAGGCGGGCGGTGTTCCGCCCGGCGGCGAGGGCCGTGATCTCGAAGAACTCCGGCAGCTGCCGGGTCACGTCGATGGTCTGGCGGCCGATGGAGCCGGTGGAGCCGAGAACCGCGATTCGCTTTGCTGCCATGCGCCCATCGTAGCCCGCCCCCGCGCCGGTGTCTGCGATCCGGCCCCACGACCCTTCCCGTAGCATGATCGCCATGCGCTGCGTTGTGACCGGAGGGTGCGGGTTTATCGGGTCGCACATTGTCGATGCGCTCGTGGAGGAGGGGTACGAGGTGGCGGTGCTCGACGACCTCTCGACAGGCAACCTCGAGTACCTGAACCCGGCGGCGGAGCTGGTGGAGGGGTCGGTGGCGGACGCGGAGGCGGTGCTGGTGGCGGTGGAGGGGGCGACGTGGGTGTTCCACCTGGCCGCCCTGCCACGCGTCCAGCAGTCGGTCGACGACCCCATCGGGACGCACGCGGTCAACGTGAACGGCACCTTGAACGTGCTGCAGGCGGCGCGCGAGCACGGCGTCGAGCGGGTGGTCGTGTCGTCGTCGTCGAGCGTGTACGGGGACCAGGAGACGCACCTGATGACCGAGGACCTGGCGCCGAACCCGCTCTCGCCGTACGGGCTGCACAAGCTCATCGGGGAGCAGTACGCGGACCTGTTCGCGGCGCTGTTCGGGATGCAGATCGTGTCGCTGCGGTACTTCAACGTGTACGGGCCGCGGCAATCGGCGGAGGGAGCGTACGCGCTCGTGATCCCGCACTTCCTGCGTCTGCGCGACGAGGGCAAGCCCCTGACCATCTACGGCGACGGCTGCCAGACGCGCGACTACGTCCACGTGGAGGACGTGGCGCGGGCGAACCTGAACGCGGCGAACTCGGAGCTGCCGCAGGGGCGAGCGGTAGCGCTGAACGTGGGGTCGGGCGAGGAGACGTCGGTGAACGAGATCGCGGCGATGGTGGGGGGCGAGGTGGAGCACATCATCCCGAACCCGCGGGGTGCGTTCGAGGAGTTGCGCAAGTGTGCGGACACGTCCCGGGCGAAGTCGGTGATCAGCTGGAAGCCAGGCATCCTGCTGGCGGAGGGGATCAAGTCGGTCCTGTAGGGGCCGGCGGGTAGACTGGCGGTCCGGGCGATTAGCTCAGCTGGTTAGAGCGCTTCGCTTACACCGAAGAGGCCGGGGGTTCGAGTCCCTCATCGCCCACCAGCACGTACCGAACTCATAACTCGGCCCGAGAGGGCGACCTCGGCGGCGTCCGCGCCCCCGAGGGGACCGTCCGGCGGCGTGGGCATCGTGTAGTGGATGGTGGCCTGCCCGGGCCGCACCAGGATCGCCTTCACAAAGGAGCGCACGAACGCCCGCGTCTCCGTGATCTCGCTCGTCCTGAGGAACTCGCTCATCTCCTCGGCGAACGCCGCCACCGTCTCCGCGCTGTCCAGCAACACCCGCCGCTCGGCGAGCATCGCCCGCGCCTCGTCCGCCGTCACCTCCAGTTGCCGCTGCCGCTCGCGGTGCTCCTTGATGCGCTCCGAGGCGTCGGCCAGCTCGAGGTCGGTGTTCTCGACCACCTGCCAGACGCGGCCCAGCTTGCGCCGCACCTCCTCCAGCTCCGCCTCGATCGTCTCCAGCTTCTCGCGCTGCTCGCGCGCCACGCCGTCCATCTCCTCGTCGAGCAGGCGCACGAGGTCGCGGATGTTGGACTCGGTGAGGACGTGGTCGCGGAGCTGGCCGATGATCGTCTCCTCGAAGCGCTTGGCGTTGAGCCGCGGGGTGGCGCAGGCATCCTTGCCGGTCTTGATGAGCGACTGGCAGACGTAGTAGGTGTACTTGCCGCTCTTCGCCTCGGCGGCGGTGAGCGCGCGCCCACAGCTCTCGCACTTGACCAGCCCGCTCAGCAGGTAGGGGCTGGAGGCGCGGCGGGGATGCACGACCTTGGGGGCGCGGGACTTGAGGAGCTCCTGGACCCGCTCGAACTCCTCGCGGCTCACGATCGCGGGCACGGCGCCCTCGACGCGCACCGGCGGCGCCTTGCTCTTGGTCCGCTTGCCCCAGACGAGCGTGCCGGCGTAGCTCTCGTTGGTCAGCATCCCGTGCACGGTGTTTTTCAACCACCGGCCGCCGTTGCGGGTGGGGATGCCCTCGGCGTTGAGGGCGCGCACGATGTCGAGCACGCTCTTGCCCGCGAGCGTCATGTCGAAGATGCGGCGCACGACGGCGTCGGCGGGCGGGTCGAGCTCCAGCTTCGGGCGCTCCTTGGCCCCGTCCTGCACGCGCACCTTCCTGTAGCCGTAGGGGGCGTAGGTGGAGACCCAGAAGCCGCGCGAGGCGGCCTCCCGCATCCCGCGCGTGACCTCCTCCGCCAAATTGGCGCTGTAGAACTCGTCGACGCTCTCGATGATCGCCTCCATAAGCTTGCCGGTGGGGGAGTCGTCAGCGTGCTCCGTGATGGAGACGACGCGCACGCCTCTGCGGCGCAGCATCGACTTGAAGGCCACGGCGTGCTCGCGCTTGCGGGTGAAGCGGCTGAACTTCCAGACGAGGATCTGCTCGAAGGGGGCGTCGGGAGCGGTGGCGGCGTCGAGCATCTTGCGGAACTCGGGGCGGTCGGCGACGCGGCCGCTCTCGGCCTCGTCCACGTACTCGCGGACGACGAGGTAGTTGTTCTTCTCGGCGTAGTCGCGCAGCGCCCGCAGCTGGGCGGCGACGGAGAGGTCGACGTCCTGGCGGTCGCTGGAGACGCGCGCGTAGAGCGCGACGGGCGTGGGGTCTGGCTGGTCGGTCATCGGTTGCCGTTCCTTGGCGGGCGGGGAGCGTGTGTGGTGATCCCATCGTAGCGGACTCGGGCGCACGGGTGTTCGCCCCTCCCTCACGTGAGGCATCCATTCCGCTATCGGGCCGACATTCGGCCGGGGTCCGCAACAGGCGCACCTGAAAGTCAGTGCGCTTCCTCCCCGCCGCCCTCGTTAGGTGACGAAGTCCAGCCTGAACTTCGCCATGTTCTCCAGTCGAACGTCCAGCCGCCCGCCTCTGCGGTAGCGGCGAAGTGGGCGGCAGGAAGAAGAACCGGCGGGTAGTATGGCGTCCGTGAAGATGACCGTCGAGCTTGCCAAACGAACGGTGGCGACGGCAGTCAAGTGGACAGGCCCTTCTGGGATGAGGTCCCGTTCTCCGGAGGTCAGTTGACGCCATCGCGCCAGGCAATCGTCGACGAAATCCTTCGCCGCCATCTCGCTCCAGGAGATGAGAAGTTCATCTCTGCCACGGATGTCGCGCGCTGCGTGTCGTCGCCGTTCGCGCTCTATTGTGACAAGTTTGCGCCCGAGGATGAGCGCGATCCCGTGTCTCCGCTGTTGGAGATGCTGAGGGAGCGCGGTTCGGTCCACGAGCGGGACGTCATTGACGGCGACGTCGTGACCCACGAATACGAGACGCTGGAGGATGGGTTCCGTCTCACCGTCGAGATGATGGCTGCCGGGGTACCAACGATCCTGCAAGGACCGCTGATCTCGAGCCCCGTTGGCCTGCGTGGCATTCCCGACCAGATTCTCAAGGTGCACGACTCGAAGTCCGTGTTCGGCAACTACGGTTACCGTGTGGTTGAAGTAAAGAGCAACTTCAGACTCACAGTGGCCCACAAGATTCAGGGGGCGTTCTACAACCACTTGTTGGGTCTCATCCAGAACCTCACTCCGAAGGAGTTCGGGATGATCAATGGTCGGAAGGAGGAAACAATAGAGACCTCCGATGACTGGCAATCACGACTTGTCAGGCATATGGAACGCACACGCGACGTAGTCTCGCGTCGATACAAGCCACGGCCCGTCTTTGGCCGGACTCCCGCGCCGTGGCGATCATACGGAGACAAGCTGGCGGGGCTTACCACGCTGTGGCAGATTGGTCATGTCAAGGAGGGAGCGCTCATCAAGGCAGGGTTCGCTACGATCGAGGACATTGCGCTAGCGAGTCCGAGTGATCTGTCCAACGTGCCCGGAATATGGCCGGATCTCGCCAATAGAATCGTGGACCAGGCAAACGCGATCCTCAAAGGCGTTCCGATTCCAAGAAGCGCTGTTCGTCTCCCACAGGCCGCGGTGGAGATGTTCCTGGACATGGAGAACACGAACGAAGGGCTCGATGCGCTGCAAGGAACACGCGATGGGTTTGTCAACTACCTCACGGGAGTCGTGGTCAGGTCGAAGTCTGATGCACGCTACATCGGGCTTTTCGCTGAAACCCCGGAGAAAGAAGAGAAGTGCTGGCAGGACTTCTGTAGCCTCATAGTCGAGGCAGGATCACTGGCTGTCTATCACTGGTCGGCTTCTGCGGAACCGGCCTACATCCGGAAGATGATGGACAAGTACGAGACGCCGCCCGCGATACGCGAGAGATTGTTGGACAACCTGGTTGATCTCCAGCGTGCGACTTCTGATGCATTTGCCTTCCCAACATCGAGCTACGGGCTGAAAGACATCGCAGGCCACTTGGGCTTTGCTTGGCGTAGCCCGCATTTCGATGGGCTTTTGGCAATGGTGGCTTGGAAGAACTATGTGAGTTCAGGCTCGACTGACGCAAGCATCCGCAACGAGCTTCTGAGATACAACGAGGATGATTGCCGGGCGCTCATGGCCATCAAGGACTGGCTCGTTGCCAATTCGCTTCGATAACTGCCCTGTTCGGGTTTCACGGGCTGCGGCGCAGGCGGCCGCGTCAGCCGCAGCCCCGGCTACCTCCGCCAGCGTCCGAGCGTGAGCGCGAGCCGCACCCAGCGCCAAAACAACGCCTGCGCCAGTTCCCGGCGAGCGCTGAC
>VXLW01000038.1 GCA_009841435.1 Dehalococcoidia bacterium | reverse complement strand
CCCCTCCTTTTGACCCCCCACCCCCCCCCCCACTCCCTCGCCTCTTGTCTCGTGGGCGCGGAGAGGTGTATAACACCCAGCTCATGCACGGAGTCGGGGGGTGCAGGGGTCGCGGGAACATCGTCGCCGCAGGCAGCGGCGAGGGCGAGGACGACCGCGACGAAGGGGAGGACGAGGCGGTTCACCCGGACGATGCTACCGCTCCGGCCAGGCCGCGTATGCGGGGCAGGTAAAGAGAAGGCCCGCCCCGGAGGGCGGGCCTTCTGTGCTGGTCGAGCGCCCGGGGGCGCCCGGTGGTCGGATCGACTAGGACCGGTCGAGCCACATGGACTCGCGACGGAGGCCGTAGGCGTTGAGCCAGTCGTTGAGGCCGAAGTCCCGCATCCGGGAGCTGAAGCCGTAGTACGACACGGAGCTGATGGGGAGGCCCCAGTTGCACCAGTGGTTGTCGAGGATCCAGCGCTGGACATCCGTGAGGATCTCGGCGCGGGCCTCGACGTCGGTCTCCGCCTCCTGGGCCTCCAGCATGCCGATGAGGGTGACCGAGTCTTCGGCGATCTCCTTGCGGGGTGAGTCGGCGCGGTGGTTGAAAGCGACGTACCCGTAGACACGAGGGTCGTAGTTGATGAGGTGGCTGTCGTTCGGAAGGCCAGTGGTACCGCCGCTGTCGCCGGTACCGTAGCTGAGGATGTCCCAGTCCTTCACATCCTGGCTCTGGTCGTTCGCGCGGGCCGCCCAGCTGTTGATGTCGACAGCCTCGACCTCGGTCTCGATGCCGAGCGAGGTGGCGATCGACTGGGCGACGTAGTCGCTGATCTCATGCTGCAGAGGCGGGCCGGTGTACTGGAAGACCTTGAGCTTCTCGATGGGGTGGATGAAGTCCGCCGCCGCCCAGAGGGCGCGGGCCTCTTGCGGGTCGTGGCGGTACCAGGTGGCCAGCTCCTGCTGGCTCAGCTTCTGGTAGTGGGGCAGGAGGTCGGAGATCGGGGCGGCCAACTGGCCACCGAGGGGGCGAATGGCCTTGATGAAGCCCTCGTAGTCGAAGGCCTTCTGGAGCGCCTGGCGGGAGCGCTTGTCGTGGAACTTGCCCCCGTCCATGCCCTGCGAGGCGCGCCCGCCGGCTGGCACCTCGTACACCGTCACGTGGTCCTGGCCCTCGAACTCGGGAAGCTCCAGCGGGTCGACGGCCGCGAACACGTCGAGGTCGCCGGCCAGGAAGGCGGCCTTCGCGCCCACCTGGTCGGGGATGATTCGCGTCTGCCATTCGTCGATGTAGGGCCCGTCCTCGACGAAGCCGTCGTCGGCGGGGGTGTGCTTGTGGTAGTCGGCCCAGCGCTCCAGCCGGGTGCCCGTCGCGTTTCGCTCGACAAGCCTGTAGGGGCCGCTCGTCGTGCCTTCGGGCAGGTCGTGGATGCTGTACATGTCCTCGGTCGTGCCGTCGGGCAGCTCGACCGCACTCTCGAACTTGCCGTGTTCCTCGATCATGCGGGGGTTGAGGAACGAGTAGTAGTGGCGCGCACGGTAGACGGTCGCGTCGGCGTTGGGGCGGCTCCAGTGCTCGACAATCGTGCTCTCGTCCGCGGCCTCGAACTCGTCGACGAAATCGAACCCGGAGCTGGTGACGTGCGTACCACCCAGAGCCAGATACAGCTTGGGGAGGCGACCAAAGCTGAAGGCCACCGCCTCCGAGGTCACGGGGTCGCCGTTGTGGAACTGCATGCCCGGGCGGAGGCTCCACACGAGGGTCGTGGGGTCCACCTGCTCGAAGCCGGTCATGCCATCCATGGCGAAGAGGTTCTTCGTCGGCTGGTAGGTGTACGGCTGGGTCATGGTGGCATGAGTCACTTCGGTGTTGAGCACGTGGAAGATGCCCGGGTCCATACCGGCGTCCTCCCCGGTCTTCCACAACCTCAGCGTGCCGCCGTGCTTGTCGGCCTCGGGTTCGGCC
The DNA here is from genome assembly GCA_009841435.1 of Dehalococcoidia bacterium. Lineage (GTDB taxonomy): Bacteria > Chloroflexota > Dehalococcoidia > Tepidiformales > Tepidiformaceae > UBA2991. The sequence goes on along the minus strand of VXLW01000038.1, from coordinate 11,141 downwards.
TCGCTGGCTGGTTCCTCGGCAGCGGCAGCTTCGGTTGCTGCGGCAGCCTGCTCCTCGGCGGCGGCCTCGGTGGCGGCAGCCGCAGCCTGCGTCGCGGCGGCAGCCTGCGTCGCCGCGGGGGCGGCGGCAGCATCGTCGTCGTCGTCGTCGCCGCAACCCGCGAGGATTGCGGCGGAGCCGGCGGCGGCGACGCCGCTCCCAACAAGGAAACTGCGACGGCTCAGCGGCCGGCGGCGGAGCCTCTGCCAATAGTTCTCGTTGTCACGCATGGAGACACTTCCCTCCCCAATTTGGGGTTGAGCGCAGTATACCCAGTGGCGACCGTATGCAAGAAGAAGGGCCCGCCCCGAGGGGCGAGCCCTTCTGTGCTGGTCAAGCGCCCGGAGGCGCCCGGTGGTCGGAAGGACTAGGACTGATCGAGCCACATGGACTCGCGGCGCCGGTCGTAGAAGTTCAACCAGTCCGCGATGCCCTGGTCCTGCAGCCTCGCGCTGAAGCCGTAGTAGGAGACTGTGCTGTTGGGCAGCTTCCAGTTGCACCAGTGATTGTCGAGGATCCAGCGCTGGACCTCGGTGAGCAGCTCGGCCCGGGCCTCGATGTCCGTCTCGGCCTCCTGGGCGTTCAGCATTTCGGAGATCGTGACCGAGCCCTCGGCGATCTCCTTGCGTGGCGACTCCGCATAGTGGTTGAAGGCGTTGAAGCCGTAGGCTCGCGGGTCGTAGTGGATGAGGTGGGTGTCGTTGGGAACGCCCGTCGTCCCACCGCTGGTGCCGGTACCGTAGCTGAGGATCTCCCAGTCCTTGACCGGCTCGTCGCGGTTAACGGCGCGAGCCGCCCAGGTGTTGACGTCGACGGCTTCGACTTCCGTCTCGATGTCGAGCGCCTTCGCCAGGGTCTGCGCCATGAAGTCGCTGATCTCGTGCATCAGCGGATCTCCGGTCGACTGGAAGACCTTGATCTTGTCGACGGGCACCTCGAAGTCGGCAGCCGCCCAGAGCTGGCGGGCTTCCTGCGGGTCGTAGCGAAGCCACTGCTTGAGATCCTCCTGGCCCAGCTTCTGGTAGGCCGCGAGGAGGTCGGAGATAGGAGCGGCGTAGGCGCCGCCGAGGGGGCGGATTGCCGCGATGAAGCCCTCGTAGTCGAAGGCCTTCTGCAGTGCCTGCCGCGAGCGCTTGTCGTGGAACTTGCCGCCGTCCATGCCCTGCCCGGCGAAGCCGCCGGCAGGCAGCTCCACGATTTTGACATGGTCCTGGCCGTCGAACTCGGGAAGCTCAAGCGGGTCCACGCCGGCGTAGACATCAAGGTCGCCTGCGAGGAAGGCGGCCTTGGCGGCCACGTTGTCGGGGATGATGCGCGTCTCCCAGGCATCGATGTAGGGGCCGTCCTCGACGAAGCCGTCGTCCGCCGGGCTGTGCTTGTGGTAGTCGGGCCAGCGCTCCACGCGCGTGCCGGTCGTGTCCCGCTTCGTGAGCGTGTAGGGACCGCTTCCGGAGCCGGGGGGAAGCGTCTGGATACTGTAGATGTCCTCGATCGTCCCATCGGGATGCTCGTAGGAGCCCTCGAACTTGCCGTGCTCATCGACCATGCGGGGGTTGATGAACGAGTAGTAGTGGCGGGCCCGGTACACCGGCGCGTCCGCGTTGGGGCGGTTCCAGTGCTCCGTGACCGTCAGCTCGTCCGAGGGTTCGAAGCTGTCGACGAAGACGAAGCCGGTGCGCGTGGTGTGCGTCCCATCCAGCGCCCGGTACAGCTTCTCCAGGCGGCCGAAGCTGAAGGCCACGGCCTCCGAGTCGACAGCGTCGCCGTTGTGGAACTTCATGCCGGGGCGGATGCTCCACACGAAGGTCGTCGGATCGACCTGCTCGAAGCCGACCATGCCGTCCATGGCGAACAGGTTCTTGGTGGGCTGGTAGGTGTAGGGCTGGGTCAACGTCGAGTACAGAACCTCGGTGTTGGCAACGTGGAACACGCCGGGGTCGAGACCCGCGTCCTCCTCTGTCTTCCACATCCTGAGGGTGCCACCCCGCTTGTGGGCGTCGTCCTCGACCGCAGCGGCAGCCTCGGTGGCGGCGGCCTCTGTGGCGGCGGCGGCCTGCTCCTCGGCGGCGGCCTCAGTCGCGGCGGCGGCCTGCTCCTCGGCGGCAGCCTCGGTGGCGGCGGCAGCCTGGGTGGCAGCCGCTGCGGGCTCGTCGTCGTCATCATCGTCGCCGCAACCCGCGAGGATTGCGGCGGAGCCGGCCGCAGCCACGCTGCTACCGACAAGGAAACTGCGCCGGCTTACCGGCCGGCGGCGGAGCCTCTGCCAATAATTCTCGTTATCACGCACTGAAAAGGATCCCTCCCCGATTTGGGATTTGCCCAGTATACGCGCGTGCGCAAGGGGGTAGGGAGGGCAAAGGAAAGGGCCCGCCCAAGTGGGCGGGCCCTCTGCTGGCCAGTGAGGCGCTCAGCAAGCGCCCGCTGGGAAGAACGATTAGCCCTTCTGGAGCCACATGGACTCGCGGCGCCGGTCGTAGAAGTTGAGCCAGTCCGCGACCCCCTGGTCCTGCAGCCTCGCGCTGAAGCCGTAGTAGGACACGGAGCTGATAGGGAGACCCCAGTTGCACCAGTGGTTGTCCAGGATCCAGCTCTGGAGCTCGGTGAGGAGGACAGCACGGGCCTCGGGATCGGTCTCGGCTTCCTGGGCGTTCAACATGTCGATGATCGTCGCGGAACCCTCGGCAATCTCGGGGCGCGGCGACTCGAGGTAATGGTTGAACGCATTGAAGCCGTAGGCGCGCGGGTCGTAGTGGATGAGGCTTGAGTCGTTGGGGACACCCGTCGTGCCGCCGGCAGCGCCGTCGCCGTAGCTGAGAATCTCCCAGTCCTTGATGTCGGTGCTGCGGTCGACCGCGCGGGCCGCCCAGGAGTTGCCGTCAACGGCCTCGACCTCGGCGGTGATGCCGATGGGTCCGAGCGCCTTCTCCAGCGACTGCGCCATGAAGTCGCTGATCTCATGCTGCAGGGGCGAGCCCGTCGGCATGAACACCTTGATGTTGTCGACGGGAACGACGAAGTCCGCCGCCTGCCAGAGGGCCTGCGCCTCAGCGGGGTCGAAGCGAAGCCACTGCTGGAGGTCCGACTGGCTGAGCTTCTGATACGCCGGCAGAAGATCAGTAATCGGGGCCGCGTACTTGCCGCCGAGCGGGCGGATGGCGGCAATGAAGCCCTCGTAGTCGAAGGCCTTCTGCAGCGCCTGTCGCGCGCGCTTGTCGTGGAACTTGCCGCCGTCCATGCCCTGCGAGGAGCGGCCGCCGGCGGGAAGCTCGACGATGTTGATGTGGTCGAGGCCGTCGAACTCGGGAAGCTCCAGCGGGTCGACAGGGGCAAACACGTCAAGGTCGCTCGCCAGGAACGCGGCCTTGGCTGCGGTCTGGTCGGGGATGACGCGCGTCTCCCAGGTGTCGATGTAGGGCCCGTCCTCGACGAAGCCGTCGTCCGCCGGGGTGTGCTTGTGGTAATCCGGCCAGCGCTCGAGGCGGGTTCCGGTTGCATCCCGCTTCACCATCGTGAAAGGACCGCTGCCCGAGCCGTGCGGGAGTTCCTGCACGCTGTACACGTCCTCGACCGTGCCATCGGCATGCTCGTAGGAACCCTCGAACTTGCCGAACTCATCGACGACGCGCGGGTTCAGGAAGGAGTAGTAGTGGCGCGCGCGGTACACAGGGGCGTCCGCGTTCGGTCGCGCCCAGTGCTCCGTCACCGTCAGGTCGTCGGTCGGCTCGAAGCTGTCGACGAAGGCGAAGCCGGTGCGCGTCGTATGCGTCCCGTCCAGCGCCCGGTAGAGCTTCTCGAGGCGGCCAAAGCTGAAGGCCACGGCCTCGGAGTCGACGGGATCGCCATTGTGGAACTTCATGCCGGGGCGGATGCTCCACACGAACGTGGTCGGGTCGACCTGCTCGAAGCCGACCATGCCGTCCATGGCAAAGACATTCTTGGTGGGCTGGTAGGTGTACGGCTGGGTCATCGTCGAGTAGATGACCTCGGTGTTGTTGAGGTGGAACACGCCCGGGTCCAGGCCGGCGTCCTCTTCCGTCTTCCACAGGTTGAGGGTGCCGCCGCGCTTGTCCGCGTCGGGGTCGGCCTGGGCGGCAGCTTCGGTAGCGGCGGCGGCCTCGGTGGCTGCGGCGGCCTGCTCTTCGGCTGCGGCCTCGGTGGCGGCGGCAGCCTGCTCTTCGGCTGCAGCCTGTGTCGCTGCAGGCGCAGCCGCATCGTCGTCATCGTCATCGTCGTCGCCGCAACCCGCGAGGATTGCGGCGGAACCGGCGGCGGCTACGCCGCTGCCTACGAGGAAGCTGCGCCGGGTGACGGGCCTGCGGCGGAGCCTCTGCCAATAGTTCTCGTTGTCGCGCATACGCGATCTCCCTCCCCAGATTTGGGATTCGCGGAGTATACGCAAATGCGCCGGGCGCAACAGTAAAGGGCCCACCCTTGCGGGCGGGCCCTTTTACTGTGCTGGTCGAGCGCTCTACGAGCGCTCGGGGTTCGGAACGGTTAGCCCTGCTCGAGCCACATGGACTCGCGGCGCAGACTGTAGCCGTTGAGCCAGTCGGCGCTGCCCTGGTCCTGCAGCCTGGAGCTGAAGCCGAAGTACGAAATGGAGCTGACGGGCAGCCGCCAGTTGCACCAGTGGTTATCGAGGATCCAGCGCTGGAGCTCGGTGAGGAGGACGCCACGGGCCTCGGGGTCCGTCTCCGCCTCCTGCGCGTTCAGCATCTCGATGATCGTGGCCGAGCCCTCGGCAATCTCGGGTCGCGGTGACTCGAGATAGTGGTTGAAGGCGTTGAAGCCGTAGGCGCGCGGGTCGTAGTTGATGAGGAAGCTGTTGTTGGGGATTCCGTCCGTGCCACTGCGGTCGCCTGTGCCGTAGCTGAGAATCTCCCAGTCCTTGACGTCGGTGCTGCGGTCGACCGCGCGGGCCGCCCACGAGTTGCCGTCAACGGCCTCGACCTCGGCGGTGATGCCGATCGGTCCGAGCGCCCTCGCCAGCGACTGCGCCATGTAGTCGCTGATCTCGTGCTGCAGGGGCGCGCCCGTCGACTGGAAGATCTTGATGTTGTCGACGGGAACCTCAAAGTCCGCGGCCTGCCAGAGGGCCTGGGCCTCGGCCGGGTCGAAGCGGTACCACTCCTGCAACTCCTGCTGGCTCAGCTTCTGGTAAGCCGGCAGGAGGTCGGTGATGGGGGCGGCGTACTGGCCGCCGAGCGGGCGGATGGCGGCGATGAAGCCCTCGTAGTCAAGCGACTTCTGCAGCGCCTGCCGCGAACGCTTGTCGTGGAACTTGCCACCGTCCATGCCCTGCATGCAGAGCCCGCCATCGCCCTTGATCTCGACGATATTGACGTGGTCCTGGCCCTCGAACTCGGGAACCTCGAGGGGGTCGACCGTCGTGAACACGTCGAGGTCGCCGGCGAGGAAGGCGGCCTTGGCGGCCACCGCATCAGGGATGATGCGCGTCTCCCACGAGTCGATGTAGGGACCGTCCTCGACGAAGCCGTCGTCGGCCGGGGTGTGCTTGTGGTAGTCGGGCCAGCGCTCGATACGAGTGCCGGTCGAATCCCGCTTGGTCATCGTGTAGGGACCGCTGCCCGAGCCGGCCGGGAGCTCCTGGACGCTGTAGACGTCCTCAACGGTTCCGTCGGGGCGCTCGTAGGAGCCCTCGAACTTGCCGAACTCGTCGACCATGCGGGGATTCAGGAAGGAGTAGTAGTGAGCCGCGCGGTACACGGGGGCATCCGCGTTCGGCCTCGCCCAGCTCTCCGTCACCGTCAACTCGTCGGTCGCGTCGAAGCTGTCGACGAAGGCGTAGCCGGTGCGCGTCGTGTGCGTGCCGTCGAGCGCCCGGTAGAGCTTCTCCAGGCGGCCAAAGCTGAAGGCCACGGCCTCGGCGTCCACGGGATCGCCGTTGTGGAACTTCATGCCGGGGCGGACGCTCCACACGAACGTCGTGGGGTCGACCTGCTCGAAGCCCACCATGCCGTCCATGGCGATGAGGTTCTTCGTCGCCTGGTACGTGTACGGCTGCGTCATCGTGCCGTTGTGGATCTCGCGGTTGTTCAGGTGGAAGACGCCGGGGTCGAGACCCGCGTCCTCTTCCGTCTTCCAGTTCAGCAGGGTGCCGCCGTGCCTGTCGGGGCCGGTATCTTCCTGGGCGGCCGCTTGCGTAGCCGCGGCAGCCTCGGTCGCTTCGGCCGCGGCCTGCTCTTCGGCAGCAGCCTCGGTGGCGGCGGCAGCCTGCTCTTCGGCAGCTGCCTGTGTCGCTGCGGGCGCAGCCGCGTCGTCATCGTCATCGTCATCGTCGCCGCAACCCGCGAGGATTGCAGCGGAGCCGGCCGCGGCCACGCCGCTTCCGACCAGGAAGCTGCGGCGGGTGACCGGACGGCGCCGGAGCCTCTGCCAATAGTTCTCGTTATCACGCATGCGCGATTCCCCTCCCCAAGATTTGGGATTCGCGCAGTATACGGAGTTCCGCCTGCTGCGGATATACCAAGCCAGAGGGCCCACCCTTGCGGGCGGGCCCTCCGTTGGGCTGGTCGAGCGCTTGCGGGCGCTCAGCGGTCGGAGCGGCTAGGCGTCCTTCTTGAGCCACATGGACTCGCGGCGCCGGTCGTACAGGTTGACCCAGTCGGCAACGCCCTGGTCCTGGAGCCTGGAACTGAAGCCGAAGTAGGCGACGGAGCTCACCGGCAGACGCCAGTTGCACCAGTGCCGGTCCAGGATCCAGGTCTGCACCTCGGTGAGGAGGGCGGCGCGGGCCTCGGGGTCCGTTTCCGCCTCCTGCGCGTTCAGCATGTCGATGATCGTCGCGGAGTCCTCTGCGATCTCCTTGCGCGGCGACTCGAGATAGTGGTTGAACGCGTTGAAGCCGTAGGCGCGCGGGTCGTAATCGATGAGGTACGAGTCGTTGGGGATGCCGGTCGTGCTTCCCCGGTCGCCCGTGCCGTAGCTGAGAATCTCCCAGTCCTTGACGTCGGTGCTGCGGTCGACCGCGCGGGCCGCCCACGAGTTGCCGTCAACGGCCTCGACCTCGGCGGTGATGCCGATCGGTCCGAGCGCCCTCGCCAGCGACTGCGCCATGTAGTCGCTGATCTCGTGCTGCAGGGGCGCGCCCGTCGACTGGAAGATCTTGATGTTGTCGACGGGAACCTCGAAGTCGGCGGCCTGCCAGAGTGCCTGGGCCTCGGCCGGGTCGAAGCGGTACCACTCCTGCAAGTCCTGCTGGCTCAGCTTCTGGTAAGCCGGGAGGAGGTCGGAGATGGGAGCCGCGTACATGCCGCCGAGGGGGCGGATGGCCGCAATGAAGCCTTCGTAGTCGAACGCCTTCTGCAGGGCCTGCCGCGAGCGCTTGTCGTGGAACTTGCCGCCATCCATGCCTTGCATGGCGCGCCCACCGCCGGGGATCTCGACGATGTTGACGTGGTCCTGCCCCTCGAACTCGGGAACCTCGAGGGGGTCGACCGTCGTGAAGACGTCGAGGTCGCCGGCGAGGAAGGCGGCCTTGGCCGCAACGGCGTCGGGGATGACGCGCGTCTCCCAGGCGTCGATGTAGGGGCCGTCCTCGACGAAGCCGTCGTCCGCCGGGGTGTGCTTGTGGTAGTCCGGCCAGCGCTCCACGCGCGTGCCGGTGGCGTCCCGCTTCGTCATCGTGTAGGGACCGCTGCCCGAGCCATGCGGGAGCTCCTGCACGCTGTACACGTCCTCCACGGTTCCGTCCGCATGCTCGTAGGAGCCCTCGAACTTGCCGTGCTCCTCCACGACCCGCGGGTTGAGGAAGGAGTAGTAGTGGCGGGCGCGGTAGATGGGGGCGTCCGCGTTGGGGCGCGCCCAGTGCTCGGCCACCGTCAGCTCGTCCGTCGCCTCGAAGCTATCGACGAAGGCGTAGCCGGTGCGGGTGGTATGCGTCCCGTCCAGGGCGCGGTAGAGCTTCTCCAGACGGCCGAAGCTGAAAGCCACGGCCTCGGAGTCGACCGCGTCGCCATTGTGGAACTTCATGCCCGGGCGGATGCTCCACACGAACGTCGTCGGGTCGACCTGCTCGAAGCCAACCATGCCGTCCATGGCGATGAGGTTCTTGGTCGGCTGGTAGGTGTAGGGCTGGGTCATCGTCGAGTAGATGACCTCGGTGTTGTTGAGGTGGAAGACGCCGGGATCGAGGCCCGCGTCCTCTTCCGTCTTCCAGAGGTTCAGGGTGCCGCCGCGCTTGTCCGCGTCGGGATCCGCCTGGGCGGCAGCTTCGGTAGCAGCGGCAGCCTCGGTGGCGGCAGCGGCCTGATCGTCGCCGGCAGCCTCGGTCGCGGCAGCGGCGGCCTGCGTGGCCGCAGCGGCCTGGGTGGCCGCGGGTGCCGCGGTGTCGTCGTCATCGTCGTCGCCACAACCCGCGAGGATTGCGGCGGAGCCGGCCGCGGCTACGCCGCTCCCGACCAGGAAGCTGCGGCGGGTGACCGGCCGTCGCCGGAGCCTCTGCCAATAGTTCTCGTTATCGCGCATGGACTGAGTCCCTCCCGAATCCGGAATTCGCGCCACGATGGCGCCTCCTGAGAGCTATACGCAGAAAAGGGTACCGAGCGTTCCCACTGGGGCAACTGTTGGGAAAGACGCTTCGAAGGGCTAGATCCGGCCCCGGAGCCTCGGGTCGAGGGTATCGCGGAGCGAATCCCCGAAGATGTTGAACCCGAAGACGGTGATCGCGAGCGCGAGACCCGGGAAAACCGCCAGCCACGGCGCCACGCTGAAGAAGCGGCGAGAGCTGCCGGAGAGGTCGGCGCCCCATGACGGGACGGCATCGAGGCCACCGATGGGGACGCCCAGACCGAGGAAGCTCAGGCTGGCTTCGGCCAGGATGGCGGCCGGGAGGGAGATGCTCGTGATGACGATCATGAGCCCGAACATGTTGGGGGCGATATGCCGCCACATGATGCGGAAGTTGCTCGAGCCGACGACCTGGGCCGCCTCGACGTAGGTGGACTCGCGCAACTCGAGCACGATGCCACGCATGATCCGGTAGGTACCCGGCATGAAGAACAGGGAGATCGCGACCACGAGGTAGAGCTCTTCGTTCTGGAGTCCCGGTAAGTCGGGGAGGTCGGCGCTGATCGAGGAGTGCAGCACCAGTGCTAAGAGCAGACCCGGGATGGCGATGAACATGTCCGCGATACGGCCGACGGCGAAGTCGACAGCGCCGCCGGCGTAGGCGGAGAGGAGGGCGATGAGGGTCCCTCCAAGCGTGCCGAGGAGCACGGTTGCGACGCCGATCTTGAGGGAGATGCGGCCAGCGAAGAGCACGCGGGACCAGACGTCCTTACCGCGCGCGGTGGTTCCGAACCAGTTGTCGGCGTTGGGGCCGGCAAGGGGCGGGCCCACGGCGAACTCGTTGGGCGGCGCGGTTCTGAGCACGGGCGCCGCCGCGGACATGAACACGATGAAGATAATGAGGGCGAGGCCGAAGGCGCCGAACGGTTCCCTGCGCGCCCACTTGAGCGGATTGAAGCGCTGGCGTGGCGGAATCGCGTATTCGAGCTCGAGTGCTGACTGCTCCTGTGCCATGGCTAGTACCGAATCCTTGGGTCAATGACCGTGTACAGGATGTCGACGAGGAGCGTCACGAGGACGAAGACGAAGGAGAAGACCATGATCGTGCCGAGCACGACCGGGTAGTCCTGATCCGTCACGCCTTCGAGAGAGAGCCTGCCGAGGCCGGGCACCGTGAAGAGCTGCTCCGCGATAACGACCCCGCCCAGCACCGCGCCGAGCTGCAGGCCGACAAGCGTGATCACGGGGATGAGCGAGTTGCGGAACACGTGGCCCCAGATGACGCTGCGATCGCGGAGGCCCTTGGCGCGAGCCGTCCGCACGTAGTCAGAGAACAGCACCTCAAGCATGGAGGTCCGGACGAAGCGCGCCATGCCGGCAGCGCTGGCGAGCGCGAGCGTCACAGCCGGCCAGACGGCGAGGGAGAGGTTGTAGATGGGGTCATCGGTGAACACGACCCACTGGCGGGCAGGGGTCCACCCCCACCAGAGTGCGGGCAGGTAGATCACGAGGATCGCGAACCAGAAGTTGGGGATGGAGATCCCCATGATCGTGATCCCCCGGAAGGCGTAGTCGAGGATGCTGTTTCTGCGAACGGCGGAGACGACTCCGACGGAGATGCCGATGACGGCCGAGATGAAGATGGTGAGGAGGCCGATCTCAAGCGTGTTGGGAAGGACCTCGATGATGTCGCCCATCACGTCGTCGTGTGGCGGGGTAAGGCGCTCACCGAGGTCACCCTGGAGGGCGCCCCACAACCAGTCGCCGTACTGCTCCCACCAGGGGCGGTCGAGTCCGAAGCGCTCCTCGAACTTCTCGAAGGCGCGCGGGTCGGCGTCGCCGACGGACCCGATGGCCGCGAAAGCAGCGCTGCCCGGGCGGATGTAGAGCAGCATGAAGAGCACGAAGGAGATGCCCAGCAGCATGAAGGGGACGGCAATCAGTCTGCGGACGATGTAACGGGTCATGAGCTTTGACCTGAGCGCCGGGAAGCGGGCCTCCCGCCGGTCTCGCCATCCCCCCTTGCGCGAACGGCCCCAACACGGCCCCCGCGCGACTGACGGGATTCTCGGCTATCCGTTCTGCGATCGCAACCGTCCGGGATGGAGTTCTTTCCGAACGCGCGGCCTCGCCTGCGCCGTAGACTCTGCGGAGGGCCAGCAGGGGAGCGGGCGCATGGCTGAGGAACGGACGAACGACGAAGCGGGCGAGAAGCTCGGCGAGATGGTGGCGGAATGGGCGGAGGCGTACTGGGAGCAGCAGGCGCCGGCCCTGCGCGGGCAGCCTGGCGGCGGTGACGACGAACTTCGCGAGACCGTGACGCGGGCGTTCATGGCGGGGGCGGTGACGGTGTTCCAGCGCTGGGACGAGGTGCGGCCGCTGGTGCCGCGCCGGCGGGTCTCCTGGCGCGATCTGCCTTCCCACCACGGCTAGCAGCGGGCCGTATCATGCCGGCTGGCCGGAAGGGGGCGTCATGAGCGAAGCGGCGGAGCTGTTCGACCTAAGCGGGAAGGTGGCGCTCGTGACGGGCGGGAGCCGGGGGCTGGGGGCGGCGATGGTGCGCAGCTTCGCGC
>VXLW01000105.1 GCA_009841435.1 Dehalococcoidia bacterium | reverse complement strand
CGCGCGGCGCGCGCGCGCGGGCGGCGGGGGGGCCGGGCGGCCGGGGGGGCCCCCCCCCCGCGGGGGCTCTGCTGGGGGGGGGGCGGCGCCCATGATCCAGCCCTCGTCGTGGTAGACGCCCACGAAGAAGCCGCGGGAGCGGGCGATGTGGGCGACGAGGTCGGGGATGTCCCAGGCGGCCTCGCCCTCGCCGGGGGGCGGCTTCCACGAGGCGGCTTCGGGGGGAAGGGCGGCGAGGTCGCGAAGGGCTCGACGGTGAACACCGTCGAAGTAGCGGAGGAAGTTCGCGACGGAGTCGATCACGGGATACCGGCCATGGCGTCGTAAATCGTGGTGTGGCGCATGCGTGCGAGGTCGCGTCCGTCGGGGCCGCGAACGAGGCAGTCGAATTCGACGAAGGGTCGCCCCTTGCGTTCGTAGACCGCCACGCATCGTCCGCCCGTGACGACCTCGCCGCCGGCATAGGCAGGCGCGAGGAACTCGATCTCGGTTCGGGTGTGGATGGAACCGATGATGATGAAGTTGTGGCGCATGAGCGCTTCCGGGCGACCTACCAGCCAGGCGGGGTGGAGGCGTGGGTTGTTGCCGGCGAATGGGGGGTCGGCGGAGCGGTGGTTGAGCTCCATGTAGGCGTGCAGGACCTCAGGGGAGGCGTCGACGGCCATAGGCGTCCAGTCGACGCCGGCGAGGGCGGGGTCGACCCGCAGTTCGGGCTGCGGGTCGGGCGCGGGGGCAGGGTCCATACAACCTGGGGGCTCGAAGTCCGCAAGGGTGGGGTTCGCGCCACGGCCCACCTCGCCAACCACGCAGTCGGTGCCGGCGGGATTGGTCATTCGGAGCGTAATGGCCCCCTCGTTCCCGGGGGTGAGGGTGATGCGTACCTCGTCGCCGGGGTAGACGGGCTGGCGGAAGCGGAAGCGCGCCCAGCCGTGATCGAGCCAGGCGTCGCCGAGGGTTTCGAGAATGGCAGGCACGCTCCAGCCCCAGACGTTGTCGCCGGCGACAAGCGCGCCGGCGAAGCCGAGCTCGCGGGCCAACTCGGGGCTGTGGACGGGGTCCACCAAGGCGGCGGGATCATCCTCGTCATCGAGGAAGGCGACGACACGCCACTCGCGCGTTTCCGCTGCGGTCATGGTGCACCTCCCTCACGAAGGGTAGCGGACGGAGGGTCTGCGGGCGCACCTAAACCGGGGTTGTCGTATTCTTCGCAGCCTTGTCTGTACTGGACCTGCTCGCCATCCAGCACGGGCTGGCCGTCCCGGGGGACGCCCGGGAGGGGTTGAAGCCCGCCCGAACCAGACCGCTTTCTCCGGTCCCACCCACTCCTCCCCAGCAGCGCTACCTGCCTGGGCTGGACGGGATGCGGGCGCTGGCCGTGATCGCGGTCGTGCTCTTCCATTCGGCCCTCGGGATCGCGCCGGGCGGGTTCCTCGGGGTGGAGGTCTTCTTCGTCATCAGCGGGTACATCATCACGCGGGCGCTGCTGGCGGAACGTGCAAGCAGCGGGCGCATCGCGCTGGGGGCCTTCTGGGTGCGCCGGGCGCGGCGTCTCCTACCGGCGCTGTTCCTGCTGCTGTTCGCGGTAGCCGCCTACACCGTCATCTTCGAATCGGGCGAGGCAGCCGGGCTCCGCCGCGACATCGCGGCGGCCCTCGCCTACATCACGAACTGGGACCTGATCGTCGCGGGCGAGACGTACTTCGACTCGTGGGAGCGCCCCTCGCTCTTGCAACATCTCTGGTCGCTGGCGGTAGAGGAGCAGTTCTACATCGTGTGGCCCCTGCTGATGGCGGGGGGACTGGCGCTGCTGCGGAACCGCCTCACGCTGGCCCTGATCCTCGGCGGGGCGGCCGCCTCGGCGATCGCGATGGCGGCGCTGTATGAGCCGGGAAGCGCGGTCACACGCATCTACTACGGAACCGATACGCGCGCCTCCGGCCTTCTCATTGGGGCGGCGCTGGCGTTTGTCTGGAGCGCGCGGCAGAGCGACGGCGAGAGCGGCCTGCGGGCGGTGGCGGGGATGTCAGCGCTCACGCTGGCCGGAATCGCCGGCCTGGGAACGCTCGTCGGACTCACGTTGCTGGCCGACGGAAGCACGCCGTTCCTGTACCAGGGCGGCTTCGCGCTAGTGGGCCTCGCGACCGCAGCCCTGATCGTGGCGGCGACGCACGAGCATTCACCGCTCGCACAGGGACTGGGGACGCCGGTCCTGCGCTGGGTGGGGGTGCGCTCGTACGGCATCTACCTCTGGCACTGGCCGGTGATGGTCCTGACTCGCCCCGGCGTCGACGTGCCGTTGGACGGCGTGGCGCTGTTCGCGATGCAGGTCGCGATAACCGTGGCGCTGGCGGAGGGGTCGTACCGCTGGGTGGAGAAGCCGATCCGCGAGGGCGCGCTGGGACGGCTGTGGAAGCAGCTCTGGGAGGGCACTGCGACGCCGCAGTGGCGGCGGGGCACGCTGGCGCTGACGGGTACCGCGACGGCGGCCGGCGTGGCCGTGGTCGCGATCTTCATGACCCTGACTCCCGCTGAGGAGGAGCCCCCCTACTTCGCCCTCGTACGCCTGCGGCTGGTGAACACCGACGTCGCGGCGACGGAAGCAGCCTCGGCGAGGACGGAGGCCGACCCGTACCGGGTAGTGGCGCTGCAGGGCCCGCGGACAGCTTCGCCAACAGCGCTCCTCGACTCGGCCACGTCGCAAGCGGTGGCGACCGGTTCAGTCTCTGCGGCGGCGGTCGGTGACCCGCTGGTCCTGGCGGCGGCAGCTCACGACTCGCCTGTGCCGGCCGCGGCCGAGCAGGCGGCATCGCTGGCCGCGATGACGGACGCCTTCCAATCGGACGCGCTGGCGCCAAAGCGAACAGCGCCCGAGGCAGGGGGACCGGAACCGGCCGGTCGGGTTGTGGCAGGCGACTCCATCAACGTACGTGTCACAGCGATTGGCGACTCGGTGATGCTCGGGGCCGCGCACCAGCTGGCCGAAGACATCCCGGGCATCGACCTCGACGCCTCCGTGGGGCGGCAGGTTTCGCAGGCGATCAGGTTGCTTAAAGAGCGGAAAGCGAACGGCCAGCTCGGAGATGTCGTGCTGCTCCACCTCGGCAACAACGGCACGTTCACCGCCACACAGTTCGACCAGATCATGGAGCTGGCAGGGCCGGAGCGGCGCGTTGTATTCCTGACACTGCGCGTAAGCCGCTCGTGGGAGCAGGGGAACAACGAGGTCATCCGCGAGGGCGTCGAGCGCCACGAGGGCGCGTTCCTGGTCGACTGGCGGGCAGCGATCGAGGAGCATCCCGAGGTGCTGTGGAAAGATGGCACCCACCTGCGGCCCGAGTGGGCGAGTTTCTACGTCGAGCTGCTGGAACCGCACCTCCGTTCGTAGGCGCACGGCAAGGAGAGACACGATGGAGTACCGAAGGATGGGACGCACGGGCCTGCGCGTCTCGACGATCTGCCTGGGGACGATGACGTTCGGGTTCCAGACCGAGGAGCAGGCGGCCCTGCGCATCATGAACGCCGCCTGGGACGCGGGCGTGAACTTCCTCGATACCGCCGACGCCTACCCGATGGGCAGCGAAGAGACGGGCGCGACCGAGGCGATCGTGGGGACTTGGCTCGCGACGATGCCGCGCGACAAGGTCGTGCTGGCGACGAAGGCGTGGGGAGCAACGGGTCCCGGGCCGAACGACCGCGGGCTTTCGCGACAGCACATCCTGAGCGCGGTCGACGCCAGCCTGAAGCGGCTCGGCACGGACTACATCGACCTGTACCAGACGCACTTCCCCGACGAGAGCACGCCCATCGACGAGACGCTGAAGGCGCTCGACGACCTCGTGCGCTGGGGGAAGGTGCGGTACATCGGCTGCTCGAACTACCAGGGCTGGCAGCTGGCGAGGGCGATCGGGGCGAGCGAGCGGCTCGGGATCGCCCGGTACGACTGCGACCAGCCCCGCTACAACATCCTCTTTCGGGAGATCGAGAACGAGCTGCTGCCCCTCTGCCGGTCGGAGGGTGTGGGCGTCATCGCCTACAACCCGCTGGCGGGCGGCATGCTGACCGGGAAGTACGCCGGCACCGAGGATCTGCGCGAGCAAACGCGTTTCACCCTCGGGAACGCCGGGCCGCGCTACCGCGCCCGCTACTGGGACGACGTGCAGTTCCGCGAGGTCGAGCGGCTGCGGACGTACTTCGCCGAGCGCGATACCTCGCTGACGCACGCGGCGATCGCGTGGGTGATCGCACAGGACGGCATTACCTCGGCGATCGTGGGAGCGAGCCGACCCGAGCAGATCGAGGACTCGGTCGGCGGCGCGGAGCTGACGCTGAGCGAGGAGGACCTCGCGTTTTGCGACGATGCGTGGTTCAACCTGCCGCGCAAGCGGGACCAGGCGGTGGCGCTCCGCTGAGGCTCAGGCGAGCCTGGCGCGGGCGGACCGGAGGCGGGCAAGCGCCTCATCGCGGCCGAGGAGGGCCACGGAGTCGAACAGGGGGATGCCTCGCGGGGCGCCCATTATCGCGACGTAGAGCACGGAGACGAACTTCCGCAGCTTCAAGTCGAGCGTGTCCTGGAGGGAACGCAGGGCGGCCTCAACCGGCTCCGGCGCCCAGGCCTCGGCGCTGACGGCTCCAACGGCATCGATGGCGGCATCGAGGGTGCGGGCGGCCAGCTCGGTGTCGCCCTTGATGCGCTCGGTCAGGAGTTCGGCGGGATAGTCGGGCAAGTCGGCGAAGAGGAAGCGCGAGAGCCCGGCGATCTCGTCGAGGCGGGCAACGCGCTCCTGGAGGAGGGGCGCGGCAGCTGTCACGAGGTCGGCATCGAGGGGGCGGGGGATGTCGGCGGGGAGGCCGCGGTCGAGCCAGTCGGCAACGAGGTCGCGCCAGGCGGCGGGGTCGAGGGCACGGATGTAGTGGCCGTTGAGGGCGTCGAGGCGCTCGACATCGAAGAAGGCGGGGTTGGAGACGACGCGGTCGAGGGAGAAGACGCGGGTGAACTCCTCGGGGGTGATGTGGGTGGTGTGGTCGTCGAGGGACCAGCCGAGGAAGGCGAGAAAGTTGAGGGTCGCCTCGGGGAGGTAGCCGTTGTCGCGGTAGTCGAGCGCGGCCACGTCACCCGAGCGCTTGGAGAGCTTGCGTCCGTCACGGTCGACGAGGACGGGGAGGTGGGCGAACCGGGGCGGCTGCCAGTCCATCGCCTCGTAGAGCTGGAGGTGGCGGGGGCCGCTCGCCAGCCATTCCTCGCCGCGAATGACGTGCGTGATCTCCATGTCGTGGTCGTCGACGAGCATGGCGAGGTGGTAGGTGGGGAAGCCGTCCGTCTTGAGGAGGACGAAGTCGTCCTGGAGGGAGTTCTGGAAGGTGACGTCGCCACGAATGAGGTCGGGGAAGGTGGTCGTGCCGGTGCGGTCCATGCGGAAACGCAGGACGGAGGGCTCGGTGCGGGCCCGCTCCTCGGCTTCTTCGGGGTCGAGGCCACGGCAGCGACCGTCGTACCCGGGGGCGAGGCCGTCCCTTTGCTGGTCCTTGCGCAGCTGGGCGAGCCGCTCGGCGGTGCAGAAGCAGCGGTAGGCGCGGCCCCGGGCACGCAGCTCGTCGGCGGCGGCGTGGTACTTCTCAAGGCGCTCCGACTGGACGTAGGGGCCGTGCGGACCGCCGATGTCCGGGCCCTCGTCCCACTCGATACCGAGCCAGCGGAGGCCCTCGTAGATGTTCTCGACGGAGCCCTCGACGTAGCGGCTCTGGTCCGTGTCCTCGATGCGGAGGACGAACTGGCCACCGTTCGCCTGGACGAAGGCCCACCCGAAGAGGGCCGTGCGCAGACCGCCGATGTGAAGCTCGCCGGTGGGGCTGGGGGCGAAGCGGGTGCGGACGGGGCCGGTCATGCGGTCGCCTCCGTGCGGGTGGGGGTGACCGGCTCGGCGTAGGGGGCGGCCTGTGCGGCAAAGCCGGCATCGTCGATGGCGGCCAGCATGTCGCGGGGGAGGGGCGCGGTCACGGTCAACTCGCCGCCGGCGGGGTGAGGGACCGTGAGTCGCCAGGCGTGGAGGAGGTGGCGAGGGCCGGGGCCGCGGCCATAGAGCTCGTCGCCGGCGACGGGGGCGCCGATGGCGGCGAGGTGGACGCGGATCTGGTGGGTGCGGCCGGTGAGGGGCTTCGCCAGGACCAGCGAGCGTTCACGGGCGGCGGAGAGGACCTCGTACTCCGTTTGGGCGCTGCGGCCGTCGGACGCGACGGCCATGCGGCGGCGGTCGGCGTGGCTGCGGCCGATGTCGGCGTCGATGACGGCGCGATCGCGCTGGGGGATGCCGTCGCAGAGCGCGAGGTACTGCTTGTGCGTCTCGCGGGCCTCGAAGGCGGCGCTGAGGCCGGTCTGGGCGGCGGGAGTCTTCGCGAGAAGGAGGACGCCGCTGGTGTGCTTGTCGAGGCGGTGCACGATGCCGGGGCGTTCGACATCGAAGGCGGCAGCTTCGCTCGGGCAGTGCTCGACAAACCAGGCAGCGACGCTGGGGGCGCAGGGTTCGGCGGGCGCGTCGTGCACCAGGAGCCCGGCGGGCTTGTCGATGGCGAGGACGTGGTCGTCCTCGTAGAGGACGGGGAGGGAGAGGCCACTGGGGGTGGCCTCGCGGGGTGTGTCGGGGAGGGTGACGGCGACCTCGGCGCCCTCGTGGACGTACGTCGACTTCCGCGCGGGGGCACCGTCGACGAGGACGTGTCCGTTGGCGATGAGGCGCTGCACGCGGGCGCGGCTGAGGTCGGGGTAGGCGGCGGCAAGCACGGCGTCGAGGCGACCCTCCTCGGTCACGAGGAGCTGTCGCCGTCTTCCTGGCCCGTCTGCGTCTGAGTCACGAACGCCCATACGAGGATGACTGCACCGATCGTAATGGCGGAGTCGGCGACGTTGAAGGCGGGCCACTCGGGGAACTTGATGAAGTCGGTGACCTTGCCGTCGCCGACACGATCGATCAGGTTCCCGATGGCGCCCCCCAGCATGAGCGCGAGTCCGGCCCGGACGAGGGGACTCGCCATGCCGGGATTGAAGAGGTAGACGAGGATAAGGGCCACACCCACGACGCTCGCGACGACGAGCAGCGGCCCCGCCCCCTCGAGGATGCCAAAGGCAGCGCCCGTGTTGGCGTAGTGCACGATGCGGACGTTCCAGTCGGGGTCGGGCCAGGCGTCCCCGCGATCGAGGCCGCTGCGGATGATCCACTTCGTCAGCAGGTCTCCGCCGACGATGACGGCGGCGAGGGCGAGGAAGCCGAAGTCGCTGCGTCGCAGGCGGGGGAGGGCGAGGGGGGACATCGCAGCCATGATAGGGGGCGGGTGCGCACCGCTCCCGTAGGATTCGAGCGATGCCGACGAAGCCCCTGGCCGAACGCATGCACCTGCGCGCCGGCGAGCGCCTGTTGCTGGTGAACGCCCCAGACGGCTACGGCACCACCCTCGCGGCGCCGGAGAGCGTGGAGGTGGCGCACACGCCGGAAGGCACGTTCGACGTGATCCAGGTGTTCGTGACGACACGATCGGCCCTGGAAGCGGAGTCGCCCCGGCTGAAGGCGCTCCTCAAACCAGACGGCAAGCTCTGGATCGCGTACCCCAAGGGGACCTCCACCCACCTGACCGCGGACATCAACCGTGACGACATCCGCCGCTACGCACTGACGGTGGGGCTGCAGACAGTCGCACAGGTGGCAGTCGACGACGACTGGTCGGCGATCCGCTGCAAGGTGGTCGCATAGTCCTGGCCGACGCCCTGCGTTGACGCGCCCTCGCAGCCAACCTAGGCTGCGCGCGCTATGGCGAAGCACCTGGAAGGCAAAACGGCAATCGTGACGGGCGGGGCCGGGGGCATGGGCTCCTGGATCTGCCGGATATTCGCGGAGCAGGGCGCAAAGGTCATCGTGGCCGACACGGGGGCGGACGTTGAGGGGCGGATGGGCGTGGACCCGAGCCGCGTGAACGCCGTCGTCGACGAGATCACGGCGGCGGGCGGGGAGGCCGTGGCGGCCATCGGCGACGTGTCGGAGATGGACGTGGCGGAGGGGCTCGTTCGCACGGCGCTGGAGCGCTGGGGCAAGCTCGACATCCTCGTCTGCGCGCACGGCATCCTGCGCGAGCGAATGATCTTCAACATGAACGAGGAGGAGTGGGATGACTCGGTGAAGTCGCACCTGAAGGGGTGCTTCGCACCGACCAAGTTCGCCTCCATCCACTGGCGGCAGGAGCGGCAGGGCGGCCGCATCATCTACTTCACCTCGGGGGCGGGCCAACGCGGGGAGGCGGGGCAGCCGAACTACTCGGCGGCGCAGCAGGGGAAGGTCGGGCTGATGCTCTCCTGCGCGCAGGCCCTGAGCCGCTACGGCGTGACCGCGAACTGCATCGCACCGGCGGCCTCGACGCGCATGACCGACCGCGGCCGGAGCGTCGACCGCGAGGGGCCGGCGCCGAGCCTCTCGGCGGCGGGCACGAAGATGGACCCGAAGAACGTGGTGCCCGCGATCGTCTACCTGGCATCGGACGAGGGCGGGAGCGTGACCGGTCGCGTGGTCGGCACCACTGGGCATGAGTTCACGATCTGGCGCGAGCCGTTCCGGGACCAGTCGATCTTCTCGCAGTCACCGTTCTGGGACATCGACGATTTGTTTGAGCAGATGCCGCGCACGCTCGCGGTCCACGACCTGAAACCGCCCGAGCCGGCGTTCCCGTAGGAGGAAGGGGAGAAGCGATGGCGAAGCACCTGGAAGGCAAGACCGCAATCGTGACGGGCGGGGCCGGCGGCATCGGCAGCTGGGTCTCGAAGCTGTACGCGGAGAACGGCGCGAAGGTGATCGTGGCGGATACAGGCGCGGACGTGGAGGGGCGGATGGGGATGGACGCGAGCCGCGTCAACGCCGTCGTCGACGAGATCACGGCGGCGGGCGGCGAGGCGGTCGTGGCGGTCGGGGACGTGTCGGAGATGGACGTGGCGGAGGGGCTCGTGCGGACGGCGCTGGAGCGCTGGGGGAAGCTCGACATCCTCTGCTGCGCGCACGGCATCCTGCGCGAGCGGATGATCTTCAACATGACCGAGGACGAGTGGGACGGCTCCATCAAGTCGCACCTGAAGGGGTGCTTCGCGCCGACGAAGTTCGCAGCGATCCACTGGCGCCAGGAGCGGCAGGGCGGGCGCATCATCTACTTCACCTCCGACGCGGGGATTCGCGGGAGCAGTGGTCAGCCGAACTACTCGGCGGCGCACGCGGGCAAGCTCGGCCTGATGCGCTCGAACGCGCGCGGCCTGAGCCGCTACGGCGTGACCAGCAACTGCATCGCGCCCGGGGCCTCGACGCGGATGACGGATCGCGGCCTGGGGCGGCAGGGCGAGGGCCCGCCGCCCAGCGCTTCCGCAGCGGGGACGGCGGGCGACCCGAAGAACGTGGCGCCGATCGCGGTGTGGCTGGCGTCAGACGCGGGCGCGGCGGCGAACGGGCAAACCTTCGGGGCGCGCGGGCACGTCATCACGCTCTACAGCGAGCCGGAGCGGGAACGCATGCTGCGCTTCGAGGAGCCGTTCATCGACATCGACGAGCTGTTCGAGCTCTGGCCGGCGACGCTGGGGTCGGAGCCCCTCGAGAGGACGCAGGCTTGGACCTGACGGCAGAGCAGCTCGCCGACCGGCAGGCGATCGTCGCGGTCATCGACCGCTACGCGACGTCGCTGGACGCGAAGGACTACGAGCGTTTCCGGACGTGCTTCAGCGACGACGCCGTCGTGCACTACGGCGAGGCACTCACGCCCGACGAGGCGGCGGCGTACGCCGAGGGCGTGCTCTCGCGGTACGCGCACACGCAGCACCTGCTGGGGAACTACGAGATCGTGCTGGACGGCGACCGGGCCTCGGCCCGCACCTACGTGCAGGCGAGCCATGTCAGCGCCGAGGGCGCGATCTGGGTGATGGGCGGAACGTACATCGACCGCTTCGAGCGGCGCGAGGGTGAGTGGAAAATCGTCGAGCGCAATCTCGAGGGGAAGTGGTCGGAAGAGCGCACCATCTCGGCGTAGGATTCGCCGACCAAGAACGGCAACCGCACAGCGAAAGGAACAGACATGGCGAAGGAGATCGACCTTCAGGGCAAGGTGGCGCTGGTCACCGGGAGCGGACAGGGCATCGGGAAGGGCATCGCGACCGTGCTCAGCGAGTGCGGGGCGACGGTCGTCGTCTCGGACCTGAACCCGGACACGACGACGGCGACTGCAGCCGAGCTGGGAGCGGCGGCGCTGCCGCTGGATGTGACGGACCAGGACGCGTTCGACGCGGCCATCGACCAGATCGTCGCCGACCACGGCAGCCTCGACATCCTCGTGAACAACGCCGGCGTCTACCGCGAGTACGGCGGAGGCATCGCCGACATCACGCCGGAGATGTGGCGCATCCTCTGGTCGGTCAACGTCGATGGCGTGTTCTACGGGTGCCAGGCAGCGGCGCGGGTGATGCTGGCGGCCGGGAACGGCGGGCGCATCGTCAACATCGCCTCAACGCAGGCGGTTTCGCCGGGCGTGGGCGTGACCTACGACGGCTCGAAGGCGGCGGTGCTGCAGATTACGCGGGCGCTGGCGCTGGAGCTGGGACGCACCGACATTACGGTGAACGCGGTTGCCCCGGGCGCGACCTGGGTAAACCCGGGCGACCCGCCCCCGCTCGACCCGAACGCGACCATCCAACTGACGGGCAACGGGCTCGCGGACGCGGTGGCGAACCGCATCGCGCGCATCCCGGCGGGTCGCTGGGCGAAGCCGGAGGAGATCGGAAACGCAGTGGCGTTCGTGTGCTCGCCGCTGGCGGACTACATCAACGGCATCTACCTGAACGTCGACGGCGGCTGGCTGACGGAGTAGAGAGCCCTTCTAGGGCAGGCGCAGGAGGTGGTTGCCGCCTTCGACTGGGATGACCTGGCCGGTGATGTCGCCGAAGAGGTCGCTGGCGACCGCGAGCGTGACGTCGGCGCAATCGTCGACGGTGGTGATGCGGCGGAGGGGCGTCTGCTCGATGAAGCTCTGGGCGGCGGGGGAGTCCTCGGGGAGGTCGACGCGGGCCTCGTCGATGGGGGTGCCGCCGCCGCCGTAGGCGTTCATGGCGGTGGGGACGAAACCGGGGGCGACGGCGTTGACGCGCACCTGGTCGGGTCCGTACTCGCGGGCGGCGATCTTGGTGGCGAAGTTGATAGCGGCCTTGGCGGCGGAGTAGGGCGTGAGCCCGATGGGGATGGAGATGGCCGTGCTCGACGTGATGTTGATGAGCGAGCCGCCGCCGGTGGCGGCCATGGCGTTGCCCATGTGCTTCATGAAGTAGATGAAGCCGAAGTACTGGATGTCGGCGACCTCGTGGAGCTCCTCAGGGGTGATGTCCTTGATCAGGTTGAAGCGGACGATGCCGGCGGAGTTGACGGCGATGTCCAGGTTGCCCCACTTGTCGATGGCCGCGTCGGCGAGGGCCTTGAGGTCGTCGTAGTCGCGGCCGTCGCAGCGGATGGGGGTGGCCCCGATCTGGGAGGCGAGCTTCTCGAGGTTCTCCTGGCGGCGGGCGGCGATGATGAGCTCGGCGCCGTGCTCGGCGAAGCGCTCCGCGATGGCCCAGCCGATGCCGCTGGAGGCCCCCAGAATGATCGCCTTCTTGCCGTCGAGGAGTCCCATGCCAAACGCTCCCTGCCCGAGTTGCGGGCTACGGCGGGGAGTGTACGGGGTCGCACTGGTAGGGGCCGCGCACGAGAAAGCCGCCCTCCATGCCTAAGGGGCGGCTTCTCGTAGCGGAGCTCCGGGCGAGGGGACTTCGCCCGGCACTCCCCATCTAACGCGACCGGCGGCTAGTGGCTGTCCCCTGCGAGGCCAACGAAGGCGAGGCTGGCGGGTGTGCCACCCACCTCCCACTCAGCAACCGTTGAGAAGGTGTCGAGGCTTACGCGCCTCACCAGTCCCTTTGCCGGGTCGGTGATGACGAGGTCCTCACCGACGAAGGTCATGGCCGGCGGGCGTTCGGCGCCAGGGCCGACGAGGGCGGCCTTGGTCACGAACTCGCCGGTGGCGGCCTCGAAGACGTGGAGGACGCCGTCGGTGGTGAAGACGAGGAAGCGCTCGCCGTGGGGCCCGAAGGAGGCCGAGGCTGACTCGTCCATCACGCGGGTGAAGGCGCCGTTCGCGGGGTCGATGAACCAGAGGCCGTCCTGTCCCCAGCCTTGCTCGGTGCGATAGGAGGCGGTCACGAAGAAGGTGCCAGCCTCGTGGTGACCGTAGACCCTGCCGACGCGGGCGTTCTCCAGCATCTCCTCCGGGTTCTGGATGAAGACGTGGCTCAAGGTGTCTCCGTCCTGCTGGAAGAGGAGGACGCCGCCGACACAGCCGAACATCACGCCGGGGGCGCTGTGCGCCTCGCCGTGGAGGCCGGGGCAGGAGCGGTTGCTGTCGTCATAGATGACGTTGTCGTTGAGGTCGCGGACTTCGACGCCGACCGGGAGGGGGTCATCGGCGTTGTCGGGGTTCTTCGTGGAGACGATGAAACGGTCCCCTGCAAGGGCGACGGCGGAGCCGTGGTGGGGGCCGGCTTCGAGAATACGGGGTTCGTAGCCGTGGCGGCCGGCGGCGAGGCCCTCCTCTTCGAAGAGGAAGACGTGGCCGTGAGAATCGGCGAAGACCGCGACCCAGCCGTGGAGGGAGGTGTAGTGGATGGGGAGCTCGTCGGCGACGTCGAGAAGACGGGCGACGGGGTCGATGACGAGGTCTTCGTGGTCGCCGTGGGGGACGGTGTAGATGCCGCTGTCGAAGACGTGGATGCGGTCGTCGGCATCGCCGGGGCCGCGGGAGAGGACGAAGGCATAGCGTCCGTCGAGGCCGCTGTAGACGGTGGCCGCGGGGGCGGCGACCTCGAAGGCGCCGCGGGCGACGAAGCCCGTGCTGAGATCGATGACGGTCACGTAGGGCGACTCGGCATCGCTGACAATGATGCGGCCGGCCCCCGCGGAGGCGACCATATGGCCATCGTCCGCGTGGTCGTCTTCGGCATGGTCGTCCCCGTCGGCATGGTCGTCTTCGACGACCTCGCGGGCGGCGGCGGGGGCTTCGGTGGCG
>VXLW01000049.1 GCA_009841435.1 Dehalococcoidia bacterium | reverse complement strand
GTTTTGCGATACGCGAGGGCGGGCGCACGGTGGGCGCCGGCGTCGTCACCAAGGTACTCGAGTAAGGGCCGGAAGGACGACCATGGCGCGCCAGCAAATCCGCATCAAGCTCAAAGCCTACGATCACCGGCTGATCGACGATTCTGCGCGCCAGATCGTCGAGGCCGCCGAGCGCACCGGCGCGGCTGTCGCCGGCCCGGTGCCGCTCCCGACTTCCATCGAGAAGTTCACCGTGATCCGCAGCCCCCACATCTTCAAGGACTCGCGGGAGCAGTTCGAGATCCGCACCCATAAGCGGCTCATCGACATCCTCGATCCAACCTCCAAGACGGTCGACACGCTCATGCGCCTTCAGCTCGCGAGCGGCGTCGACATCGAGATCAAGCTGTAAGCCATGACTGTCGAAGGACTCCTCGGTCGCAAGCTCGGAATGCTCCAGGTCTTCGATGACGAGGGGCGTCTGCGCGGCGCCACGGCGCTCGAGGTCGGCCCCTGCTGGGTGACCCAGGTCCGCACCGAAGAGAAGGACGGCTATGCCGCCGTGCAGCTCGGCTACGGCGAGAAGAAGAAGCTCAACAAGCCCGCTTCCGGCCACCTCGCCGCCTCGGGCGCGCCCAACCTGCGCCACCTGGCCGAGTTCCGCGTCACCGGCGAGGTCAGCCTCGGCGACCAGATCGGCGCCGACATCTTCGAGCAGGGCGAGCTCGTGGACGTGACCGCGACCTCCAAGGGCCGCGGCTTCCAGGGCGGCGTCAAGCGACACCACTTCCGCGGCGGCCCCAAGACCCACGGCCAGAGCGACCGCCACCGCGCCCCCGGCTCCATTGGCGCCGGCACCACCCCCGGACGCGTGTTCAAGGGCACGCGCATGGCCGGGCACATGGGCGCCGCTCGCACCACGGTGCGCAACCTCGAAGTCATCGGCCGCAACGAGGAGCGCGGCGTCATCTTCGTCGCCGGCACTGTGCCGGGTCCGCCCGGCGGACTCGTCCGCGTCCGCCACGCGCGCGCCGTCGCCGGATCGCGAGGCAAGGCATGAACCTGCCCGTCGTAGACCGCCGGGGCCGCAAGCGCCGCGAGATCGAGGTGGCCGACGAGGTGTTCGGCATCGAGCCGAACCGCGCCGTCATGCACCAGGCCTACGTGGCCCAGCGCGCGAACGCCCACACCGGCACACACAGCACCAAGAGCCGCGGCGAAGTTCGTGGCTCGACCGCCAAGATCCGCCGGCAGAAGGGGATGGGCGCCGCCCGCAAGGGCTCGAATCGCGCCGCTACCCGTATCGGTGGCGGCATCGCCTTCGGCCCCAAGCCGCACGGCCACGGCAAGTCCCTTCCCCGGCAGATGCGGCGCCTCGCCATTCGCTCCGCTCTCAGCAGCCATGCCGCCAGCGGCGGACTCATCGTCGTGCCCGCCATCGCCGACGGTGAGACCAAGACCAACGAAGTGGCAGCCGCGCTCAACGCCCTCGGCGTCGAGCGCCGCGCCCTCGTCGTCAGCGGCGAGCACGACGCCCGTCTCGTGCAGGCCACGCGCAACATCGATCACGTCCGCGCCCTCCCTTCCTCCCAGCTCAACGTCGTCGACCTCGTCGATGCGCACCACGTGGTGATGACCGAGGACGCCGTGCGCCGCGCCGAGGAGCTCTGGGGCGGCGAGAACGTCAAGCCCGCCCGCGGGCGTCGGGAGGCCAGCTGATGCCTCGCGAGCTGCATCCCTACGCCATCCTCCTGCGCCCCCTCATCACCGAGAAAAGCACCTCGCTCGCCGGCCAGGACAAGTACGTCTTCGAGGTCGACCTGCGCGCCAACAAGCCGCAGATTCGCGAGGCCGTCGAGCTCGCCTTCGACGTGACCGTGCGGAACGTCAACACCATGGTCGTCAAGGGCAAGAACCGCCGCTTCGGCCGCAACGTCACCAAGCAGCCCGACTGGAAGAAGGCAATTGTCACGCTCCAGCCCGGCGACACCATTGAGCTCTTCGAGGGGATCTAGTCGTGCCTATCAAGCAGTTCAACCCGACTTCCCCCGGACGCCGCAATGCCAGCGGCCACACCTTCGAGGAGATCACGAAGAAGCGCCCCGAGAAGTCCCTCGTCGAGTCGCTCAAGAAGCGCAACGCGGGCCGCAACAACCAGGGGCGCATCAGCGTTCGCCATCGCGGTGGCGGCAACAAGCGCCTGTATCGCCGCATCGACTGGAAGCGCGAGAAGCACGGCATTCCCGCGAAGGTCGCCTCCATCGAGTACGACCCGAACCGCACGGCACGCATCGCCCTTCTGCACTACGCCGATGGCGAGAAGCGCTACATCCTCGCCCCCAACGGCCTGGAGGTGGGCGTAAGCCTCATGAGCGGCCCCGATGCCGAGCTGCGCACGGGCAACGCCCTTCCCCTTTCGAACATGCCCACCGGCACCCAGATCCACAATGTCGAGCTGACCCCGGGCCGTGGCGGCCAGATGGTCCGCACCGCCGGCGCCTCCGCCCAGCTCATGGCGAAGGAAGGCGAGTATGCCCTCATCCGCCTCCCCAGCTCCGAGATGCGCCGCGTGCGCATCGAGTGCATAGCGACGATCGGTCAGGTCGGGAACGTCGAACACTCCCTCATCAAGCTCGGCAAGGCGGGGCGCTCGCGCCACCGCCGCCGCCGCCCGCAGGTTCGCGGCTCCGTCATGAATCCCGTCGACCACCCGCACGGCGGAGGCGAGGGGCGCGCGCCCGTCGGCATGCCCGGTCCCAAGACCCCGTGGGGCAAGCCCACCCTTGGTCATCGCACCCGGCGCAACAAGCGCACAGGCAAGTTCATCGTCCGCAGGCGGGGGAGGTAGTCCGTGTCACGCTCCACCAAGAAGGGCCCGTTCGTTCACCCCTCGCTCTACAAGCAGATCGTGCAGGCGCGGAACTCCCGCAGCCGCGAGGTCATCCGCACCTGGTCTCGCGCCTCCACCATCCTGCCCGACATGATCGGGCTCACCATCGCCGTCCATAACGGGCGCCGCCACGTGCCCGTCTTCGTCACCGAGAACATGGTCGGCCACAAGCTGGGCGAATTCGCTCCCACCCGCACCTTCCGCGGTCACATCGGCAGAAGCGATCGCAGCACGAGGATCGGCTAGCCATGGAAGTGCAAGCGAGCGCGCGCAACATCAACGGCTCCGCCCGCAAGGTGCGGCTCATCCTCGAACGCCTGCCCGGCCTCTCCGTCGATCAGGCGCTCGCCCTGCTGCGCTACGTGCCCTCGCCTCACGCCCGCGATGTCTCCAAGGTCGTGCTCAGCGCCGCCTCCAATGCCGAGAACAACCTCAACCTCGATGTCGACAACCTCTACATCAAGCGCGCCTTCGCCGACGAAGGCGTCACCGTCAAGCGCTACAAAGCGCGGTCGCGCGGTCGCGCAGCTCCGCGCCTCCGGCGTCACAACCACATCACCGTCGTTCTCGACGAGCGCGAGGGATAGGAACGTGGGTCAGAAGGTTCATCCGCACGGCTTCCGCCTCGGCGTCATCTACGACTGGGAATCCAAGTGGTTCGCCGAGAAGGACTACAAGGACCGCCTGCGCGACGACATCGAGTTGCGCGCGCACATCCTCGATCTGCTGCCCGACGCCGGCATCAGCCGCATCGAGATCGACCGCAACGCCAACCTCGTCACCGTCACGGTGCACACGGCCAAGCCGGGCATCGTTATCGGCCGTGGCGGCGCTCGCGTCGAGGAGTTGCGTGGTTCGCTCGAAGAGCTCACCGGTGGACGCGTCCGCGTCAACATCCAGGAGATCCGAACCCCGGAGCTCGATGCTTTCCTCGTCGCCCGCTCGGTCGCCGACCAGCTCGAGCGGCGCGTCGCCTTCCGCCGGGCCGTGAAACAGGCGGTTCAGCGCACCATGCAGCGCGGCGCTCAGGGCGTGCGCATCTCCGTCGCCGGGCGCCTCGGCGGCACCGAGATGTCCCGCCGCGAGACCGAGACCGCCGGCCGTGTCCCCCGCCACACCCTCCGCGCCGACATCGACTACGGCCTCGCCGAAGCGCACACCACCTTCGGCCGCATTGGCGTGAAGACCTGGATCTACAAGGGCGACATCCTCCCCGATGAGGTTGAGGAAGAGATCGAGGAGCCCATGGACTTCGAGGAAGAGGCGCCCGTCGCCGAGCCCGAGCCCGAAGAGGCCCCCGCCCCGGAGCCTCCCCCCGTCGAAGTCGTCCGTGGCCCGCAGCACACCGCCATCTCCGTCGAGCAGCAGGAAGCCGTCGCTCGCCAGCAGGAGGACGCCTGATGCTGCAGCCCCGGCGCGTCAAGCACCGCAAGCACCATCGCGGCCGCATGAAGGGCAAGGCCACGAGCGGCAACGTCGTGTCCTTTGGCGAGTACGGGCTCCAGGCCCAGGCGCCGGCCTGGATCGATTCCCGCCAGATCGAGGCTGCCCGCCGCGCTATGACGCACGAGATGCGCCGCGGCGGCAAGGTCTGGATCCGGATATTCCCGGACAAGCCCGTCACCGCCAAGCCGGCCGAGACCCGCATGGGCTCCGGCAAGGGCAACCCCGAGAAGTGGGTCGCCGTCGTCAAGCCCAACCGCGTCCTCTTCGAGATCGCCGGCGTCCCCGAGGAAGTCGCCCGCGAGGCCCTGCGCCTCGCCGCCCACAAGCTCCCCATCCCCACGAAGGTCGTCCAGCGCGACGAGTTGGTGATCTAATCATGCCCAACCAGAAAGCTACGGCCGTACGCGAGTGGGACGACGCCCGCCTCGACAACGAGATCAACGAGGCCTACCGCGCCCTCTTCACCCTTCGCTTCCAGCAGGCCACCCGCCAGCTGCAGAACTACCGCGCCCTGCGCGATGCCAAGCGGACCATCGCCAGGCTCCGAACAGTTAAGCGCGAACGCCAGATCGCGCAGCTCGATGAGGCTTCCGAATGAGCGCTCGCATCCTTCAGGGCGTCGTCGTCAGCGACAAGATGGATAAGACCGTCGTCGTCAACGTCGCGCGCCGCAAGCAGCACGCCCTCTACCGCAAGGTGATCAACCGCAGCAAGCGCTTCAAGGCCCACGACGCCGAGAACGAGTGCAACATCGGCGACATCGTGCGCATCCTCGAGACGCGCCCCATGTCGAAGGGCAAGCGTTGGCGTGTCATCGAGATCCTCGAGCGCGGCGACGTCGCCGAGGTCTCCCCCGAGGACATCGGCCGCAGCATCGAGGAAGAGGTGCAGGCCTCGCCCACCGCTGCTGCCGCCGCCGAAGCGGAGGTCGAGGAGACGGGCGACGAGGAGGACGACTCGTGATCCAGCAGGAGTCCCGCCTCAAGGTCGCCGACAACTCGGGCGCGCGCTCCATCCTCTGCATCCGCGTGCTCGGCGGTAGCCGCCGCCGCTACGCCCGCCCCGGCGACATCATCGTCGCCTCCGTCAAGACCGCCCAGCCGAACTCCCCCGTTAAGAAGGGCGAGGTCGTGCGCGCCGTCATCGTGCGTACTGCCAAGGAGTACGGCCGCCCCGACGGCTCCTACATCCGCTTCGATGAGAACGCCGCCGTCCTCCTCGCCCCCGACGATGAGAACCCCCGGGGCACGCGCATCTTCGGCCCCGTCGCCCGCGAGCTCCGCGATCACAACTTCATGAAGATCGTCTCGCTCGCCCCGGAGGTGCTGTGATGCCGGCGAAGATTCGTCGTGGCGATCGGGTCGTGGTCATCAGTGGCCGCAGCAAGGGCGCGCGCGGGGTCGTGCGCTCCGTCGACCGCAAGAAGCAGCGCGTCACCATCGAGGGCGTCAACATGATCAAGCGCCACCAGCGGGCGCGCTCCATGCAGCAGCAGTCCTCGATCATCGAGCGCGAGGGGCCCGTGCACATCAGCAACGTGATGCTGCTCGACCCCGCCACCGACGAGCCCACCCGCGTCACCTTCCGCCGTCGCGACGACGGCACGACGGTGCGGGTCAGCAAGCGCACCGGGGAGGATGTCGAATGACCCAGGCAACGCTTCCCCGCCTGCGCGTCCGCTACGAGGACGAGGTCGTGCGCCAGCTGCGTGAGCACTACGGCTTCGAGAACCCGATGGAGGTACCGCGGCTCTCCAAGGTCGTGCTCAACATCGGCATGGGCGAGGCCCTCACCGATGCCAACAGCCTCGACCGCGCCGCCGAGGATCTCCAGACCATCAGCGGCCAGAAGCCCGTCATCCAGCGGGCCAAGCGTTCCATCGCGAACTTCCGCCTGCGCGAGGGCAATCCCGTCGGCGTCTCCGTCACGTTGCGGGGCCAGCGCATGTACGAGTTCCTCGACCGACTCATCAGCGCCGCCCTGCCCGCTATCCGGGACTTCCAGGGCCTCAGCCCCAACGCCTTCGATGGCCGCGGCAACTACAGCATCGGGCTGCGCGAGCAGCTCGTCTTCCCCGAGATCGACTACGACCGCGTCGACAAGGTGCGCGGTCTCCAGGTCACCATCGTGACCACCGCCCGCACGGATGACGAGGGCCGGCGCTTGCTCGAGCTCCTCGGCATGCCCTTCGCCCGGAACTAGAGGGGGACACCATGGCGAAGAAGAGTCAGATCGTGCGCGACGAGAAGCGTCGCGCCATGTATCAGAAGTACCGCCATCGCCGCGAGGAGCTGAAGGCTGCCCGCCGCGCCGCCCAGGGCAACCCCACCGAGCTGGCCCGTATCCAGTTCGAGCTTGCCAAGCTCCCCAACAACAGCAGTCCTACGCGCCTGAAGAACCGCTGCATCGTCACCGGTCGCTCGCGCGCCTACATTCGCAGGTTTGGCCTCTCGCGCATCACCTTCCGCGAGATGGCCCACAAGGGTTACCTGCCCGGCGTCACCAAGTCGAGTTGGTAGACCGCCCGGACGCTACGGAGGCAACGAACCGATGACCATGAGTGACCCGATCGCGGACATGCTCACCCGCATCCGCAACGCCGTCAGCTCGCGCCACGATGCCGTCACCATCCCCTCCTCCAAGGTCAAGGTCGCCATCGCCGAGGTGCTCAAGAGCGAAGGCTTTATCCGCGACTACGACGTGCAGAAGGGACCGGAAGAGCCCCAGGCCACGATGAAGGTCGAGCTCAGCTACGGCGGCCGCCGGCAGCCCGTCATCAACGGGCTCCAGCGCGTCAGCAAGCCCGGCCTGCGCGTCTATGTGCAGCGCCGCGAGATTCCGCGTGTCTACGGCGGCCTCGGCGTCGCCATCATCTCCACGCCCAAGGGCGTCATGACGGGGCAGGAGGCCCGCCGCCAGCAAGTTGGCGGCGAGCTGCTCTGCTACGTCTGGTAGGAGCCGCCATGTCTCGCGTCGGCAAGCAACCCGTTCCCATCGCCTCCGGTGTCCAGATCACCCTGGGCGATGGCAACGCCATCACCGTGAAGGGCCCGAAGGGTGAGCTGCAGCGCACCTTCCCCGGCGAGATACGCTTCGCCATCGAGGACAACGAGGTCGTGGTCACGCGGCCCAGCGACGCCAGCACGCACCGCGCCCTGCACGGCCTCTCCCGCTCGCTCCTGAACAACATGGTCGTGGGCGTCACCGATGGCTTCACCAAGACCCTCGAGGTCCAGGGTGTCGGCTACCGGGCCCAGCTTGAGGGTTCGAGCCTGCGGCTCGCTGTGGGCTTCTCCCATCCCGTCATCGTCGAGCCCCCCGAGGGCATCACCTTCGCAGTCGAGGGACCGCGCATCAACATCAGCGGCATCGACAAGGAGCAGGTGGGCCAGGTGGCCGCCGATATCCGCAAGATTCGCCCGCCCGAGCCCTACAAGGGCAAGGGCATCCGCTACCTCGGCGAGTACGTGCGCCGCAAGGCCGGCAAGGCCGGAAAGGTGGGAATCTGATGGCCCAGGCCAACCGCTACCACGCCCGCCATCGCCGCCACCGGCGCGTGCGCAAGAGCGTCGCGGGAACCGCCGGGCGTCCGCGCCTCAACGTGTTCCGCAGCGCCTCGCACATCTATGCCCAGGTCATCGATGATGACCACGGGCACACCATCGCCGCCGCCAGCGATCTCGATGCCGACCTTGCCGGCGAGATCGCCGGCAAGCCGAAGGTCGAGCGAGCCGCCGCGGTCGGCGCCGCTATCGCCAACCGGGCGAAGGAGCACGGCGTCGCCGAGGTCATCTTCGACCGGGGCGGCTACAAATACCACGGCCGCGTGAAGGCCCTCGCCGAGGCCGCGCGCGAAGCCGGATTGGGATTCTGATGGGCAACTTCGAGAACTCGGGCGACGAGCTCAACGAGAAGGTCATCTATATCAACCGGGTGGCCAAGGTGGTCAAGGGCGGACGTCGCTTCAGCTTCACGGCCCTGATGGTCGTGGGTGATGGTCACGGCAGCGTGGGCATCGGCCTCGGCCGCGCCAACGAGGTGCCCGAAGCGATCCGCAAGGGCGCCGCCATCGCCCGCAAGGAGATGTTCTCCGTACCGCTCAAGGGCGGAACCCTTCCGCACGACTATGTCGCTGAATTCGGCGCCGCCCGCATCCTTATGAAGCCTGCCAGCCCCGGCACGGGCGTGATCGCCGGCGGAGCCGTGCGCGCCATCATGGAGGCCGCCGGCGTCACCGACGTGCTCACCAAGTCGCTCGGCAGCCGCAATCCGATCAACGTCGCCCGCGCCACCGTGCAGGGTCTCGCCACGCTGCGCGATCCCGATGTCGCCCGCGAGCGCCGCCTCCAGATCATCGCCGAGTCCGCGGCGGCGGAGGCGACATAAATGGCGAAAGTCGCGATCACGTGGCGCAAGAGCGCCATCGGCTACAACCAGCGGCAGAAGGACACCATCCGCAAGCTCGGCCTGCGTCGCCTCCACCAGACCGTCGAGCACGACGACAGCCCCGCCCTCCGCGGCATGATCGCCAGGGTCGGTCACCTCGTCGATGTAGATGACGGAGAAGCAGGGGAAGCCTCGTGAGCATCCACGCCAACGAACTCGCCCCGCCTCGCGGCGCGACCCGCAACCGCAAGCGTCTGGCCCGCGGCAATAGCGCCGGGGGCGGCACCTACGCGGGCAAGGGCCTCAAGGGCCAGAAGTCCCGCAGCGGCAGCAAGATACGCCTCGGCTTCGAGGGCGGCCAGATGCCGCTCATCCGC
The DNA here is from genome assembly GCA_009841435.1 of Dehalococcoidia bacterium. GTDB lineage: Bacteria > Chloroflexota > Dehalococcoidia > Tepidiformales > Tepidiformaceae > UBA2991. The sequence goes on along the minus strand of VXLW01000049.1, from coordinate 4,225 downwards.
CGCATGAGCACGCTCCGCGGCTTCAACAACAAGTGGCGCGTGGCCTACCAGCCCGTCAATACCGGCACGCTCCAGGAGCGCTGCGAGGACGGCGCCGAGGTCACGCCCGAGTCGCTCCTCGCGATCGGCGTGCTCCGCCACCTGCGCGAGCCCGTGAAGATTCTCGCCCGTGGGGAGCTCTCCCGCCCCCTCAACGTGCACGCCCACAAGATCAGCGCAGCCGCCCGCGCCCGCATCGAGGGCGCCGGCGGCACCGTCACCCTGATCGGCGAAGCCGAAGCCGACACCGAGACCGAAGCCGAGGGGTAGGAGCGCCGAGCCGTGTCGTTCATGGGCGAGACCACCACCGTCCCGGGCACCAACCGCCCGCGCCTGCTGCAGGCCATGGTCGACGCCTTCCGCCAGGAAGAAGTGCGGCGAAAGCTGCTCTTCACCATCGGCATGCTCATCATCTTCCGCTTCGTCGCCCACGTTCCCGTCCCCAACGTGGACCGCGACGCCCTCGCCCAGGCCTTCGACGGCAACGCCGTGCTCGACTTCCTCAGCATCTTCTCCGGCGGCGCCCTCCAGAACCTCAGCGTCGCCGCCCTGGGCGTCTACCCGTACATCACCGCCTCGATCATCATGCAGATCGTCACCCCCCTCTCCGGGCGCTTGCGCGCGCTACAGGAGGAGGGTGAGCAGGGACGCCGCCGCATCCAGGTCTACACCCACTGGATGGCGGTGCCCCTCGCCTTCGTCCAGGGCTACGGCCAGATCATCTTCATCAATAACCAGAGCGGTTCGGCCGTCATCCGCGACTTCGGCTTCCAGAACGACTTCATTGGGACCATCGCCACGCTCTTCACACTCTGCGCGGGAACCATGTTCCTCGTCTGGCTTGGCGAGCTCATCACCGAGCACGGCATCGGGAACGGCGTCTCCCTCATCATCTTCGGCGGCATCGTCGCCGTCCTCCCCGGTCTCGTCCCCAACATCTCGACCAGCTCGATCATCGCGGTCGCCGCGATCCTGCTCTTCGCCGTCGCCCTCATCTTCGTCATCGTCTTCTTCCAGGAAGCTCAGCGGAGAGTGCCTGTGCAGTACGCGAGATCCTCCTTCCGGGGAGGACGGATGTACCGTCAACAGGGCCAGAGCTTCATCCCCCTGCGCGTCAACATGGCCGGGATGATCCCGCTCATCTTCGCCTTCTCCATCGTCATCCTCCCCGCCGTCGTCGCCGGCTACTTCTCCGGTGCGGGCGGCTGGGTCGAGACTGTCGCCGACTTCTTCGTCAACCAGTTCCAGGGTGGCCGCGGCGGCGGCGGCACCGGCATCTACTGGCTCGTGCTGTTCGTCCTGGTGGTGGGGTTCGCCTTCTTCTATACGATCGTCCAGTACAACCAGCAGAACATCGCCAAGAACCTCCAGCGACAGGGGGCCTTCATCCCGGGCATCCGTCCGGGGCCTCCCACCGAGGCCTATCTCTTACGCGTCGTGACCCGCATCACCTGGGGAGGCGCGCTCTTCCTCGGGGCGGTTGCGGTTGCCCCGTTCTTCATCGGCCTCACCACCGATGTCCAGGCCCTCACCATCTCGAGCGCCGGCTTCCTCATCGTCGTCGCCGTCGTGCTCGACACCATGAAGCAGCTTGAGGCCCAGCTCCTCATGCGGAACTACGAAGGGTTCATCCGCTAGCCATGTTCGTTGTGCTTCTTGGCCCTCCCGGCGCGGGCAAGGGAACCCAGGCCCAGCGCCTCACCACATCGACGGGCCTGCTCCACCTCTCGACCGGCGACATGTTCCGCGAGAACGTGCGCGAGGGCACCGAGCTCGGCACCCTCGCCAAGAGCTATATGGACCAGGGCGAGCTTGTCCCCGACGAGGTCACCATCAAGATGCTGCTTGAGCGGATCGCCCGCCCCGACGCCGCCGAGGGCGCCATGTTCGATGGCTTCCCCCGCAATGTCGTGCAGGCTGCCGCCCTCGACGAGGCCCTCGGAGGCCGCGGCAGCTCCATCGACCACGCCCTCCTGATCTCCGTCCCGGACGAGGAGCTTGTCGCCCGCCTCAGCGGTCGCTGGCTCTGCCGCGCATGCGGCGCCGTCTACCACGAACGCAACGATCCCCCCAGGAAGGCGGGCGCCTGCGACACATGCGACGGCGAGCTCTACCAGCGCGACGACGACCGACCGGACGTGGTCCGTACCCGCCTCGAGAAGATGAAGCCGCCCGCCGACCTCATCGGGCACTACCGCGATGCGGATGTGCTCCGCGAAATCGACGGCGAGCGCGACCTTGATTCCGTCACCGCCGACCTCCTGGAGGCGCTCGGGTAGCTCTATGCCGATCATGCTCAAGTCCGAGAAGGAGATGGACGCCATGCGCGAGGCTGGCCGCATCGTCGGCCAGACCCTCGCCGGCATCCGCGAGATGGTCCGGCCCGGCCTCAACCTCCTCGAGGTCGAGGCCTACGTCTCGGAGCGGTTCAAGAGCCACGGCGCCACCGAAACCTTCCGCGGCTACGACCCCGCCGGCAAGCCGCCCTATCCGTCCAACGTCTGCGCCAGTGTCAACGAGGAGCTTGTGCACGGCATCCCCCGAGACCGCGTTCTGGAGGAAGGCGACATCGTCACCTTCGACCTCGGCGCCACCTACAAGGGGTTCGTCGGCGATTCCGCCATCACGGTGGCCGTCGGCAAGATCAGCCCTGAGGCGCAGCGCCTCATGGACGTCACCGAGGGCGCCCTCTGGGCCGGCATCGAGGCGATGGGCACGGGTAAGCACCTGAACGATGTCAGCGCCGCCATCGAGGATGCCATCCCGGCCGAATACTCCATCGTGCGCGAGTACACCGGGCACGGCGTCGGCCGCCAGATGCACGAGGAGCCGCAGGTGCCGAACTACCGGCGCCGCTTCCGCGGTCCGCCCCTCAAGCCCGGTCTCGTCCTCGCCCTCGAACCGATGGTCAACGTCGGCAGTCCCCGCACGCGGGAGCTGGACGATAGTTGGACCGTGGCCACCGAGGACGGTAGCCTTTGTTGTCACTTCGAGCACACCATCGCGATCCGGAAAGGTCAGCGCCCGGAGGTGCTGACCCTTCCGTGAGTGCGTATTTGGCTGGACACCAGCGGGTTGGTAGGCGATCATGAAAGTTCGGGCCTCGGTCAAACGGCGTTGTGACAAATGCAAGGTGATCCGCCGTCACGGACGGGTCATGGTGATCTGCGAGAACCCGAAACATAAGCAGCGGCAGGGCTAGGTCATGGCGAGGATTTCCGGCGTCGACATCCCCAACGAGAAGCGTATCGAAATCTCGCTGCGCTACATCTATGGCATTGGCCCGACCCGCGCGAGCCAGCTCCTGACGTCCACTCGCGTCGACCCCGGAACGCGCACGCGCGACCTCACCGACGAAGAGCTCGTGCGTATTCGCGACTTCATCGAGAAGAACTACACGGTCGAGGGCGACCTCCGCCGTGAAGTGCGCCAGAACATCCAGCGCCTCGTCGAGATCAACTGCTACCGCGGCCAGCGCCATCGCCGCAACCTTCCTGTTCATGGGCAGCGCACGCGCACCAACGCACGCCAGCGCCGCGGCGCCCGCAAGACCGTCGCCGGCCGCCGTCGCGCCGCCACGAAGAAGTAACCGGAGAACGAGCGAATGCCCGAGGGAACCCGCCGATCCAGGCGCCGCGAGCGCAAGTCCGTGCCCCGTGGTCGCGCCTACATCAAGAGCTCGTTCAACAACACGATCGTCACCTTGACCGACCCCAACGGGAACGTCGTGGCGCAGGCCACCGCCGGCCAGACCGGCTTCAAGGGCTCGCGCAAGAGCACGCCCTTCGCCGCCCAGCTCGCCGGTGAGGCCGCCGCCCGCCGCGCCCAGGAGCACGGCATGCAGACCATCGAGGTCTTCGTGCGCGGCGCCGGCAGCGGCCGCGAGGCCGCCATCCGCGCCCTCCAGGCCACCGGGCTCGACGTGACCGCGATCCGCGATGTCACGCCCATCCCCCACAACGGCTGCCGCCCTCCGAAGAGGAGGCGCGTCTAGCAATGGCCCGCTACACCGGCCCCGTCTGCCGAATCTGCCGCCGTCGCGGCGACAAGCTCTACCTGAAGGGCGAGCGCTGCTACTCGCCCAAGTGCGCCTTCGAACGCCGCCCCAACCCCCCGGGCCCCCCGCCCCCCCCCCCCCGCCAAGTGGGCGACCCTGGGGGGCAGCGACCGGGGGCGCACCCGGCCC